>JAQXMB010000123.1 GCA_029012425.1 bacterium | reverse complement strand
TCAGAATGAACGGTGTATCCGTTCCACATTTAAAGCATACGGCGGCTATGAAAGCAGAAGTGATGCCTGCACCTGCATCGGTAATCATTCCGATGAACATGCATATTGGCGCACCTGCAAAGCCCGTTGTAAAAGTAGGGGATATGGTTGGGGTAGGACAGCTAATCGGTGAAGCTACCGGATTCGTGTGCAGTCCTGTATATGCTTCCATATCAGGAAAAGTAACAAAGGTTGACAAGATTGTCGGCTCAAACGGCGCTTTTGCAGACGCAGTGTATATTGAGTCTGATGGTGAAATGCGCCCGTTCGAAGGTGTGAAACCTCCGAAGGTAACCAATTTTGAGGAGTTTATTGCAGCAGTAAGAGACAGTGGTATTGTCGGACTCGGTGGAGCCGGTTTCCCGACTGCGGTAAAGCTTGGCGTTAAGGATTTGTCTTCTATTCAGGAAATCCTGATAAATGGTGCGGAATGTGAACCGTTTATTACAAGCGATACCAGAACAATGCTTGATCGCGCGGAAGATATTAAAGAAGGAATTGAACTTCTTGAGAAGTATCTTGGGGCGAAGAAGATTGTTTTTGGAATTGAGAAGAACAAACCGGAAGCGATTGCAAAGATGCAGGAGATTGCTGCGAAGGATTCTGCCGTATCTGTACAGGTTCTTCCCAGTCAGTACCCGCAGGGAGGAGAAAAGGTTCTCATCTACAAGCTGACAGGAAAAGTTGTTCCGGAAGGCAAATTGCCGCTTGATGTCGGATGCATCGTGATTAATGTGACCACACTTGCTTCGCTTGCTGAGTATATCAGAACCGGTATGCCTCTTGTAAAGAAGTGCATTACGGTAGACGGGTCTGCAATTGCAACACCGAAAAATGTGATTGTTCCCATCGGAACAAGAATGAAGGATGTATTTGCATTTGTTGGCGAGTTTAAGGAAACGCCCAAGAAAGTTCTTTACGGTGGTCCTATGATGGGTATTGCGGTTCCCTCGCTAGAGCAGCCGGTTCTTAAAAATACCAATGCAATCATTGCATTTGGCGAGAAGGATGCAAAGCGCACGGAGGAAAGCCCGTGTATCCATTGCGGAAATTGTATTAACAGTTGCCCGTTTGGTCTGAATCCGATTGGATTTGCCAAGGCACTGGCAGCAAAGGATTTTGAGACGCTTGAGGCATTAAAGATTAATGTCTGCATGGAGTGTGGATGCTGTGCATACAGTTGTCCCGCAAAGAGAAATATTATTGCCCGTAACAAGCTTGCAAAAGCAGAACTTCGCAATTACAAGCAAAAACAGGCAGAGAAAGAAAAGGAGGCTTAATACCGTGGAAGAGAATATGATTGTGTCAGTATCGCCTCATATTTTTTCGAAGCGTACAACCAAAAGCATCATGCTTGATGTGATTATTGCCCTGATTCCTGCGGCAATCGCTTCGGTTGTTCTTTTTGGAATGAGAAGTTTACTTGTAATTGCTACATGTATTCTTTCGTGCGTAATATTTGAAGCGTTATTTAATGTGATTGTAAAGAAGAAGCAGACAATTGGTGACCTTACAGCGATTATTACTGGTTTGCTTCTGGCAATGAACCTTCCGGCAGATATTCCTGTATGGCAGGCAGTGATCGGTTCTTTTGCAGCTATTATTGTTGCGAAAAATCTGTTTGGCGGACTTGGAATGAATTTTGCAAATCCTGCAATTACCGGTCGTATTATTATGTTGATTGCCTTCACCGGAACAATGACATCGGCAGTAATGCCGAAGATGGCTGATGCGGTTGCGGGAGCAACACCTCTGGCACAGCTGAGCGCCGGTGAAGAAGTAGGCGTGTCTGTTATGGACATGTTCCTTGGTATTCGCGGCGGAGCACTGGGTGAGACTTGTGCGGTTGCGCTGTTGGTCGGCGGTGTTTATCTGATTGCCCGTAAAGTAATTATGTGGTATACACCCGTTGCATTTATTGGCTCTGTATTCCTGCTTTCTTTACTTTATACCGGAAATCCGGAAACCGCATTGATCTATACACTTTCAGGCGGTGTATTTTTAGGAGCCTTTTTCATGGCTACGGATTATGTTACAACACCGACGACCCCGATGGGACGCTTTGTATTTGGACTTGGCTGTGGTGTTATCACCTGCCTGATTCGTTTTTACGGAAGCTATCCCGAAGGTGTTTCATTCTCAATTCTGCTTATGAACATTTTGTCACCTTATATTGAGAAATGGACAGCGAAAAAAGTATTTGGGGGTGCAGCAAAATGAAATCAAATGTAAAAAGCGTAGTTGTACTTACCGCAATCTGTGTTGTGGTAGCAACTCTTCTTTCAGTAACAAACTTTTTTACAGCCCCTGTCATCGAAAGTAATAAAGCATCAGCAGCATATGATTCCCTCTATGTGGTTATGGCAGATGCGCAAGGTTTCGAGGATGTGGAATTACCCGCAGATGCACCTGAGACAGTGACCGGTCTTTATAAAGAGACAAGTGGTCTGGGATATGTGGCTACTCTTTCTACAACCAGCCAGTATTCTTCCGATAATATGAGCATTACCGTTGCAATCGGAGCTGACGGAACAATCGTTGGCGTAACCATTACCGGATACTATGAGTCAAAAGACTTTGGACCGGACTATCCGCAGACATATGTAGGTGCTGACTCAGCATTAAATGGAATCGATACATTTGCAGGTGTTACCTATTCATCAACCGCTTTCAAGGAAGCGATTCAGGACGCATTCTCCGTTCTTGTTTCAAGCGGAGCAGTTGCGGAGGGACAGAAGAGCGAAGACCAGATGGTGAAGGATATCCTTCCTGTTATTTTGCCCGGATGTGCAGATGCCCTTGGGGCAGCACAGGTGTCGGAGATTGATCCGGCCGGTTATACCGCAGCATATGTGGCAAATAACAATTGCGGCTATGCGATTGTTACATCCAATGACGCCGGAACGATTGTATGTGTGATCAATGCATTTGGTGATGCAAAGTGCTACGATCTTGAGGGCAATGAGGTAGAAGGACCTGCAGATGAAGTGGCAGCAGCATTCCCGTCAATTGCGGAGGCTTTTGCACAGCGCAATTTGGAAAATGCAAAAAAAGCAGTTGGTGATGATGCGGTTCTTACACCGATTGAATCTGCACCGAGCTTTGACGCTGTAAGCGGTGCTTATGAGGCAACTGTCGGTGATGATACCTATTATGTATTTAATACAGATGTGTTCGGATTTAATAACACGG
This sequence comes from bacterium, assembly GCA_029012425.1. Taxonomy (GTDB): domain Bacteria; phylum Bacillota; class Clostridia; order Lachnospirales; family Lachnospiraceae; genus W0P33-017. The sequence continues at coordinate 3,574 of JAQXMB010000123.1, read as the reverse complement.
TTCTTCAGATGGCAATTGTGCTGGATACAGAGGGTTCTGTTGTCACTTACAAACCGATTACGGAGCTTATTGTTCAGGAGGAATACTATAAAGATCATCAGCTTACCGATAAGAGTGCATATGTGAATCAGTTTGTTGGTGTGAATGAAGCAACCTATTCGGATGACATAACTATGGTTGCCGGTGCAACCTGCACTGCAACAGCAGTATCTGATTCCATTCATGCTGCGTTCGATGCGTTCAAGGCAGTAAAGGAGGCACAGTAATGAATAAAACATCAAAATCATCAATTTTTTTGAAGGGACTGATTAAAGAGAATCCGGTACTTGTACTGATTCTTGGAACATGTCCGACACTTGCTACAACAACAAGCGTGATTTCGGCAGTAGCAATGGGACTCGCGGCAACGGCAGTTTTGCTCTGCTCGAATATGGTTATTTCGGCACTTAGAAATATTATTCCGGATAAGGTGCGTATCCCCTGCTACATCGTAGTAATTGCCGGTTTCGTAAGCGTTGTGCAGATGTTAATGCAGGCATATCTGCCCGATTTATATGATATGTTAGGTGTATACCTCGCACTTATCGTTGTAAACTGTATCATTTTAGGCCGTGCGGAGATGTTTGCACGCAAGAACAATGTGATTGATTCTGCATTAGACGGACTCGGCATGGGAATTGGATTTACCATCGCTCTTTTGTTGATGGCAACCTTTAGAGAGGTATTAGGAAACGGTACATTTGCCGGATACAGCATCCCCGTTCTCTCTGAGTATAATGTTCCGATTCTGACGGCTTCACCCGGTGGATTCTTTGCATTTGGATGTATCATTGCACTTGTCGCTGCAATTACAAACAAGCCGAAGAATAAGATTGGTTGCGAGGGTTGTGCTGCTGCAGAGACCTGCGGTGGAATTTGCCCTTCAAATGAAAAGAAGGAGGATGAAGTAAATGCTTAAAAGTCTTCTTGTTATATTGATGTCATCGGTTTTGGTAAACAACTATGTGCTTTCAAAATTCCTTGGAATCTGTCCGTTCCTTGGTGTTTCAAAGAAAACCGATCAGGCAGTTGGAATGGGATTGTCAGTTATATTTGTTATGCTTCTTGCGACACTTGCAACCTGGCCGATTCAGACATTTTTGCTTGACCCGCTGGGTCTTGGATATTTGCAGACCATTGTGTTTATTCTCGTAATTGCAGCATTAGTACAGTTATTAGAGATGGTATTAAAGAAATATATCCCGGCATTGTATCAGTCTCTGGGCGTATATCTTCCGCTTATCACTACAAACTGTGCAGTGCTCGGTGTAACAATCAATAACATTTCCGATGGATATGGATTTGTTGAATCTATGGTTAGCTCTCTCGGATGTGGACTCGGTTTCCTTCTTGCAATGTGGCTCTTTGCCGGAGTAAGAGGAAGAATTGAAAACTCAAATCCCCCGAAGGCATTCCAGGGTGTACCGATTGCATTGATTTCTGCATCAATCGTTTCTATTTCATTTTATGGATTTGCAGGAATTATCGAAAAACTGTTTGCATAATTGTAAGGAGAGAATGACCTATGTTAAAAGTTGTATTGATTGCAGTTTTGCTTGTTGGAGGAGTTGGACTGATTGCAGCGATTCTTCTTTCCGTTGCATCAACCGTGTTTGCAGTTCCTGTAAATGAGAAGGAGATTGCGATTCGTGATGTGCTTCCGGGAGCGAACTGTGGAGCCTGTGGATATTCAGGCTGTGATTCATATGCGAAAGCATTGGCTAATGATGGAAGTATTCCGGCAAATCTTTGCCGACCTGGTGGTAATGATGCGATGGTTGCAATTTCCGGAATTCTTGGCGTAGAGGTTACTGAATCAGAAAAAGTTGCTGCGTTGGTACAGTGCGCCGGTGATTGTGATTCTTGTAACAAAAAATCAGAATATCAGGGAATCGATTCCTGCGCGGCTGCGAAGATGTTGTTTGGCGGACCGTTTGCCTGCATGCACGGATGTCTCGGATGTGGCGATTGTACGAAGGTATGTGAGTATGATGCCATTCATGTTGTGAATGGCGTGGCTGTTGTAAATCGGAATAAGTGTGTAGCCTGCGGACTTTGTGCAACTGCGTGTCCGAATCAGTTGATTGACATGGTTCCGGTGAAAAAGGTGGCAGTGGTTCGTTGTTCGAATAAGGACAAAGGCGCACTCACCCGCGCGACCTGTTCAAACGGTTGTATCGGTTGTATGAAATGTCAGAAAAATTGTCCGAGCGGAGCGGTTACTGTTACGAATAATTTTGCCCGTGTGGATTACTCTAAGTGTACCGGATGTGGTGTCTGTGTAGAGGGTTGCCCGGTTAAATGTATCAGCATGGTACAATAGTATATAATAATAAATGGAAGCGCGTTCATCAACGCGCTTTCATTTAAGTTATGAACAGGAAATGTCTGTGTGAATGTTTATGGAAAAGAAAAAGAGTCATAAATTAGATGTTATTATTATCGCAGGTATGGTTGCGATTGGTTTTTTGATACTGGCCGTTGTGCTACTTACACAAAAAGAAGGCGAGACGGTAATCGTGGAAGTAGCCGGTGCTCCGGTTGCCTCATTTCCGTTGACAGAAGAACGGACTTATATAATTGAAGGCAAAAATGGTGGGACAAACACTTTGATGATAAAAGACGGATGTGCATGGATAGGCGATGCAAGCTGTCCGGATGGACTATGCAAGCATATGGGAAAGATACATGATTCCTCACATTCGATTATCTGTCTGCCGAATGAAGTGGTGGTTCGAATTAGTGGCGGTGAAGATGCAGATATCGATGCGACGATTCATTAGAAGGAACAAGATATGAAAACATCAAATGTTGCAAAGTATGGATTACTCATTGCGTTAGCAATGGTGCTAAGTTATGTAGAATCGTTGGTTCCGGTTTTCTTTGCGGTTCCGGGTATGAAGCTGGGGTTGACCAATGTGGTAGTATTATTTGCACTGTATGCAATCGATGAGAAAAGTGCAATCGTTATCAATATCATAAGGATTCTGCTGGTTGGATTTATGTTCGGAAATGGTATGAGCATTTTGTATTCGCTGGCCGGAGGTTTGTTAAGCGGGATCGTTATGATTCTCTTAAAGCGTTTTACCCCACTTCAGATTGTCACTGTCAGTATTGCCGGAGGAATCGCTCACAATTTAGGACAGATACTTGTTGCGATGCTTCTCCTGCAGACGAAGGCGATCGCATGGTATTTGATCGTCCTGTGGTTTACGGGAATCGGAGCAGGAATTGTGGTCGGAGTCATCAGCGGCGAGATCGTGAAAAGGCTCTCGAAATGAGGAAATAAAAGTTAAAAAAGAAGTTGATTTCTTGACGCATCCGTGCTACAATAGCAATCGGATGCGTTTGTTCAGGTTCTGGAAGTGCGTCCGGAAACAAGTAATATAGGCGTTTAGGAAAGGAGGATTTGAGATGAAAGTCAGATCATCAGTAAAACCTATCTGTGAGAAATGCAAAGTTATCAAGAGAAAAGGTAGTATCCGTATTATCTGTGAAAATCCTAAACATAAGCAGAGACAGGGTTAATTACCGA
>JAQXMB010000122.1 GCA_029012425.1 bacterium | reverse complement strand
GTATCACATTTACAAAACATGCACATAATCAACGCCCCTTTCTAGTTTTCAAATCATCTTCAAATTTTGCAGTGTTTGGATAATACGCAGTTATTATATAAATATATTCTCCATCATTTCCAACCACTACATGTATAACTTTATTGTTTACTGTATAGCCCAAAATCAAACAACTTGGATGTGGAAAATCGTCCGGATAATCTTCTATGATTTCTCCGTTGCTTAGGCAGTTCTTGACATCTGTCCTTGTTATGTCTCGCTCCTGCATGCGCTCCAGGCAATGAGTAGACCACTTTATTTTTGACTGATTACACAGTCTTTTGATTTCTTCAATCTGCACCTTGTCAGCTCCTTTCTGCCTAATCTATGAACGGCACATCTGAAAAGTCTTTCGAATGCTCTGATTCTTCTGTCTCTGCGCCAACTAAACTCTCAAGTCTGTCAAGGTCTGCAAGTGCAAGTTCTGAAAGATATGCATTGCAGCTCTTCCCAGTCAATTCTTTTATACGCTCCTTTGTTCCTTCTGGAAGATTACCCGCTATTCTATCAAATTTTGCATTGTATTTATTTATTGCTCAAAAATTATACTCTGGTACTTTTCCCATTGTAGAAACTCCTTATATATGTTATTGACATATTCACTATATGTAAACAATAACACAAGTTCATATATAAAGTCAAAATACATTCAACATATGTATGTTACGATCATACCAACAAATGAAGCGCAAACAAATCTCAAATACAGGAGGGAAATGATATGGCAAACACAGTTAAGTTACAGGAAATGTACAGAGAGCAACAAGTAGATAGAAACGCGATTTTGAGTATAAAAAAATCAAATTAAATGATAATATATAAAAAGACTTTGGCAGTGGGGCATTTCCTGCGAGTCTGTGAAAGTTTTTCTGTAAATAGGTGTTAATCAGTAGGTCTTCTATGATAAAATTCAAATCATAGGAGGCCTATTATTATGGCAAGAGAAAAGAAACCGGTACACAAAGTACAAATGACTGAAGGAAAACGCAACATCATCCAGATGCTCCTGCAGGAGTATGACATCGAATCCGCTCAGGATATCCAGGATGCCCTCAAAGACCTGCTAGGTGGCACCATCAAGGAAATGATGGAGGCTGAAATGGATGATCATCTGGGTTATTCCAAATCCGAACGCTCTGACAGTGATGACTATCGCAACGGCTACAAGACCAAACAGGTAAACAGCAGCTACGGCAGCATGGAAATCGAAGTCCCGCAAGATCGTAAATCCACTTTTGAACCACAGGTAGTGAAAAAACGGCAGAAAGATATTTCCGATATCGACCAGAAGATCATCTCCATGTATGCAAAGGGAATGACCACAAGGCAGATCTCGGATACACTGGAAGATATTTATGGATTTGAGGCATCGGAAGGCTTCATTTCAGATGTTACAGACAAGATTATGCCACAGATCGAGGACTGGCAAAACCGTCCTCTTTCGGAAGTATACCCCGTGCTCTACATTGATGCAATCCATTATTCTGTCCGCGATAACGGTGTAATCCGAAAACTCGCAGCTTATGTGATCCTTGGCATAAACCAAGATGGATACAAGGAAGTTTTAACAATCGAAGTAGGAGAAAATGAAAGCGCCAAGTACTGGCTTTCTGTCCTGAATGGCCTGAAAAACAGAGGTGTAAAGGATATCCTGATTATCTGTGCAGACGGACTGACCGGTATCAAAGAAGCCATAGCTGCTGCATTTCCCAAAACTGAATATCAGCGCTGTATCGTTCACCAAGTCAGAAATACCATGAAGTATGTGGCGGACAAAGACCGCAAACCCTTCTGTACAGACCTGAAGACCATTTACCAAGCACCAACCGAAGAAAAGGCACTGGATGCCCTAGATCGTGTTACGGAAAAATGGAGTGCAAAATACCCGAATTCTATGAAAAGCTGGAAGCAGAACTGGGATGCCATTTCTCCAATCTTCAAGTTTTCAGCGGAAGTCCGTAAGGTAATTTATACCACAAACGCGATCGAGAGCCTGAACGCAACCTACCGCAAACTCAACCGCCAGAGAAGCGTATTTCCCAGCGATACTGCATTGTTGAAAGCTCTATATCTATCCACTTTCGAAGCAACGAAGAAATGGACCATGCCAATACGGAACTGGGGACAGGTTTACGGAGAACTTTGTATTATGTACGAAGGTCGGCTTCCGGAATAATAGATCGGAAAACGGCTATTTTGACAGGCGGCCCCCGCCTGCTCTTGACATGTATTAGCAAGTGCTGTTATATATAAAACGAGGGCTGGAAGCTCATCTGAGAGCCTGCAGCCCAATCATTATCATAGAAGATCAGTATTTACAGACTTTTCTTCACACACTCTAAGTAGCACTTGCACAGGAATCTCCTTTCCTGTATTCTTTGTTGTAGTTATCACGAGTTATCAAATATTTTTACTGAAACACTTGATTTTACTGCCGGCGGTGGGACTTGAACCCACACGTGGTTACCCACAACAGATTTTGAGTCTGCATCGTCTGCCATTCCGACACGCCGGCGCATTTGTTTGGCTGATTACCAAACAAATGAATTTTATCATACATGACAGCAGAATGCAAGTTATTTTTCATTTTCTATTCTTTTTCTCATCAGATAACTATCAAATCCAATACCCGTCAATACTGTGATAAATACCATACATCCAGTAATTTGTCTTACGCTTCGCCAGGTTCTTTTTCGGAAGTATACAATTATTATATAAACAAAAGTACTCTTCAAGCTTCGTACATCTGCTCAAGTCTAATGTCCCCATTTCTGAACTTATCACCCACACACCGCGAAGCTTTGTGTTTTTTGTAACAGAAACAGACTTTAACTTGCGATTGTAAAAAAGTCCTAATCCTTCCAAATTGGCATAGTCCGAAAAATTCACGCTGCTGATGCCAAGCGAACTCAACTCAAGATACTTTAATTTCTTTCCGCTTTTTGGAAGCGCTACTGACTTTAGTTTCACATTATTCTCATTGGGATCTGCTCCGCACAATGAAAACGCCGAAAGATTCTTGCAGGCCGAAGCATTCACCTTCGTTGCATTTTTATTTGTCATTGAAATATTAAGCGAAACAAGATCTTTGCCATTTACAGTTAATTCCTTTGCGTCACATTTAACAGAAAGCCTTCGCAACGCTTTATTCTTGCTTGATATCGTAATCTTGCTTCCACTGTACTTTGAAAGTTTTATTGTATTCAGAAAACGAAAATATTCGATTCCTTTCAAAGAACGCACAGAAGCATCGCAATAAATCGCTGTTAAAGCATCTAATTCCGATTGTGACAACCAGCCATTTGCATCAAAATCAAGATAAGATATGGAGTCATAGATATCCGGGAAATTTGCTTTGGTTAATTTCACAATGCCTTTCTTGTTATAATCGTCCTCATACTCCGAATGTCTGCTGACAAATGCATAATGCCACGAATCATATCCCATTCGACTCTTTTGGTACACATCATAATCGTCCTTATCTTTCGCATCCCATCCATATCCGGTCAATAAAGATTTTTTACCCGCAGGCATTACAACGCTAACCTCATCATTGGGACGAAATACTTTTTTTATGTTCTTGCACTTTGAAAAATCAATTTTCCTGACACCGATATCCCAGCTGATATAAGCATATTTTAGTCCGGTACATTTAGAAACATTTACCGTTTTCAAACCCAACAGATTTCCAATTGTAAGATTGGACAGCTTCGTATTTTTGCTCAAATCCAATGCTTTCAAAAACTCGCTGGTCGACAGCTCTATCGTTTCCAGTTTCGCGGCGTTTTTCAAATCCAATGTCTGAATTCTTGAACCGTCTATATCCAGATGCTTTAACCGACTGCCGGATTTCGGCATCGTAATCGAATTCATCCACCCCATCCGAACAATTAGTTTCTCAACACCTGTACAGTTTGTAAGCACAACTTTCCGCGTTGCATGATTCACATGCGCGCTGTTATCCAAACGCACATTGAGCACAGCATGATTCATGATTGAATCATCAAAGCATTCCACTTGACCAATTCCCAAATTCTTAACAAACGGTGCATCAACCGTAAATGTCTCTTTTGAGGGCGTTACACACAATGTTTCTATCTGCTTTACCGACTGATCCAGTTTTAACTTTGAACCATTGTAATTCACCAGAAACAGTTTATTTAACGAAGTAAGGTATTCTAATCCCTTTAAATCAGAAACACGATCAGATACTGCAAGAACCTTTAACTCTTCAATTTCTTTTCCACTGAAGTATCCGTCCTGATTGACATCATACGCAAAGCCACGCAAGGTCTTATATAACTGTGGGAAATTAGAAGAATCAATCTTAACGATGCGGTCTTCTGCCTCTGATATCCCCACTTCAACCGAAGTATCAATTACTTCTTCATTATTCTGCTCATCAGCATAAGTTACTTCGGTTATTGCAAAACAAAGCGACATTGCAAATGCAAGCAGCACCATCCATTTTTGTCTTCTTTTACTGCACCATACTTTCATCCTACGAATCCCCCCAAATTATCTGCATCATTTCCCTTTTAGTCAGAGCTGCGCATCATTGCCTTAATTGGATTTATCCCGGCAGCCTGTTTCTTTAGCATCGCAAGATTATTCTTCATATAATCTACCAACTGATGAACCTCATCTTCAGAAAATCCTGCACTTTTCGTAACACGACATTCCGGTATCACTGCCTCTGCAAAGCAATCACCATCTTCAAAGCGTACATATGCAATCTTCTTTCCATCCTTATGTGAAATACCTGATACCAGCATATTCATCGCGTTCACCTTGTCCTTTTCACTCGAAGAAATCACCTGTTGCAAAAAGATACTGCGTCATATCGACACAGTATCTCTTATTGCTTTTATTGAAGTTTACCCTTGAACTCATCAAAACAGTCAAAGGTTGCAAAGTAATCTGCAATCGTCTGTGCACGACGAATCAGCTTTGCAGAGCCATCCTCCTGCAGCAGTACCTCGGCAGACCACAATCTTCCGTTGTAGTTATATCCCATTGCAAAGCCATGTGCGCCGGTATCATGAATGACAAGCAAATCACCAATTTCAATCTTCGGAAGCATACGATCAATTGCAAATTTATCGTTATTCTCACAGAGTGCTCCGGTGATATCATACATGTGATCGCACTCCTCATGTTCCTTGCCCATTACGGTAATATGATGGTATGCGCCATACATTGCCGGGCGCATCAGATTTGCTGCACACGCATCTACACCAATATACTCTTTATAGGTATGTTTCTCATGTAATACCTTCGTTACAAGGCATCCATACGGTCCGAGCATAAATCTTCCCATCTCTGTATAGATTGCGACATCGCCAAGTCCGTTCGGCACGAGAATCTCGTCAAACGCTTTGTGCACACCTTCACCGATTACAGCAATATCGTTCGGCACCTGATCCGGCTTATACGCAATTCCAACACCTCCTGAGAGATTAATGAATGAAATCTCGACTCCGACCTGTTCCTTTAACTCGACGACGAGATTGAACAAGGTGCGCGCCAGAGTCGGATAATAGTCATTGGTCACGGTATTGCTCACAAGGAACGAATGCAGTCCAAATCGTTTCGCTCCTTTTTCCTTCAAAATACGATATCCCTCAAAAAGCTGAGCCTTTGTCAGACCGTATTTTGCGTCACCGGGGTTGTCCATAATACCATTACTGATCTCGTATACTCCACCGGGATTATAACGAAGCGAAATCGTCTCCGGAATATATCCTAATGTCTTCTCCAAAAATGCAATGTGTGTAAAATCATCCAAATTAATAATTGCACCAAGCTCAGCAGCTTTTACAAACTCCTCTGCGGGCGTATCATTTGCAGAAAACATGATATCCTCACCACGAATATCACACGCATCAGATAAAACAAGCTCTGCCATGGATGAACAGTCGCAACCACACCCATATTCATTCAGGATTTTAATCAGATACGGATTGGGGGTAGCTTTTACCGCAAAATACTCCTTGTATCCCTTATTCCATGCAAAGGCATCCTTTACGGCCTGCGCATTTTCACGAATTCCCTTCTCATCATATAAATGAAACGGCGTCGGAAACTCTTTTACGATTTCGTCCAGTTGTTCTTTGGTTACAAATGTCTTTTTCTCCATGTCTGTATCCTCTTTCTGTAAAAAAATTGAAGTAATTATATCAAACACTACTTTGAAATGCAATAGGCGTCAACACCATTTGCCAGTCCCAAAACCATCTTTTGTTGCCCTTCCTTCGAAGCCATAAAACGATCCTCTGTTGCATTCGTCATAAATCCAAGCTCAATTAGAGTCGTTGGAACAGTGCTCCAGTTTGTTCCTGTCAGATCATCGCGATAAGAAATGCCTCGATTGCGAAGCTTGGTCTGATTACAATAATTATCAATCAACGCCTTTGAGAGCTTTTTACTTTCTTCACTCAAATGTGAAATGTAACGATTGTTTGAAGACGGACATAACACAGTTGCTCCGCGCGCTGAAGCGGTTGCTCCATCCGCATGAATACGAATGCAGAAATCAACACCGCTGTCATTCATCAGTAGCGCCCGTTCTTTATTGCTGATATTTACATCATTTTGGGTCCGAGTCATCACAACCTGATAGCCACGATTCCACAATTCCTTTTTCAGTTTTTGGGCAATCTCAAGCGTCAGCTGATATTCCGGTTTTCCACTTGCTGTTCCGCGCGTTCCACCCGCAACCTTCGCCTTGTAGGTTGTAGAGCCCGGTCCATTCGGTTCGGTAGAACGATCGCCTCTACTCTGATGTCCCGGGTCAAGTCCCACTACTTTCTTTCCCTTCACCTGCAAAAGAATTTTGATTTTTTTACCTTCACAAGCTGCATATACATGTGTCTTTCCGTAACGATGTGCCCGCACTTTCCCGTTTTCATCTACGGTAGCAATCTTTTCATTTCCAACTGACCAGGTCACACCGCTTGTGCGATTTACTTTCATCTGATAAGACTTTCCCGCAGTCAAGGTAGTTATCTTTTTGGTAAAAGCCAACGGCGCTGTCTGCGCCGCCTGTATTTCACAGCTTATACTACCTGCACCAATGGTACATAATAATACAAACACGAGCATACGAACCATTCGTATGAATTTCTTTGTCATAGAATCGTTTTCCTTTCTATACTCCGGTAATCCGAAGCACATTAATCAGCAAAATCCATGCCAATCCATAATAGGTAACAACCGCTACCAAATCATTCACCGTCGTAATCAGCGGACCGGACGCAACCGCCGGATCCACATGTATTTTATTGAAAAACATCGGAATTGCGGTTCCTGTACAGCTTGAAATCGTCATTGCAACAAGGAGCGCCAATCCGATACATGCAGATATTGGGAATGCAACAGCAAGAGCCTGTCCTTTCACCAAAAACAGATATACTCCGATAAATAAAAATGCAATGCTTCCCAGCAGCAGACCATTGGACATTCCGATACGCATTTCCTTCAACACCAAATGAAACTTCTGCTTTCCGGATAAATCTTCATCCATCAGCACACGGATTGTAACCGCAAGCGACTGGGTTCCAACATTTCCCGACATACCTAAAATCAATGACTGGAAGCTTACAATCATCGTAAGCTCCGCCATAACACTCTCAAAAATCCCTGCAACCGCTGACACAGAAAGTCCGAGCACAAAAAGAACGATCAGCCAGGGAACACGCTTTTTCATGCTCTCAATCAAGCCTTCGTTCAAATCCTCCTGATCCGTCAAACCAGCAAGCTTTGCGTAGTCTTCGCCCATCTCATCATCGACAATCTCTACGATATCGTGGGCAGTTACGACACCGATCACGCGGTTATGATTATCTAATACCGGAATTGTATCCTCTGAATAATCCTTCAATTCATCGATACAATCGCTGACATCCTCCTTCGCATATACATACGGGAAAGAGGTGATGATCAAATCCTCAAGTTCATCATGTTCTCTGGCAATAATTAAATCATTCAGGCTGAGTGCTCCGTAAAATGTACCATCACGGTTTACAACATACATCGTTGAGATGTTGTCATGATCCGCAGCCTGTTCAACCAGTGATTTCATTGCCTCTTTTATCGTAAGTTCGCGGCTGATCAATATATAATTGGTAGACATATAACTACCAATTTCATCTTCATCATAGGAAGAGATTCGTTCAACATCCTTTTTTGTCTCATCATCTAAGAGACTCTCCACCTCAGCACGCTCATCATCATCGAGTTCTTCAAGAATATCAATAATCTCATCCGTATCCATCGCAGCCATGATTTCGGTTGCCTTATCCGGTGCGATTTCCTCAATATAGCCTTTGATGTCATCTTCGTCAACATAAGAAAATACTTCTGAAATACGCTCTGCACTCAAAATCATGAACAAGCGTCTCCGCTCATCTTTATCGAGCCGTTCTAACAGAGACGCAATATCATTTTCATGGTAATCATCCAACTGTTCACGCAGCTGTGAAGGTTTTGCGTCAGAATCGAGAATCGAAAGCAACTCTGCCTCATAATCCGGTCGTTCCGGAATAAACTCTGCCGTCTCTTGAATGTCGACAGTTCCGGTCTCTTCCAATAATTCTTTCATCTTTTCTTCCATCCTCAATCACGCTCCTTCCTGATATTTTTGACATATAGTAAAATCGTAACACACTTTTCTGCACGATTCAATTAATAATTTACATAACAAAAAAGCTTTGGCAAAAACCAAAGCTTTTTAAAAGCTGCCGACGGGAATCGGACCCGTGACCTCCGCACTACCAATGCGACGCTCTACCGACTGAGCCACGGCAGCCTGTTGAATCACTCAACGAGTTATAATATACTATAACTCCTTAAGGTTGTCAACACAAAAATTACAAATAATATCACAAAACACGCCGAGGTAACATGTGCATGTTTTATACAAGAAATGCCAGCGCAAATACAAGCGGCGAGTTCCAATAAATCGTAATTTCATTTGTAGAGAATGCTCCCCAATGATCCACATAACACTTCATTGGAGCAGTTCCTTTTGAAATCATCTTCATTGCAACTTCATCACAAGGATTCTGGTTCGGACCACCTGATACAAATCCCGGAATCATCTCATCAATTCCGTCTGACTCGGTCGGTCTGTTATGCGGATGTGCACAAGCATTCTCACCATGTCCGGTGACATAGCTGAAATTCAATGCATTGCGTCCAAGGATGTAATCAAGCTGACAACAAGCTGCATTAAGATAGGTCTCATCACCGGTCAGCTCATATGCAACCATAAGCTTATCGCAGTTGGTCAGCACAATCATATTACTTCCCCAAGGAAAATCATAGGAATGCATTGCAAGCTCAAATCCACTCTTTTTTGAAATAGACAGGAGTCTGTTCGCCTCGTCCATCCATCTTCCCTTCAAGGCAGAAACAACATAATCGCTAAAGCAGTTTTCTTTATCAGTAAATACACACAAGGCAGCAAATCCTGCCACATCGCCCCATCCAAGCGCAGTTGTGGAAATCTGTAATTCCATCATACGATTAAGAAGACTGACGCAATCCTCTCTGCCTGTCATGCGATACATCTCAACACATGCCCACATACGCTCATCCGCATCACATAAATCATCATAGGTTCCGGTTGCACACTCCTTCGGATCTTCAAAAATAAGTCCGGGATTGGCAGCCAGCCAATCATAGGCTTTCATACTTGCATGCTTTAACTGCTCAGCAAAGACTTCATCAAACGGACGATAAATGCGGCTTGCCAATGCACACACAGCGGAAAAATCTGCGGTAGCAAGTGAGGAAACCGGAGTGACGATAAAATCTAACAAGTCATCTTCCGGCATAGAAAACGGTGCATGATGAATCGAGGTACATTTGTGATAGACGCCTCCATCCGCCGCCTGCATTTTTAAAAACCATTCCAGCTCATAACGACACTCATTTAAAATATCAGGCACTCCGTTACCACTTTCCGGAATATTTAAATTGACATCAAACGCTTCCGGATGCAACTCATAGGCATAAAGCAAATGTCCGACTGCAACTGCACCGGCTGTCACATAACGGCCATAATCTCCCGCATCGTGCCAGCCACCGTTACAGGAAAAACGCACCGACTCATTGCGAAGAACTGCTACATCCTTACAGTGACACGCTTTATGCGTAAACTTTCCCGCATATTTTTCTTCCAACGCGATACCACATCTCTGAAAATAGAACATTTTCATCGAATCAAAAAAGAGTTTATCATACACTTTCTCATCAATTGTAAACGCTGCACTCTTTCCATTTTCTGTCTCAAAATAATACCTTCCGGACTCGGTCACCTGCGAAAAATCGATGACAGCCACATCCTCCGCGCTGCAATCATCAAATTTTAATGCTCCGACGCTTCCCTCTAAAATCACAGCTCCATCTGCCCGTAACAATCGATAAGTCTTTTCCCCGGAAATCGTCGCATGCTTTTGGGCATGTGTGCGATAGCCCTCCTGATTTACATATACTGCCATTCTCTCTCCATTCTTTTCTTTTATTCAAGCGATTTATTCCTGTTTTCCTGCGTCCGTCTCACTCGCCTTTAAATATACGGCAATCCGGTTCGTATTGCCGAAATTACGGTAAGCGATATACGCATCGGAGGTATTCTCTTTTGCATCAACTACAGCCTGTGTCACGGAAATATCATTTTCCGATGCAATCTGTGCAGCCTTCTCATCCAAGCGCAGACTGAGCCTCTCTAAAAACAGACGCAAAAAATCCTCATAATCTTCATAGGTAAACAATTTGCGAAGCGCATCCGTAATTGTATTCGATTGATTATCCGAACGAACCGACCAATCATTTGGAATTTCCACTTCACCGTTCTGCAGATAACCCATAATCTTGGCGACATAATTCTGTGTCTCTGTAAACGGTGGAATTCCGCCATATTTATCCACATTTCCGCCGCCTGCATTATATGCAGCCAACGCATACTGCAAGTTTCCGTCATAGCGGTCAAGCATGTAAGCGATGTATTTGGCACCACCCATAATATTCTGTCTCGGATCATAAGCATCTGTCACACCGAGTTCCTTTGCTGTACCCGGCATCAACTGCATGATGCCCATCGCTCCGCTTCGACTCGTACAATTCGGATCAAAGTCCGATTCTGCTTTCGCAATTGCCCGAAGCAGATTTTCATCCACGCCGTAAGTCTCAGATGCCTCCTTAAAAATAGCACTTAGCGTCGGTTTGTCAGACAGTGCATCAGCAAAAAGAGAGGAAAAGTCTGAAGTTTTCTCCACGGTAGTGTCGATGGGTGTTGTTGCAACTCCGCCTACATCTGTAATGGTTGTAATCCTCATACTGTTTCCTCCCTATATCATTTGTTTTTATACATGAATCTCTGCAACGAGACCAAGTTCTTCCTTATTTGCATCAAGAATCGGCTTGATTACATCGCGTAAAAATACCTCAACCTGATAAGAAGCGCGCCCGGTATACTTTGAAGGATCCATGTTTTCTCTCAGTTCCTCCAGTGTAAGACCAAACGACTCATCTGCAGCGATAAGCTCCAACAAATCGTTGTCTTTACCCTCTACTTTGACATGCTTACCAGCCTCCATAGACAGCTGACGAATCTTCTCATGCAGCTCCTGACGATCTCCACCCTTCTTAACTGCATCCATCATAATATTCTCGGTTGCCATAAAAGGAAGCTCGCTCATCAGTCGTTTGGTAATAACCTTATCATAAACAACCAGACCATCTACTACATTCAGACACAAATCTAAGATTCCGTCAATTGCGAGGAAGCCTTCCGGAATGCTCAAACGCTTATTGGCCGAATCATCCAAAGTGCGCTCAAACCACTGCGTTGCAGAGGTAATTGCCGGATTGAGTGCATCAATCATCACATAGCGGGAAAGCGAAGCAATTCGCTCGCTTCTCATTGGATTGCGCTTGTAAGCCATTGCCGAAGAACCAATCTGATTCTTTTCAAATGGCTCTTCGATCTCTTTCAGATGCTGAAGCAGGCGAATATCATTTGAGAATTTATGCGCACTTGCTGCAATGCCTGCAAGTACATTCGCAACTCTTGTATCCACTTTACGCGAATAAGTCTGTCCGGATACCGGATAGCAGGCAGCAAATCCCATCTTTTCAGCAATCATCGGATCAATCTTATCAATAATCTCATCATTTCCGTCAAAAAGCTCCTTGAAGCTTGCCTGCGTGCCGGTTGTTCCCTTAGATCCGAGTAGTTTCAGACTTCCGAGAACATATTCCAAATCCTCTAAATCAAGGCAGAACTCCTGCATCCACAGTGTTGCGCGCTTTCCGACAGTTGTGGGCTGTGCAGGCTGGAAATGTGTAAATGCAAGCGTCGGAAGATCTTTGTAGGTCTCTGCAAAATTTGCAAGCTTTGCAATAACATTAATCAGCTTCTTGCGCACAAGCTTTAACGCCTCTGCCATTACAATCATATCGGTGTTATCACCAACATAGCAGGAGGTTGCTCCGAGGTGGATAATTCCTTTTGCCTTCGGACACTGAACACCGTATGCATAAACATGGCTCATAACATCATGGCGAACCAGCTTCTCACGCTCTCTTGCAACATCATAATTGATGTCATCCTTGTGAGCTTTCAACTCGTCAATCTGTTCCTGTGTGATATCCAATCCCAGCTCTTTCTCCGTCTCAGCCAATGCAATCCAGAGTCTTCTCCAAGTGCGGAACTTCATATCCTGTGAAAAAATATACTGCATCTCCTTGCTGGCATAACGCTCAGAAAGGGGACTTGTGTACTTATCTGTGCTCATATTCTTCTCCTGTCATTATCTTTCAAATTTGTTTCCGGTCAACAGCTCAAACGCTTCCTTATACTTAGCAATTGTCTTATCAACAACCTCATCCGGTAAAAGGAAATCATTATCCGGATTGCTCTTTAACCAGTCACGAACAAACTGCTTATCAAATGACGGCTGTGACTGACCGGGCTTGTAGCCTTCCACCGGCCAGAAACGAGAGCTGTCAGGGGTCAGCATCTCATCACCGAGAACCACCTGTCCATTCTCATCGAGACCAAACTCAAACTTGGTATCAGCAATGATAATTCCGCGCTCTCTTGCATATTCTGCACATTTTTTATAGATATTCAGGGTAGCATCCTTGATTGCAGTCGCGTACTCCTCGCCTTTTCCGGGATAAAGCTTCTCAAGAATCTCTACACTCTCCTCAAAAGTAATGTGCTCATCATGATCTCCAAGGTCTGCCTTGGTAGTCGGTGTGTAGATTGGTTCAGGAAGTTGGTCAGATTCCTGTAAACCATCGGGAAGTGCGATACCACAAACCGTACCGTTCTTCTGATAGCTCTCCCATCCGCTTCCGGTAATATAACCACGAACGATACACTCGATCGGAAGCATATTTAACTTCTTGCAAAGTGTGCTGTTACCGTTATACTGCGGCTGTCCGAAGAATTCGGGCATATCCTTTGCATTCGTAGAAATCAAGTGATTCGGAATCACATCCTTCGTAAATTCAAACCAGAAACGCGACATCTGTGTTAAGATAGCACCTTTGTCGGTAATCTTGTTTTTCAAAATATTATCAAATGCAGAGATACGGTCTGTTGCAACCAGAATCAATGTATCTCCGTTGTCATATACCTCTCGTACTTTACCTTCTTTGAAAGGGCGAAACTCTTGCATTCTTTTATCCTCCTTGGTGAAATCTTTTATTTAGCAATCAATAATGACTTTCCGGTCATCTCAGCAGGCTGCTCTAATCCCATAATCTCAAGCAGCGTCGGTGCAATATCTGCTAAACATCCACCCTCACGAAGTGTAACATTCTCATCATAATTTACAAGGATAAACGGCACCGGATTGGTGGTATGAGCAGTGTGCGGCTTGCCGGTCTCATAGTCAACCATCTTCTCTGCATTACCGTGGTCTGCACAGATAAACATTACTCCACCGACATCCTTCACTGCCTTTACGGCATCACCAACAAGCTGGTCAACGCGCTCGACAGCCTTTACGGCAGCTTCAATCACGCCGGTATGGCCAACCATATCCGGGTTGGCGAAATTGATAATGATCACATCATATTTGTCAGACTTAATTGCCTCAACAAGATCCATTCCAACCTCGGGAGCGCTCATCTCGGGCTTCAGATCATAGGTAGCAACTTCCTTCGGTGAGTTGACAAGAATACGAGCCTCATCCACATTCGGCTCTTCCACTCCACCATTGAAGAAAAAGGTTACATGTGCATACTTCTCTGTCTCAGCAAGACGAAGCTGCTTTTTCCCGCATTTTGCAAGATACTCGCCAAGTGTATTGGTAACCGACTCTTTCTCGAACGCAATCAGCTTATTCGGAATGGTTTCATCATAATCCTTGAAGCATACATAGGTAAGATCAAGAAATTCTCTCTCAAAACCATCAAACTTGTCATCACAGAATGCGCGGGTAATCTCTCTCGCACGGTCAGGGCGGAAATTAAAGAAGATTACAGAATCACCTGATTTTACAAGAGATAACGGCTTGCCGTTCTCAACAATAACCGTAGGAAGTACGAACTCATCTGTCACATCATTTGCATAAGAATCAGCCATTGCAGCAACAGCATCCTCAGCCTGAACACCCTCTCCGGTTGTCAGTGAACGATATGCCTTCTCCACACGATCCCAGTTATTGTCTCGATCCATTGCATAATAACGACCGGAAAGTGATGCAATCTTTCCTACACCAATCTCATCCATCTTCTCCTGCAATGCAGCAACAAAATCCTTACCTGATGCTGGAGGTGTATCACGACCGTCTAAAAATGCATGAACGAATACATTCTCCAATCCATTCTTTTTGCACATCTCGAGAAGTCCGTACAGATGTGTATTATGGCTATGAACGCCACCATCTGATAACAATCCCCACAAGTGTAAGTCAGAATTGTTCTTCTTACAGTTATCGATTGCCTGCAGTAACACCTTGTTCTCAAAGAAATCACCGTCGTTGATTGCTTTTGTAATACGGGTCAGATCCTGATAAATAATACGGCCGGCTCCGATGTTCATATGACCAACCTCTGAATTACCCATCTGTCCATCAGGAAGTCCTACCGACATTCCGGAAGCATTACCGGGTACAAACGGGCACTCCTTCATCAGGCTGTCCATAACGGGGGTATTGGCCATCGCAATCGCATTTCCCTCAGGATTCTCATTCAGGCCGTAGCCATCAAGTACCATTAATACTACAGGTTTCTTACTCATGTTCTTCTTCCTCTCTTCATTCATGATATTGTAAGTTTATTACTTAGTTGTCAGGATGTACATAGCCTTCGCTATCAATCGTAACATGTGACGATAACGACTGTTCGAACCGAATAATCCGTGCTTTCTCCGTCTCATCCGTCACCAGATAAGTCTTTTGGTTCTCCTGAACACACGGAACAAATCGGAACATGATCTGTCCATCCTGATCTATAATAATCTGTGCAATGGCAGTGTCTTTTTTCTTGACACCGTCTGTCGGCGTACTGCCAAACCAGAAATTGCCTAAGCTGTATATAACAGGAACTCCTTCAATATAGGAAATTCCCTGCAAACAATGGGTATGCCCTCCGATAATTGCATCTGCTCCCGCTGCTACAAATTTTTGGGCAAGCTCAACCTGGTCTGCTTCAAAATAATTGGTGCCTTCCGTTCCCCAGTGAACAAATGCAATGACAATGTCACTTGTCTGTTTCGCGTGTGCAATTACCTCGACATATTTTGTTGCATCCAGTGTTTTTAATACCCCGGGGGTATCATCCGTCGCTTCCTTTGTATAATTGTAGGAGCGTTCAATCTGAGTAGCGGCTACGATAGCAATCTTTTTTCCATTCGCCACAAAATACCAGGGTCTTTTTGCCTCAGTCAGATTTCTTCCGGCACCGACATAGGGCATCTGTGCCTGTTCCAATGTCTCGATCGTATCAACCAGCGCATCCATGCCATAATCACACACATGATTATTTGCAATTCCGGCAATATCCACTCCTAATTCATGTAAAATCTGTACATTTTTAGGATCTGCCCGGAAGGTATATGCCTTGCCCGGTAATGGTTCACCCTGTGTGCTGTATGTACATTCGTTATTAATCATAAGGATATCGGATTCCCGCATGACATTTTGCACATCATTCGTCAGCGCAGCAGATAGGCCGTTGTTTTTCAGATTCTGCATGGTACCCATACGATCATCAAAATTCAAATCTCCGGTAAAGCTGAGCACCGTCTGCTGTGTGGAAGCACAATCCTGATAGGTCACACGATCAAGCATCTGCGAATGTAGTCCGATACTCTTACAGTAATCGAGCCATAATACATGAAGGGAACTTCCCGTCAGCTCATACCAGATGTCAGCATCGGTTGAATTCCGGCAAACATTGGCAAGCTGTTCCAGCTTTTCCATCCCAAAGCAGGAACGATACCACAACAAAAAAGAATCATCCACCGGATAGCCACAATAAAAGGAAGCGTCCGGCACGGAAAGAATCGTTTCAAGTGTCTGTCCAAGTGTATCTGCGGTATCGTTTATTTCAAGCACCTTATCCTGCGGTTCACTTTCCGGCCCATTATTCGTCCCGTCCGTCGGAAGCTCATCCGTATTATTCTCTATCGCCTGCGGCTGCACACTATCCTGCGGTGTGCTTACCGGTGCACTTTTACAGCTGCAAAGCATGCATAAAACCGCCAGTAAAAGTGCGAAGAAGCATATATTCTTCCGTTTTCTCATTCGTTGTATACTCCTGCATACTTTATGACATACAGATTTATTATAATGCAAGTTGTTCATATTCGCAAGCGGCAATCAAAATCGCACAATGATATGAAAAAAAGGTTGCCCATAGTTTCAAACTATAGACAACCTGATCCTCATATTTTTTAAAATGTATGAAATGATTCTATTCCAACACATAATTCAAAAACTGCTTTGCCATATCCATATTTTTCGGCAAGTAAGAAATGGCGATGACTGCCTGACCGTAATAACCATCATCAGCTAATGCCGGGATATCACTTGTACGGATTCCGCAGGCTAACTGCTCTACTCCTGTATTTTCTGTTTCATCCTCGGCCTGCTTGACAACAATAAGCTTATCGGAATACTTTTCCGGAACAACCGCTGTCAAATCGATGAAGTAGCCATATTCTGCATACTCATAAAAAGTCTCTTCCGGGAGAATCACAATATCTTCATTCTGCGCCTGAAGTCTTACATAAAGCGCCATGCCCTGTGTCGAGTAAGGTCCTGCTCCCTGCGAAGATTTGCCGACAGCAATATCACCCACTGATATTCGCTCAAGATCAATTTCATTTTCCTGTGCAAAAGCATCTACCAGCTCACGAATCCGCTCATCCCCAGCTGCATCCACAGTCGTCACTGAAAAAATGGGCTTTACATTCGTTCTCGCCGTGTGGATCACCCAACCGATTGCAAGAATCACAACAATTACAATGACTACCGGTATACTCCAATAATCCTTCAGATAACTCAATTTCTGTTCCGTTGTCATATCTTTAAAAAGGATTTCATCCTTTGAGTGTTCTCTTCTTGCCATAGTACTTCTTTACTCGCCTTTCATAACAGACTGCTTACCGACTTTTAGTCGTAGATTTTAGCAGGAATAATGATTGCTGCGATAATATATGCAATAATTCCGGATCCACCCAGACAGCAGAATACTACCCAAAGCAAACGAATCACTACCGGATCGATATTGAAATACTCACCGATTCCTCCACATACTCCACATAATACCTTGTTGCTCTCTGATTTCATTAATTTCTTATCACTCATGATTCTGTCCTCCTAAATATATTCTTATAACCATTTAGCCCCATCTCGATTCCGCTTCTGCTTCTTCTTGATCTGGATTCTCGTCAAGGAATTTTTCATAATTACCCTGGTTCTGAATCGTTAAAAATTATCTGCTTTATAAATGTTAATACCACCTACACCATTTTCGAGTTCAATTGTGTGCGGTGCACCATTATCTATTTTATTATTGTCACTCATAGAATTGAAAGTTGTGTCAAATACTCGAATTTCACCAACGCCACACTCAAATTTATAATTGAAATCCTTCTCGTCAGCAAGCAAACCAATGGCAATATTTCCAACGCCGGTGTCAACCTTTCCGTCTCCATTCAGCTTGCAATTTGAAATCTTGCATTCGCCGACACCGCCATCAATCTTCATCTCGCCAAATTCGGCATCAACAATTGTCACTGCTCCTGCTCCGAGTGAAGCCTGAAACTCATCTGCAAAAAGTCCGATCGCATCAATGGTTCCGGCTCCTGCATCAATCTGAATATCCTTTGCATGAAGCGGTGCATTGATTACAAACTCTCCGGCTCCCACATCTACTTTAACTTCCTCAAAACTGCTGTTTTTCGGAATCAGAAGTTCAACCTTGATTGCCTTGTGATTTTCAAAATTGTTTCTATGGTCTTTAATTTCGAAAGTATCACCGTCCATTTTCATTGTAATATAATTTAAGCCTTTATTCAATACAGTAGCTTCAATCTCATCGCCGGTTGTCTCAGAAATAACAAACTCACAGCTTTTCATATCAATCTTAAGCTTCTTTACCTCATTCGCTGAAACACTCTTTTCATCCGCCAAAAACGACTTGTCGAAATCTTCCATTTTTTCATATCGGAACGGTCTCAAATATTTCGTCACATGAAAAGAATTCATAAAATCATATCCGGTTGCACCCAGCCCGAACGCAACTACTACAGAAATCACTCCGATAAACAAAAACACCGAAAAACAAATCAGCATTGCTTTAATAATTTTATTCATTTTGACCCACCTTCTTTCTTCTGCCTAATCCATTGTGAAACAGATTTGATATACTGCGCAACGCCCACGGAATAAACTGTCCGCAAATCATGACAGAAAGTCCGGTACAAAGCAGACCTGCGGCAAATAATAATGCTCCCATTCCAAAGGTTAAAAGTCCGGTTCCAAATCCACCGATAACCATCCGGACGATTCCGTATATCATGCACGGAATTCCACCAATCAATCCAACAACACTCAGAATAATAACCGCAACTAAAATTCCTATTACTGCTGCAATTGCACCTGCTAATACTCCAAACGCCCCGCCGACAACACCAATCCACACCGGGAAGGTAAATACGGCAACAATCAGAATCAAAATCCACTTGCTGCGCTCTTCCATCTTGCCGCGCTTTTTCGACTCACTCTTTTCGCCTTTTGCATCATAATATGATCCGGTTACCTGCGGCGGCTCACCTACGGTTCCCTTTCCGTCCTGAAGCCCTTCCTTAATACTTGCTGCCACCTTCTTCGGCGATCCAAGCTCCTCGATTACCTTTGCCTCATCGTCGGTTCCGGCATCTTCGAAATAGCTCCGATAATACTCAACAGCCTCTTTTCGCTCATTTTCTGAGATATCCAAGAGCAGCTGTTCTAATTGAAATAAAAATTGCTCTTTGTTCATACAAACTCCTCTCCTGCAAACAATGCAGTAATCTTCCTTGAATAATCCATCCACTCGCTACGATACATGCCAAGCTGTGCGCTGCCATCCGAAGTAATCTTGTAATACCTCCGGTTACGGCCCCCGCATTCCCTGTCATATACTTCCAGACATCCATCCTTCTGAAGTCTTCGAAGCACCGGATACAAAGTTGATTCTGACACATCAATTGCTCCTCTTACATCCTGGGTTATACGGTATCCATAGGTTCCTTCTTCTTCCTTGGATACAACAGCCAGTACAATCGCATCGAGCAAGGATGCTCCTGTGTTAAATACCATTCCATCACTCCTTCTTACTGACTTGATATTATTTAGTAATTAATAAAAATAACAATATAGTATTATTACTTGAGCAATACTATATTCCATATAATATTATTTGTCAATACCATATTCTAAAAAAAATAATATTATTTCACTTAACTATATTCTTGAATAAATAATATTATTTCAATACACTATATTTTTTGAGAAATAGTATTATTCATATGAAAAAGAAGAGCACCGCGACATAACCGTTTTATCGGCTCTTTCACGATGCTCTTGCTTATATCGGTAAAATAATTTGAATGCCCGCCCCCACCGGGCGTTTCTCGACGATCATTAGTCCATGATGCGCCAAAATAATCTGTTTTACTACATGCATCCCCATAATATGGTTCATTTCCTGATTCTTGGCATTTTCTTTGTTACTTTGAATATGCTCTGCATTCATACGATCAATAACCATCGGAGGAATACCCACACCATTATCACTGAAATGCACACTCAAGCCTGATTCATTTTGACTCATCTGAATTACAATTTGACAGCCTTCATTATGGCGAATGCTATTTCCGATTATATTCTCGTAGGCACGCGTCAATAAAGCAATATCTCCGTCCATCTGCACGCCTTCAACACTTTCTTCGATTCGTAAATCTATGGAATACGCTTCACTTAGTCCATTATTGTAATATGAGGTAACAATCTCTCTCATCAGTCTTGCGGGCTGATACGAATCCATGCGCAAAGGCTGCATCTGGTATTTGAGCTTCGAAGTCAAGTTCAAGTCCTCAATCAACTTTTTGATCCTAAAGGCAGCACATTTAAGATGCTTTGCACACTGCAGAAAAGAGAAAACATTTACCATGTAAAATCTGTGCTTGGCATCACACTGATTATGCTTCTCACCCTCGGCGAAGCAGCCATGATGATTGTTCTCGAAAAGATGCTTTCCATTACCCAGCCGGTTCCTGCCACACATATGATAACATTTTTGATTAGCACCTGTATCACCAGCATTTGGATTTATCTGTTTCAGGAAATCTTTACTTTCCTATTTGAGAACCAACTTGTTGCACTTTCGATCGGTTTGATTGGTTCGTTCGCAGGATTATTCTTTTTATTTTTTGCACGCCCTTTTCAGCAATTCGTTCTATGGAGTTACTACTGCGTGTTACAGACAATCTACATGGATTGGAATCCCGTCACAAGAGAAATCCACTATGTTGAACAGCCTCTTTCACTTTCTCATTTACTACTCATGTGCTTCCTTGTGGTGATTACATATGTTGCCGGAAGACTATTATTTATGAAAAAAGACCTTTAATCAATCAACACCTTTAGGAGAATTTATCTATGTTTCTACTATGCTTACAAGCTGAAAATGCAAGCTCAAATCACCTGTCACCTGGCTTTTGTTTTTTCTGTTACCGATTTTCCCGGCAGTTCTTGGCACTTGCAATTTTCTGGCCAATCAGGGTATTCTTCAAAACGACTGGTATAGTCTGTGGACGCAACACACGCTTTTTTACGCCAACTTCTTCTATGCGCCATTAATCGCCCTATACGCTTCCTACCTGTGGAGAATGGAACACATTAATAACAACTGGAATGTGATATTAACTGTTCCTGTTCCCCGAAGCTTTCTTTATTTGTCAAATTTTTAGTACTGTTTTTTATGACCGCTCTGATTCAGTTTTGGGTAGGAGTGTTGTTCTTTATCAGTGGAAAAATCATTCATCTTCCCGGTTTGATGCCCATAACCTTTTTCTTTTGGCTGTTCCGGGGATGGATTGGCAGTATTGGGATCATTTCCTTATCGCTTCTAATCTCAACGATTGTCAAAAATTTTGCCACACCTATATTAATTGCATTTGGCGGAAGCATCTTAAGTCTTGGTATGCTAAGTGGCAGTGGCAAATACTTTTGGCCTTATGCGCTTATGATGCTTGGCATGAATGCCAATGCTTCCACCAATTCCATGCAAGGAGATTATGTTCTGTTCTTTGGAATGTCTATTTTATATTTTATTGTTTTTACAGGCTGCTCGATAAAATATTTAAAAAATGCTTGATACCGGATATCTCCTGATTGAGAATGTCAACAAATACCATCTGCTCCTCACTGACAATCTCACCGTATTCAATTACATAGGTGTATCCGTCCCGACTGGTGAGATATGTCATAAACGGAGCTGCTTCCTCAAGCTCATCCGGTGAAATCACGCCTCTGAATCTATATATGGAAAACAATGTCATCTCGGCATCATCTTTTTTCCCAACGAATGAAACATACTGCGCATTTGTTTTCAGCCCCTCATCCTTGTATGATTTCACCTCACTTACAGTTACCATGTCAGATAATTCATCTGACATCTGTAGACTGAATTTCATCTCATTGTTGAGATATGTCTTCTTGTGCTGCTGTTTATCCGGATGAATCGGAATTGTTACTCCTGCAAATGTCACGCTTACGATATCATCATATTTTCTTATGCTATGAAAATTCATGGAAATATCTGAACCATCGATATAAATGTCATCATCATCCACATATTCCTTATTCAGCCTGGTTCCATCGGCAAAGTCCACATAGAACTCATCGTTAAGATCTACACTCTCGTCGTCCGACTGGTGGATGATTCCCTGCTCAAGCATTGTTGTTGATACCGATATAGAAAGTGGTGAAATACTTATGCTGTCCCAGTTATATTTGCCACCATACAAATCGATGTTTTTATTCACATCAATTTTTCCGGCATTATTCTGATATGCGAGTTTCCATGTCAGCTTCCATTGTCCTTCTACAATCTTCCGGAACTCATCGCCACTGACATCTCCGAATTCCTTCAGTGTAAAACAGATCTCCTTGCCTGTCAGATTCTGCGAATTAACCTTAAGCATAAATGAAAATTCATCTTCTTTGTCATCGTAAAGCTTAATCACACTGTAGCTGATTGGTATCTCATCCCCGAGTTCTTTTATGTTTACTTCATAGTCACGAAAGCCCGGCTCTAAGATGCGCTCCGGATTCTTAACGCCTTTCACCTGGAACAATGCATAAAATCCATGATCATCCCCGAGCACTTGATCTACCTGTATCGTTACACCCTTATTTTCCGCCTCGACATCTACAATTGTGTAGTTGTTCTCCAGCTCAACATCATTTACTTCCTCCTGTCTGAAATACGATAAGAATTTTTCATTCAGATGCAGCATTGTCGCTCCAACTACAACCACATTCCCTGTAATAAATACAACTGCAATTGCTGCTGCAATTTTTGTCAAACGGCTTTTTTTCTTAAAACCCTTTCTATTTCTGTTTTTAACATCACGACCATCTCCCTTTTTTTCACTTGCCTTCTCACGCTCTATTTTGTCCATAATACTTCCTAACAATCGCTCTTTTTCCTCGGTTTCCATCTTCTCACCGGCTTCATTATGATTCACTTTGTAATCCTTCATTCCTTCAAGCATTCTGTCTATTTTACTCATCTGATCACCCCCTACCATGAAACGCCACACTGAATCAGTTTTTTCTTTAATCCGGCTCTTCCTCTAGCTATTTTGTTTTCAACCGTCTTTGCTGTGAGCGTCAGTTTTTCCGCTATCTCCTTAATCGTGTACTGCTCATAATATCGATAAATAAAGATTTCTCTATCAGGACTTTTAAACTCCATGATCACTTCATTAAGGATTTGATAATCTACCTTTCGAATTGCCTCCTGCTCAACATCTACATCTGCCATTCTTAAAACATGATCAAGGTCTTCTGTTTTCTGTTTTTTTGTAAGCTCTCTGCGTCTGTTAAGTGCTGTCTTTCTGGCAATGCCATACAGATACGACTTGATACTAACACTGCCATCATACCGGCCTGCTTCCACTGCCCTCCACAATGCCACAAATGAATCGGAAACCGCTTCCTCCACATCTTCATTCTGATAGCCTGCCAGTATTGTCATACATATTTTCTTGACCGCTCCGCCGTACAGGTCAACTGCTGTTGCCATTCCCGCCGAAGTACTATGCAGCAATTGTTCAACCAGTTCTTCATCATTCATCATTTTATCTCCTACCCTGAGTTATTAATATCTATCTGAAAAGCTTTTCATAATACTATTGGTATCTTTGCGCATAAATCACTCACTTTTTTTCTCTTTTTTACATATCAGTTCTTTGGAATGCAAATCTGCAAGGTGCGTATCCTTGCTGAGCATTTTGATTTCATGGGAAATACAGCGGAACTTCCTAACGAAAAAAGAGAACATACAGCGTATGACTGTAAGTTCTCTTTACTTTAACCTTCAGACCACAACTCTTCGATATAGTCGATATATCCGTCTTGATCAATCATACTATAAAGTGTATACAATCCTCTCCAATGATCTTTGAGCGAATCGTGTATCCCCTTTTTCTTTTTGGAATAAAACTCATCGAATGTATTTTTGGTAAACACTGTATCTTCCGGTGAGGGTTGGTAGGTAATCGGCACATTCTTTTTTGCAGGAATCACCACTTTCTTTTCCTTCGTCATAGAATATCTATACCACTTTTTCCCTTTATAGTCCTCCAACCGTGCATATACCGGTATTTTCCCATCAGATTCATCATTTTCGTCTACACGGCAGGTGGTCATATCACTTCCATTCAACGATGCTTTTAATGAACATCCTTCAAACTCCGTAAAGTAAAAAACGCTTCCGACCTTCTTTGCGCAGTATTTCATATTATCGCCAATCTGATACATCTTTCCAACTTTGAATTTCTTGTAATCATCAATCGATACAAATGCATCTACCGGCAACTGAATCGTGCCTGTAACTGCGTATTTGTTACCTTGTTTTTCTACATTATGAGCAATAAAGAAATAATCTCCCTCTTTTATTTTTGCCCTTGAAGGTGCTTTCGATGTTTTTACCTTTGCATCCGCTGAGTAAGTACTTTTTTCTGTTCCCATACAGACACAAACTGCATAATAGTATGTTGTATTTTCTTTTACTGTTTTATCAACATATTTTACGGTATTCGAATCTATTACAGTTGCAATCTTTTTTAATGAGCCGCTTTTCCCGGTCTTTCGGTATACAGTGTATCCGGATGCACCGGTTACCTTTTTCCACTTCAGCGTGACTTTTGCACCATTTTCTTCCTTGATTGAAGTAATTGTGGTTTCTTCAATGATATCCTCTGCCTTCGCTATGTATGAATTGAAATAAACGGATGTCATTAATACCGCCATCACCAATAAAATGCCAAATACTTTTTTTACATGTTTCATTCATCTTCCTTCTTTCCTAGTTACTTGATAAATACCTTTGATTTCATCATTAATCTTGTGTTGTTTAATGACCTTATTTGTATCGGACTCATTTTAGCATTTTTTAGGTCTGTATTCAACGCATCTCTTCCGAGGATTTCCCAGATTTCAAAAATGAAAAGAATTACTCGTGGCTCTTTCGTGCTCGAACGGTCTGCGATGCAAAAAATAAGCGCCATCGAAATCTACTTCTTCGATGACGCCTACTTCTTCGATTCGTCCGTATGCATTGGACCCTACCTCTCTTTTCTAATATTATTGTTTTCAGTTTCTGTGTCCTTTGGACCGTACCTCCATTTCTTAAAATTCTTTCCTCAAGGTTTTCTTAATCGTACATTGGACTTTCCTCCGTCTGTTTCCTTAACATGTGTTCTAATTGGTTCCTCTCTGTTCATTGAACCCTGCCTCTTATGTTCGGCCTCCATCACATGTACTTCGTTTCGTCCTCAGCTTTTTGTTGAACTCTCCATTGGACTGTACCTCCTTGAAAGAATCGACTTCACCGGTTACATCTATGTAAATTATTAGATTCTTGATGAAGTATTTTGTTTTCTGTCTCTGTTGTTTTGATGAGTTAATAATAACAGTTAATTGCCTGCTTGTCAATATATTTTTTTATAATTTTATCATCATTTTTAAATTTTCTCAAAATTCAGAATTCTATCCCGGATTTAAACAAACAATTTCGAAAGTATTTCCCATTCTTGTCACACAAATGAAACACACGATGATATACCCGATCTTCTGACAGGTAAAATCAAGCAAGCCGATACAGATACACTTTTTCCGTTTTGAGTAATCCTCTCCAACACGCAAAGCTGTAGGCGCTCGTTAAGTATCCAGTTAAAAAGATTGCTTACATGCATCGTGTATGTTAATTATCAATTTGCTTCATATTTTCTTTCATCTGTTTAACAAATTCCTCAACAGAAAGGTTTAGCTTTTGCGCCCCACGTTTTGCATCATAATCACCCTCTAGAACTGAACGAAATATCTCCTGTCTTTGTCCTTCTGCCCGTCCTTCTGCCCGTCCTTCTGCTCGTCCTTCTGCTCGTCCTTCTGCTCGTCCTTCTGCTCGACTTTCTTCTCTTTCCAATTCAATCTGTCTATCAAATGTATAGTCTAATTGCGTCACCTTGACCACCTCCGAACGATGCTCTATCAAAAAATCTTTTAAAACATCTTCCATAATGCATCTGTCTATCGCTCGATTAATTGCCAGTTCCAACTTTTCAAAATCATTCTCTGCATGATACTCTCGCACATAATCCACAAACATCATATATTCCCGCAATACAGGACACGCATCCAATAACCTTCTGTTTTTTCCATAATTGATATTATATACCCTACAAGTCAGTTCCAGTTCCGGTTCCTCAATATAGTTTGCAAACAAATTTGATAATTTCAAATCATACTGTTCTGGTTGTTCCTCTGCACCATTGTAGAAAATCGCAAACTTTGGTGTAGGTATCTTAACCGAGGATTTTCCGTACAAATTCCGCTTATTAACCATTCTTTCAATAATATTGGTAAAATAAATCAAACAACGGACCGGCATATTAGGACATATCGAAGATTGATGCTCATAAATGCTCAGATTGGAATCCAATACAAATGCAGCATCATTCCTAACTGACAGTGAAAATCCTGAATCCAATGTCTTCATTTCAATTTCATCCGGATTCTCATATGTAGAACCATTCAACGCATTATATAACTGTAGTGCATTTATCTTATCCTCCATAAGCATACTAAATACATCACTCTTGTACTCTCTGTTTCCACTCATATTTTTTCCTCCTATTCGTACAATGTTTTGCCATGCAGGAATATGAGTCAATCCCTGCCTCTATTAATCGGGTATAAAAGCAAGAATTTCCGAAACAAAAAAAGAATAAGATATACAGAACACATGAACCTCTAATTCATGCAATCAAAGAAAATTTGCTTTGAGTTGATTTTATCACCAAATAAATCCATTCTCAATAGAATCAAATATTAAATTTTTATAAACTTTGACCTAAACAGAAATATCGTAAATACCAAAAAGCAAAAAATAAGCGCCACCGAAATCTACTTCTTCGATGACGCCTACTTCTTTAACTCGTCCATGTTCATGGGACCGTACCTCGCTTTCTTAGATTTTTTACCAAGTTTGTCTTATCTGTGCATTGGACTTTCCTCCGTCTGTTTCCTTAACATGTATCCTAATCTGTCCTTACTTATCCATCGGACCTTACCCCCTATGTTTGGTTTCCATCACATGTACTCCGATTCGTCCTCAGCTATCCATTGGACCTTACCTCCTTGGTATGAGTCATCTCCATCGGTTTCATCTATGTGAAATATTAGATTCATGATGAAGTGTTTTTGTTTTCTGTCTCTGTTGTTTTGATGAATCAATAATAACAGTCAATTGCCCACTTGTCAATATATTTTTTT
>JAQXMB010000121.1 GCA_029012425.1 bacterium | reverse complement strand
AAGCGTTCTGCACGAACAAAGGGCATTATAAAATCAATATTACCGGTAGTTCTCGTTGCAGTCGTTATGTTTGCAATATTAACCTATTATGGCATAAGCTGCATGATTTATCAGTCTCGTGTCCTGACAGAACAGGAATATCTTGCATCACCGCTGATTGCGCAAAATGCAGAAGAATACAACGGCTATGCCAATGAGAATGCGAAGCTTACGGCAGAGCTTAATTATTTGGAAGGGGTAAAGCGGGCAAAGTATACATATCCGCTCGGCAATTCCGAAGTGTTAAAAAAACTTTATAACACTACAAAAGGTTATGCAGATGTTACGATTTCAGCATTTTCAGCACCCGAAGGAGTGCTTACCATGAGCCTGAGCGCGAAAAATGTTGATGATATCAATCGATTAATTGGAAAGCTTATGCAGGTGCCAATATTCGGAAATGTGTCATATGCCGGATATACCTACAACGAAGATAGTCAGGCTTGGACCGTCAATGTTTCGTGTGTTTTGGCTGAATCTGCGGGAAGGGAGGAAGCCGAATGGAATTAAAGATGACCGAGCGCGATCGAAAGCTGCTCATTTTCCTGGGTATCTTCCTGTTGGTTGTGGGAGTTGGATACTTTGGAGTGCTTCCGATGCGCCAAAAGGCGATGGAGCTGAAACAAAATGCAACTGCGCTTGAGGCAACGCGAATTGAGACAGAGGATCATCTGATGATGCTCCCGGCAGTAAGAGATTTGAATGCATCGCTTCACGACCGAATGGCAGAGGAGTCTGCTGTCTTTTATCCAAGCATGGATACAAAGGATGTCGATAAGCTTTTGACGGAGCTTGTGCTTTCAAATGGTCTTGAGGCACGCAACTTAAGCATTGTAAATCAGATGGTATATGATGTGGCAGCATATTCTCATTCGCAGTTTGATGTGACACCGTATGTATATACAGGCGAAGCACCTGCTCCGGCGAATGAGAGTCTTGAGAATGACGAGCTTCTGACCGGGGAGACAGGAACAGATAACTCTTTAATCGTATCAAGTGAAGCACCTGCAATTGATCCGAGATGTGTTTCGGTGTATAGCGTGACACTTGATATCAGAGGAGAGGGGGATAAATTGCAGGCATTTATTGATTTGCTTTCGGATGACAAGAAATATCCGGCAATTGATATTGTCAGCTATGCGTGGGGAACGAGTGAGACGACTCGTGTGGAGAACAACCAGATTGTTATTTCCTCCGAGAATTCGCTTGCACTCAGCCTGCAAGTTTTTACATGTAATTACACAGGAGACCAGTAATATGGCAGATATGATGAATGCCGGTACGCCGGGGGGGACATCACCTACAGCCAGCTTGCGCAATATTCGAATCGGTGATGTATTAAAGGAATATGGGTATGTTACGGAAGAACAGATTGTCCAGGCATTAGCCTACCAGAGAGAGCATAAGGGGATGCGACTTGGTGGCGCGCTGATTGAGCTTGGAATGATTTCCGAGAGCAATATGCTTCAGGCACTCGCACAACGCCTGAACATGCAGATGATTGATATTTCATCGAGACAGGTAGACCTTGATGCGACAGCAAAGATTCCGCATCAGCTGGCAGAGAAATACTGTATGCTTGCGATTGAAGAATCCAATGGTGTGCTCACAGTTGTAGTCGATGACCCGATGAACTTCTATGCGATCGAGGATATCCGGCAGATTACCGGTATGCAGCTGCAGATTGGACTTTGCGAGAGCGAACCGCTGCGCAAGGCAATCAGCTTTTTCTACAATGAGGTTGCGGCAAAAGAGGCAGCAAGAAAAGCGAATATTTCTGCAAGTGACAATGTCGTTACAGAGCAGATTGAAGAAATCACCGTTGAAGAAGGAGATGATGACACACCGGTCATCAACCTTTTGAACTCGTTGCTGAAACGAGCATATAGTGTCAACTCATCCGATGTGCATATCGAGCCCTATGAGGACAAATCCATGGTTCGTATGCGTATCGACGGAGCAATTATCGATTATGTCAATCTTCAGAAATCGCTGCATGCTTCACTGATTGCCCGTATTAAAATACTTTCAGACCTTGATATTGCAGAGCGTCGTGTTCCGCAGGACGGACATTTTCGTGTGAATATCTCCGGCAACTATGTCAACATCCGTGTGTCGGTCATTCCGACCGTATTTGGTGAGAAGGCGGTACTCCGTCTGCTTGCCAGTCAGGCAGTCGTACAGCATGCACAGTCTTTTGGTATGACGGATGAAGATTACGGTCGATTCCGCCATATGCTGGATTCACCGCATGGCGTGATCTACATGACCGGACCGACCGGTTCCGGAAAAACAACTACCCTCTACATGATTTTGGAGGAGCTTTCCAAGAGGAATGTAAATATTGCAACAATTGAGGATCCTGTTGAGAAAAATCTGCCCAAGGTAAATCAGATGCAGGTGAATAATGTCGCGGGTCTGACCTTTGAGCGAGGTCTTCGGGCACTGCTTCGTCAGGACCCGGATATCATCATGGTAGGAGAGACGCGAGATGCTGAGACCGCGGCGATATCGGTTCGTTCAGCGATTACCGGACACCTCGTTTTTTCTACCTTACATACAAACGATGCAACTTCATCAATCATTCGTCTGATCGATATGGGTATCGAGCCGTACATGGTTGCAAACTCTCTGGTTGGAATTGTGGCACAGCGACTCATGAGAAAAATCTGCCCCGACTGCGGAGAACTGGTGGAGGCAAATTCAGAGGAATGCGATTTACTCGGTGTTGCAGAGGGCACAAAGATAAAAAAAGCACGCGGCTGTACACAGTGTAACTATACCGGTTACCGTGGACGAATTGCGATTCATGAGATTTTAGAAATTGACAGGGCGGTTCGAAGATTGATCTCCGATGGGGCAACGATGGAGGAAATCGAAGATTATGCTGTTAATCATCAGGGAATGCACTTACTGCGTGATCGCGCAGTTGAACAGGTTTTGGCAGGCGTGACTACGATGGAGGAGCTTCGTCGTGTCGCATTCTACTCTGACCCGAAAAAGCATGAGAATAAGCCGGCAGCAAGAGCAACTTCGGTTGTACCTCCCGTGGCAGCACCGGCTGCTCCGGTAATTACCCCGGCACCTGTGGCAATACCTTCACCGGTAGAAGGGGCAAATGAGGCAACCCCGGCGCCTGTCGAGAAGCCTTTTGCCTATGTGGAAGGACCGGTGCTTGATATCGAGGAGATAATTCTGCATGCAAGAGAGCGGAAATGCTCTGATATTCATATTACAGCAGGAGGTCCGGTACAATTCCGTATTTTCGGTAAGATGGAAGTGATTGAGAAGTTCCGGCTGTCCGAGGCAGAATGCTCACAGATGATACTCAATACACTTGATGAGAAGCAACGACAGACACTGTTTTCGGGAAATGATGTCGACTTTGCAATCCAGACGAGAGATGGGAATCGCCAGCGTGTGAATATCTTTCGTGATATGGGACATCTGGCTGCGACGATTCGTCTTTTGAACAATGAAATTCCGTCTCTTGAGAGTCTCGGACTTCCGATGACCCTTCAGGAGCTTGCTGATCAGCCGCGCGGAATGATTCTTGTAACCGGACCGACCGGTTCCGGAAAATCAACGACACTTGCGGCAATGATTGACTATATTAACACAAATCGCCCGGAGCATATTATCACCATCGAGGATCCGGTGGAGTATGTCTACGAGGCGAAAAAAGCATTGATCCATCAGCGCGAGGTGGGACGGGATGTACCCAGCTTTGCCGCGGCACTGCGCTCCGCACTTCGTGAGGATCCGGATATTATTCTCGTTGGAGAGATGCGAGATTATGAGACAATCTCTGCGGCACTCACCGCAGCAGAGACCGGACATCTTGTCATGTCCACGCTGCATACAACCGGTGCGGCACAGACCATTGACCGTGTGATTGATGCCTGTCCGGCAAGCACGCAAAATCAGGTGCGCACACAGCTTGCGGGTGTACTGAAAGGTGTCATCACGCAGTGTCTTGTTCCAAGAATTGCAGGCGGTCGTGTGGCTGCGACCGAGATTCTGACCGGAACAGATGCCGTGCTTAACATGATTCGTGAAAACAAGTGCCACCAGCTCAATACGACGATGCAGGCAGGCGCGATTCACGGCATGCATACACTGAATAATGATTTGATGAAGCTTGTCCGTCAGGGAATTATCACACCTGAGAGTGCAATGCGCTATACGAATGACAAGCGGGAGATGGAGACATTGATCTAGCGGCTCCATCAGATTTTGGATGTAAGGACTGCAATAATGATACAGCTGGGAATCAGACATAAAAAACAATTCAAAAGAAGACACCATGCCGGTTTTACATTGGTTGAGGTAATTGTGACGATGGCAGTAATGGCAATTTTACTGTCTATTCTTGGCGTGTCTGTGATTAGCTGGGTGAAGCATTCCGAATTCAACAAATGCAACGAATATGCACGCAGCATCTACACCGCTGCTTCCATGAAATTATCGTTTCTCGATTTGAATGATGAGCTTGATGATACGATGGAGGAGGTTGTTAAAACCGTCGGTGGAAGCGGAGGCGTGAATCATCTGAAAAATATCCTGGGTGACGGTTACTTTCCCTCGGATGTTCATCCCGAGAATATGTACTATCTCTATGCGAAAAAAGGAGATTATGACATCTATCTTGGGGATAAGAACTACGGAGGAAGAGCAACCGGACAGAACCTTCTTT
Organism: bacterium; assembly: GCA_029012425.1. Classification (GTDB taxonomy): domain Bacteria; phylum Bacillota; class Clostridia; order Lachnospirales; family Lachnospiraceae; genus W0P33-017. The sequence continues at coordinate 20,246 of JAQXMB010000121.1, read as the reverse complement.
TTTCATTGCTCGATGATTATTCCTATGACAAGGCAGTTTTAAACGAGAATATTGTGCTTGAGATTAATGTTGACACTTGCGAGGTTTACGCGGTATTTGTCAGCACCTATGCGAGTGCGCTCACATACACTCCCAATGGTGACTATAACGAGCATGGTATCGTAAGCCTTGATGCATGCGGCAGTTTTGCCGCAAGCCGTTCTGAGGATACAAGATACAAGCTTGTACTCGGTTATTTCTGCGGCGGGGAAGGCATTGCTGCGAACTTCAAAACCCGTCAGCTGTCAGTGACAACCAATGAACTGATCAACGATGAGACCTTGCATCTTCGATTTACAAGTAATTCGGTTGCGGATATGAATCGCGATGTGAAGTTCAAAATTACGATTCGACAGCCGTCATCAGATCCGACAAAGGAAGATCGAAAGCTTTTTACAATGAACCTTTCGATGCTCGCGCTTGAGATGAATCCGAATCCGGATGAACGGTATGTTGCCACCGGAGGCGGCATCAGGCTTGTCCCGGTAAAGGTATGCTTTTTTGATGCTTCCGGTAATGAATTTCCATCCGGAACACCGTATACATATTACTTCCCGTTTTCGGTGGATTCGCTGGGCGTGATGGATTTAACGCTCGATGCCGCAGTATCTGCAAAAGTGGATACGCTTGTGAATCATGCGAGTATTCCGTTTGACCAGCAAAAATACAGCACAAGTATGATGCGTTTCTTAAACGACGCATCTGTTTTCCCGTATCTGGAAAAGACCTCTCCGGATTTATATGCCGAAATCTATGCGCAGGCGTTGACAGAGCGGGAGGCAACTGAAATGGGACTTTCCCGTTCAAATCCCACGCATGCGTCGACGCTGAATGCGATTCTTGACAATAACTATGTGTCTACGGCAGCAACCACATCGAACACAGAAAATGCACTTTATGCGAGGGATGTCAGAAAGGTTGATGACCGGAATACCGATGCGACCGGAAAATATGATGAGATTCTGATAAGCAATTCCAGACATCTGGCGAATGTCCGCTATTACGATGCACAGGGTGCAACACATCCGTTTGCGAATAATCATCAGGGGCGTGCGGATTTTTTGATTATGCAGGACATAGATTTTGCGCGTGCAACCATCTATGAGTATGATTTCAGTTCAAACAAGCTTGAGATCGAACCGGATTTGACGAAGCAGTTCAAAACAATTCCAAAGCTTTATAAGCATTGGACATTAAGTGGCAGAAAAAGTCCGCTTTTACAGGATAGCTATACACTTACCAACTTTTTGATTGGAAATCAGTCTGTGTATGAACCGGATGTTCAACCAAATGGATTAGGTTCGTTTGATCTGGTAGGAAATGATGCACGGGCACTTGGAATTGTCAATGAGAATGAGGGAACGATTGCATATGTGAATGTCTCCGGCTCGACGCTGATTGCAAATGCGGCCCGTTCCACTGAAATCGTCTCAGGAGGAGCGATTGGCGGAACGAATATCGAGCAGTATGTCTATAGTGTAAAGCATGAGCTGACCGATCTCGAAGGTGCCGCAATGATCTGCGGACTCAATTGTGAAACCGGTGTCATTGATGCGGTTCGCACAAGTGATGACTGCGTGGCCTATGCATTTTTGCATGAAGGAAGTCCTACTGCCAATCCAACAGACTCTGCCCGCGGCGCCGGTATGGTGATCGGAGTACAAAAGGGTAAAAGCATCTCCCGAGTCAAAGCGAGCGGATTGCTTCGTGCACAGATTTTAGATAACTCGACAGAATTGTCAGCGGTCAATTTGAAGAAATGGGATGAGCTGTTCCTTGGCGAGACGGCTCCGATGGAAGATCTCGAAGCAGTGCGCACGGCACAGATTGGCTTAAACCAGAAGGCGATCGGCATCGGAGGAATTGCCGGCGTGACGATTGTGAGTAAGCCGTCTACTGCTTCGGCGATTGCCGCTGCATACGGAGAGGCAAAAACAGATCATAAGTTTATCGGATTGGTGCAGGCATTTTTGGAAGCCATCGGACTCGAGCAGGAGAAGCCGGTTGTCAATGCGGTAAATGTATGTGGAAATCAGTATACTGGAGGAGTGACCGGTAATCTATATGTTTTGGCAAGTGCCGGTATTGACCATGAGACACCGGTTATTTTGAATGCGCTGAATAAGGGTATTATCACGGCAAGTACCTATGCGACGAATGATCCAGCTTCAACCAAAGGACTCTACATCGGAGGAATTGTCGGCTATGCAAATTGCGGTCTGATTCGTGACTGCGTGGCAAAGCCCGGAGTAGAAGCAGCCGCTGCGGCCGATTATCAGGATAAAACGGAAGTGTTGCTGCCGGGCGGTGAAAAGACAACTGTTTCACATCAAAGACTGATGCAGGATACGAGGGGAACCTTTGTCGGCGGAATTGTTGGATTTGCAGAGGATGTATTGATTCGAGGCTGCGAGACGAGAAGCGACGGCTATGTTATCGGATACGATAATGTCGGTGGAATTGCAGGAATGATCAAACCGTCATCAGGCGCCGGTATCCAGCTTGAGATTGAAGCAAGAGGAAACGATGAGTTGATCAATAAGGGCTATGTCATCGGACATGACAATGTCGGCGGAATTGTCGGTGAAAATGGTGGCGGCTCAAAGGTTTCCTACAGCACGAACCGCGGCGTTGTGGCAGGCTTTGGTAAAAATATCGGTGGTATTACCGGACGAAATCTTGGCATTGAAGGCAAACATGCGATTGTCGATAACTGCGGAAGCTTTGTGTACGACTACAGCGGAAGTGTGCGTGAGCTCGTCTGTGATACCTGGCAGATTTTTGGAAATAACGCCGGGGGAATTGTCGGATATAATGAATATGGAGAAATTAACTGTTCAGATACGAAGGAACTATCAAACTACACCGTATCTGCGCTTGTGCTGGGCAAAAATAATGTCGGCGGAGTTGTCGGATTAAACGGCGAGAATGGTATATTGGCAAGTAATCTTCTTGTTGAAGGTGGACAGGTATTAGCAGTTGGCGATGCGGTAGGCGGATATATCGGATGTAATCTTGCAACCGGTATTTTTGACTACCCGATTCAAATCAAACCGTATCGCGTTGTCGGAGCGCGTGGCGTTGGCGGCGTAATTGGAGTGAATCTGCCGGTTGTCGGTACGAGAAGTGCGATTCATATCATTGCAAGCAATGAGAATGTTCAGGGAAGTGTTGAAGGTGAGCAGCTTGTCGGCGGCGTGATTGGTGTACACAGAACCTTACAATCGATAGGCACATTAAATAGTCAGACGGTGCTTTTCAAGCAGCAGCTTTCCACGGCATCAGCGATTACCATGCTTTTTGACGGGACAAAGGACGCTTATATCGATGCAACAAGTTATGTGTACGATGGGACGGAGAAGATTCGGTTTTTTGATACAGATGCAGGCTTTTCGACTTTGATCGGAAAGATTATCACAGAGGAAGATCCGGAGAAACTGATCAACAATGCAGATATCTATGTCGGTGGAATCGGTGGCGGTGTCTTAGGATACAATGCGCTTTCTTCACAGACGGTAATCTCCGGATATGACAATATAGGCGCAATTTCTCAGAATGAGAATGAAGATTCTCGTGTGAAATTGACGGACTACGCCGATTTTACGGATTCGAATCTAAAAGAAGCGCTGAAGGATCAGAAATCTTCACTGGTTGCAGGTATCACCGGATATGCAAATGAAAATATGATCATCAAGGACTGTGAGAATCATGGGGATATTCTGACAGAGGCCGGAAGCGGCGGAATTGTTGCAATTAATCATGGACTGATTACGGATTGCGGCAATTACACGAATATGGGTATGACAAATTCCTCATTCATCGGCGGAATAGCGGCTATCAACTATGGAGTCATTGCATCCACACAGATGGGTAATTCGCAGGTGCGCTATACCCTGAGCGGAGACAGCTATGTCGGCGGTATTGCCGGAGTCAATGTGGGTAGCGGCGGAGCAATTGCCGGCAGCACTGTCAATTATGCAGATATTGATGCATCGATTGCCGGAGTCAATGTCGGCGGGGTTGTCGGATATAATGATGCAATCATCAAAGTACGGAATACCATCGGTACAGTGATAAATGAAGAAAATCAGTCGATTTCCGGTGGAAAAAATGTCGGTGGAATTGTCGGAACAAATGCCGGAACCATTGATTTCACTCAGTTGTCAGCAGAATCCAAGAATACAGTTACTTCAAATATGATTGTTGATGGAGACCGCTGTGTCGGTGGCTGGGTTGGTCGTCAGGAGTCGTATTTGCCGGCAATCGATAACCAAAACAAGCGTTGCCAAAACCGCGCATCGGTAACTGCACAGACCGGATACGCCGGTGGAATTGCAGGTATTGTTGCGAAAAACGGAGAGATTGAGTATGCGTACAATTTAGGAGCTGTACATGCATTTGGCAAAGAGGATGGATTGGCAGGAGGAATTGCGGGAGCGGTTACTACATCTGCGGCAATCACCAAATGTATGAATCAGGCATCTGTGACTTCTGAGCTTAGCTATGCGGGAGGAATTGCAGCTGTCAATGAAGGAAAGATATCAAATAGTGTGGTACGCACAATTGACAATAACAAGAAGGTAACCATTTCCGGCTCGGCAAAGGAAATGGGTGTATTTGTTGCGCGCAATGAAAAGAAAGCAACAATCGAGACATCTGCCGTAGTGTCAGACCCGAATAATGAAATTGAGTTGAAGGCGGATTCACAGGTAATCGGTCTGTTTGCAGGCGTCAATTCTGGAACAATCAAAAATGTAAATAAATCATATGCGGGCGCAGACTCTTTATCTGGTATGCCCGATGAATTTACAGTGTTTGGTACCGTGAAAGTATCCGGCAGTGTTTCCGGATATGATGCAGTAGGTGGAATTGCCGGCGAAAACTACGGTCAGATTCAAAATCTGCTGGTACATGCTTCTGATTTCGATAAGGTTAACGATTATCGATGCCTCGGTGGAATTGCAGGCAAGAATTATGCTGAGATAAAGAATGTATGCTACGCAAACAGTATGATGAGTGATTCGGCTGCTTCTGACGAGGGAAGCTATTATGGCGGAATTGTTGGCGTGAATTGCAGTGATAAAACACTGGAGCCGGGTGGCGCACATGTGTTAGATTCCTACATAAAGTCTGTGCAGATGAGTTTTACCGGAGCATACCATGCAAACAGCTCGCAGTCTGCACAGCAGAAGGAAGCCTTGTCTGTGATGGTTGGTGGTATCGCAGGCGCAAACAAGGACCGGACTGACAATGAGAGCAGCCACGCATCAATTGTCGGTTGCAGTATTGATACGACAGCCGGATATGATAAGAATCGTATACAGGTTGCAAATGGAATTGTCGGTGGAATCGTGGGACTTAATCAGGCAGTGATTACGGATTGCGGCTATGCAAACGGCGATGATACAACGGCTGATTTAATGGAAAAGGTGAGAGATGAACAGGGTAAACTGGTGATTGCAGATGCCACGCATATTGATGCAGATACAAAAAGAAAGGCCGTCGGATATGAAAAATTAAAAGCAGAATTAAGTAGCAAGATATCGAAGAGAAATACGGATCCGGTAAAGTGGACAGGCAATGACGAGGTAAAGGGTATTAGCATTCTGACGCAATGGTTTTATAATGGGACAGATGAAAATGACAGAGGTGCGGATATCATTGCAGACAAGCAAATGTTGCTTGAGCTTAGTACAATGGGAATTGTCGGTGGTATTACCGGCTACAATACAGGATATGGTTCTGTAAATCATTGTATGACCGGTGAATGGATGATTTACAATCACTCTGATTCTTCCGAGTCTTCGATTGGCGGAGTTATCGGTATGAATGAGAGTGAGGCGGATATTGGTTTCTTAGTGAACCGGGCATTTGTCGGAAGAGAGTGCGCTAAGCAGAAAGATAATGGGAAATGGAATAAGAGTGATCCGAACAATGAAAATAACGGAGAATCCGGTTATTTTGTAGGAGGTATTATCGGCGAGCAGCGAAACTCCACATCCATCAATTGGTCCATCTATGGATGTATCAACATTGGCTCTGTCTATAATCGTGGTTCCAACTATGCAGCGGGAATTCTCGGTCGTTGGACGGACAATGGTGGAACGCTCGAATATTGTCATAACTATGGAATGATTCAGAACACCTTCACTGCCGGAGGCTATGGTGGTTCGGCAGCCGGTATTGTTGCAGAGGTTTATCATCCGGTAGACTATCATAGCTACCGTGTTCTTTCCTGCCGCAATGACGGAAATATTTATGTCGGAAAACCGCATTATGTTACGGAGAATAGGAAAGACTGGGCCAATTTTGCGAATTCAGGTTCTAATGAGAATTCCGGAATTATGGGAAATGTGGTATGCAACTTTGTCGGCTATCAGGAAGATCATAAGGAAGGCCAGCATATTGAGGTCGATATTGTCGATTGTGTCAACGGGCCGGATGCAACGATTCAAGCCGGTTCCATGGCGGTTGGTATGCTTGCATATTTGGGCTCTGACTATGTAAAGACCGGTAATTCAGAAGACAGCAAAAATGTGCGTGATTATGCAGCTGAAAATGTGGTTGTGAAGATTGATCGTTGTAGAAATTATGGAGTATTAAAGGGAAGATGGCATGCATCCGGTATGTTTGGAGACCGCTATTCCAGTGCTGATAAAACCTGTATTACCAACTGCTATTCTATGTCTGACAATCATAATGCGACAAGCAATAACAAGAAAAGATACATTACATATAGCGGAGAAGGTTCTGATACAGCTTGGACGCTTGGTGCACTTGGCAATAATTCATATAATAATTTTTATATCGATGGAGTGGAACAGTCAGCAACGGAGATCAAGCAATATCCAACCGGAAACGGAATTCGTTTGCCTGGCGATTTGAATGCATACAAGCCGCCGGAAGAACCTTATGCCTATCAGGTAGATGGACGGGGAACGGTGCTTTATATTCACTTTCCGCAAGGGCATGTATTGGGTAATACGAACGAAATCACCTTTGATGTTGCAAAAAAAAGCAGTCAGAAGGAATACCAATATCGTGTGGAATACCTTCCGACGGGAAAGACAAGTGCATATCTGCTTGCGGAGGAAAATAGTACCGATAAGAATCATATTACAATCAAGGGAATTCCATTCGGAACAAGTTTGTCTGCAATTCGTGTAGAAATCGCAGCACGAGATAGTAAAAATACTGTTATTTACAGTTTGGTGGGTAATAAGTCGGGTACAAATGAATACACGCAATATGGTAAGTATGCGAATTGCGAACAATCAAAGGAACGACTTGAACTATCAAACTTGAAAGTTTCGGGAAACGGTTCGGCTGTTCACTCAATAGAAGTTTATCAGCGAATTGGAAAAAAAGATGAAATGACCCGTATCGATCATTCAAATGATGCAAAGGGTGCAAATGCAAGGGAAATAATTCCTGTGAAATTGAACAACAAAATATATCTCATCTCCCGGTTGCCGGAATTTGCACATAATTCTAGATTTGCGTTAAATCATGGAGAGAATTATTTCTATTGGAAGTCTGTAACGGGAGGGGATTGGAGTGTTTCAAGCTATAATAATACATTAGAACGGCATCAGTATTTTATTGAAGGAAATAAATTGATGCTGGTAGACCCGTATCATTCTGAAAACAATAAATGGGATTGGGATGAGGAAAACAATACAAAGCACCGGCAGCGTTTCCCTGAGTATATAAAATACGCTTTTCAGGTAGGAGAAATTATTGCTGAAATTAATGAGAATGATTGGAATGTGCTGAAAGAAAAAGACCGAAATGCCAAGATTCGCATGGAATCTCTCATGGAAGCATACTATGAGAATTATGTAGATAACAATACATATCCGTCTAAACCGGAAGATGTAAAGCTTGAAATTGTTACGGCAAATAATTCAGACAATAAAAATCAAAAAGCGACCGGAAAGCTTAAGGTAACCTGGAAGCATCCGGATATGAGTGCGAAGTATTATCTTGTAGATATTTATACAATGAAGAATGATGCGAAAGATCAGATATTATATTCCGGTGTAAAATTCTGTTCGAATGAAGCGCTCTTTGAATTGGATGAACGGATGACAGAAAAGAATATCTGTGCATCTGTGCGCGCTGTAAACAGTAATGAAGTCGGAGTGTCTGACGAGGCAACATCATCACCTAAGTCTGTTGGTAAGATGGCACCCAAACCGGAGTTTCGAATTGAGCTTGTTAAGAAAAATGGTGCGTATACCTACCGCTATGCGCTTACGAAACAGTCACTTGCAAAAATAAGAAGTGAAATTGGTAATAGCTGGAAGGTGAATTTCTACTTCCAAGGCGAAGAAGAACGATATTCATTGACGGAGGAGCATCCGGCAGAATATATTTCTACAACGAATAGCGGAACGAATTTTATCCGAAGAATCTATGCGCAAACGGTTTCCGTGGATCCGGATGTAGCACAACCGCCTTCCGAGCAGTATTCAACCCAGATCGATGTGCGTCCGATTTCTGATATTAAGCCTAACCTCAAGGATAGAGAACCGCAAATAACGGTAACGGGAAACAGTGTTGAGGATGCGAAGATTCGTGTGGTTATTCCTGAACAAAAGGGAGATGCAAAGGGTGGACTGTTCCCTGTATATCGTGTGGAGATTACTAAGGAATGTGTGATAGATGGAAAACCGACAGATTTGGTATATGCTTATCGTGATGTCACGATACCGAATAAAGGATGTACCGTTGTTTTTGACAATCTGTCACAGGAAGTGTTACAGGAAATTGGCAAAAACAAATCATTTAAGGTACATATCTGGCTGGCGCAGACAAGTCTTGGACCGGTATACACCTGGCATGATGTCTGGGATGATCAGGAAAGATTACAAATCAATGATGTCGAGAATGATTCTCAGATAGAACATTCGGAAAGTGATGAGATCTTATACAACGGATATGAATATCAATATCGTGCAGACGGAAATCACTGGAAGATATACAGCTGTGTTTTGTCGGAGAAATGGCATAATTTCGACCGCGGACAGATTTGTTATAATTCAAACACACCATTTAACGTTGCTGATCCGCCGAATAGTCTGGAATATAAATGGGAAATTGATAAGAACGATGTGTTACAATACACATTTTCTTGGGAACCCGGAATGAAAAATAATAATGGTTATGACTTGACTTTGATTGGAATCAAAAGCAGTGGCGGTATACAAAAGCGTACCGTGATTACGAAAACGCAGATTCCAAAATCAACGATAACACCGACACCGGATGAATATGAGTTTACGCTTAATGCCGATAACTTCAGCTATGATCAGATTGAAGTGAGTGTTGTTGAGAAGTCATCCGACGGCAGTATTCTGGGAAACCGTGCAATGGAAACATTTTCTGTAATCTCACGCATGCCAAGAATCAATCAGGTAACTGCACGACTGGTGAATCGTAATGATCAGAAGTACCGAATCTCGTGGAGAGCGCTGGATGAGAAATACGAAGACGATTTTGAGAGCTACAAGATCTGGGCAGAGTATGAAGTAAACGAAAATGGTGCAATTAACAAGAAAAATGTAAATGTGAAGACCATAACAGACCGTTCTGTCACAGCTTGTGATGTTGACCTTGAAAAAGATCTTGGAATAAAGAACGATAGTGATGTCAAAACAGTATCTTTTGTTGTTGTAGCTGAAACTAACAAGAATCCGAAGAAGTATGTGGATTCCAAGAAGAGTCTGAAACGCACGATTACGGTTGGCAAGCGAATTGATCCACCGGAAATAAGTGGTAACTACAGCTTCAGAACAGATGCATTGCAAAATGAGGAAATACAGGAAGTATCTGAATCAGAATTCAAATCGGGATTATATCTGGTTGTTCCGATGGAGAAACAGATTAACGGTAACTATCTGTTGAATGGATTCTTGTATTCATCACAGCCGTCGTTATTCGATTCGGATCTCGAGACAACCTATGAACGAATCGAGAAGGCATTTAACGAGAAGAATGGCTATATGAATAATGGTTCAATTCCGCTTGCAGATAGCTTACATCCGATTGTGATGAATTTTGACAAAAAGGTTGGTGAACAGAATAACTACAGTGCCAAGCTTTCATTTTCAGATATCAGCATGGCGGCAGCATATCTGCAGCCGGTGATTCGGGCTGCATCGAATACACAGATCAGCTCTTATTGGACATGGCTGCAAACGGGTGGTTCGCAGTATGTGAAGCTTCCGAAGGTACGATTGAATGCCCCTGCTTTGACCGACTCCTACGATAAGGTAAGTAGAACCGGTGATGAAAACTTCTGGAGTGGAGAGCAGACATTTGAATCGAAAGTGATCTTTAATGATACAGAGATTGTTCAGGATGCAGTATTGTTTGACCACTCAGATTATGCAAGCAGTTATCAGGTTGAGCTTGAGATGGCGGGAGCCGGACGCGCAACAGAGGTTCTGTCACTTGACCAAAGTGGTGTAACTTATCAGGGAACAAAATACGCTTTTGTAGATGGTGTATGTAATTTTGATGACAAGATCAATCAGACCTTGACGGGAACCTTCCGTTCCGGAGGACGATTGCAGTATTACCGGATTCTTTGCGGTCTTCGTGTTCGAAAGACAGAAAACGGATATGCATTGATCCTGCCACAGTCTTCGCAGATCATTAATATGGATAACAGAACGGTACGGGTTAATAATGCGACGAAAGCCGTTACCCATTTGACCGTCAAGGCGATCGCAGGAGACACGACGAAATATGTGGACTCAAATAACTCTGAGAAATAAAATGAAGAATAAACTATTGAAACAATTGAAGGAAAAACAGGGCGCAGCCCTCATATATGCTTTGTGTGTGATGGCTGTGTTCACCTTCATCTGTTTTGCTCTTTTATTTATTACAGCACAGGTCAGTACCGTCACAACGACCGATCGCAGAAGAGAAATGTACTATGAGCAGGCACTTTCGATGAGCAATGTGATTGAGGAAGAGCTTGCGGATACGAGTTCACAGATGAGAGCCAAGATCGGGGATTATCTTCCTCGAGTGAATAATCCTGCTGATTTTATGAGGCTTGAACCGCGTACTTTTGTTGCAGGAGCAACGGATGGCAATCCCTCGATGTCCATCTGTCTTCAGAACGGAGAATACGCGATGCAGGAGAACAGCGCATGGGCATTGGATGCGGTTGCATATCAGTATGTGGATGTCACAGTCAGTGTATATGATTCTGCGGAAGCAAAAGCTTCGGTGACAACAAGATATGCCTGCTACCAGAAGCTGGGAAATATGGTTTACAAAATTGAATTTCATGATGCTGCCGGGCAGGCGCAGGAGTTTATTGATCTGCGTGAACCGGATAGCGATGCGACGCAGTTCGATGACGGTGGTAATCCGATTGAGATTATATGGAATGGGGAGAAGCTGACGCTTGGCGATGCAAAAAAGTGGATGGGTGCAGAGCAACGGGGCGCAGATGGTTCGACGCTAAAAGTAACACGATCACGAGTAGTTAATCCGGGAGAGGTAATCGATCCCACAAAATCATATTATGAAAAGATTGAAAGACGATAGAGGAATGACAATTGTAGAGGTGATGGTAGCATTTTTGATTATTCTGATGTGCGTAGCTGCACTGATGGGAGTGATGCGTCTCGCCTCAAATACACTGATGGTAAGTAGCGATTTTGACAATGACACAACCGCACTGGCAGAGGATAATTTTGCTGATAAAGATTACAGTTATGATGCGATCAGTCACAAAATCAAGATAACAGAAAATCCGGCTGCAATTTCCGGTGGAACCAGAGAAACGACAAGCATTACTTTTCAGGAAGTAGGCAATGCGGGAAGTACTTTTACAATCCCCTGTTCTCGTGTTCAGACAACGGATATGCATGGGCGCACTTATTATGTTTACACAAAAACGCCCGTTGTAACACCGTAGGAAGAGATTGCTGTAGGATTTTAGGTGAGTAGTAATGAGAAAAAAACTTAGAAAACAAGAAGGTTCAACATTAGTCGAAATGATTGTCAGCTTTTCGTTGTTGGTCATTCTCGTGACAGCAGTTTCGATGCTGATTCCTTCTGCAATGAAAATCTATTATGGAATTCGATCACAGCACGAGCAGCGCACGATTGTTTATACTATCAGTAACCGGATTAAGGCCGATCTGCAATCTGCGGTTGGAGTCGGAAACAGCATGGACGGTCTCAGTGGCGAGGGATATCTGTGTCTGAAAAAGATCAACGGAAGTACAATCCAGAATGTGAATATTACGGAACTGACACCAACAGCTCCGCTCAGTGGCAATTCGATAGAATTCATCTATGAGGAAGGTGTCATGGAGCGGATTGATGCGAATGGATTTGATGGTCTCATTGTGCGTAACAATTCCCGGATTCGGGATGCCTATTTGAACGGTAGCAATACAGGTATTGCCTCCGGCGCAGCAATCGCGCGCTATTATGTTCGCGGAAATGATAATAGATGGCAGGAGAGCATTGTATATGATTCATTAAATTTTTCAGCAAATGCAGGCGTCCCGGTCGGTGATCTGACGGATGGTGCTTCCTATGCCAGCGCATATGCTGTGGAGTGTCAGTATGGAGAGGATTTCTATCGTGGATATGATGTGAAAATCAATTATGAGATTCCGATGAACGCAATTGAAAAAGACATTGAATTTACCGTGTATGGCGGCAAGAAGGTAAAAGCCAGCTATGTCAAATATGTGAATTATACAATCGCATTATATCAACAGGATGAATTGAAATATGAGCAGAAATTCTGCGCCAATATTGAAAATGCGGTGCCGTATTACGGAACGCTGTCGACGACGATTACAGATGGAAGCGGTGGAAGTATTCCGGTGGCACCACCTTCGAGTGTGGAGGAAGTTGTAAAAGAGCACAATGGAGTAATGTGGCGAGATCCATTGGATCCTAATTTGCAGGTAGTAGATAAAGGATATGCAATCTTTTATTCATATTTGTTGGGAATTGCACCGCCAAAAGACTTTGGAGAATATGATGTGTCAAAGTGGCGTGCGGAAATCGATATTGGAGAATGTGATGTCAATGAGATATATTTTATTGATTCTTCGGGAAATCATCAGGGTGGCAATAAGTATTTAGACGGAAATAGAACATCTGTACATATTGATTACGCTGAGAACATGAAAAAGCTTGTAATTGAAGGCGGATATTTAAATCGCAATCAGGTACTCTATTTCTATGTACAGTTGAAGGAACCGCATGAGTGGGAACATGCGACTCCGGAAGATAAGTGGTTGCCGGCTAAATATTCTGTTACGATGACATATGAAAGACATTATGCTAACGCAGAGAATTTTGTTCGACAAAATCTGAATAATAATAATGGAACAACGGCTGAATATCAGTTATATTTTAAAAGACAAAATGGGGAGCAGCGTATTTTGAATTTTGATTATGAATTTCCGTATAAAATTGACGATATCAGTCAGATTACATACAATTGCTATTTATTAAGAGATATGGAAATTATCAATCAAACAAATGATTCAACAACCGTGCGTTTCTACGGATTGAATTTAGAACATGATGGTGATGTATACATTGGTTTGAATGTGAAAGGAACAAACATTCCAAATGAGCTTGGAACAGTTAAGCCAATCGATGTTCCTGATCCAAATGTCGGACCAATCGTAATTCCATTTAATTAAGGAAAAAATGAACATGACACGCCAGGAAGCCGAGGATTACATCTACGAATCCTACCTAAAAGCACAACAATTTCATACCTACAACACAAAGGATTGCGACAAGCGCAATCCTTTGTGTTCGCGTGCAATTATTCAGTCCATGGCAGGGACACCTGCGGTTGTGGTGACCGGAAGCAAGGGAAAGGGCTCCGTATGCAGTATGATCGCAAGCGTGCTTGGCACGCAGCTGCATGTGGGCATAATGACAAGTCCGCATATCGAAGCCTTCAATGAGCGATTCCGGTTTGACGGACAGATGATCTCGGATGCGGATTTTGTGCGTCAGGCAGAAGCAGTCCGGTTGGATTTTGATGCAGTTGCACGGACACTCGTGCCCGGAGCATGCATCAGTCCGATGGGAATTCAGGCAGCGATGGCACTTCGCTATTTTCGAGAGATGGGCAGTGATTTTAATGTATTCGAGTGCGGAAAAGGTGCAGCCTATGATGATGTCAACAATGTGGTTCACGACTATGCGGTAATCAATACGATTTTTCTTGAGCATACAAGAGAGCTTGGCGAAACCTTAGAGCAGATTGCGGCTGACAAGGCGCATGTCATCACCGGTGAACAGAAATGTGTGTTTGTCGGACCGCAGAAGCCGGAAGTACTTGCGGTGCTCAAAGCGCGCGCAGAAGAAATGAATGTTCCGCTTCGCGTATACGGAAAGGACTTCCGGGCAGAGGATGTGCAGTATTCGACGGATGGAATGACATTTACGGTTGTAATCGGGGAACGGCAACTTACGAATCTTTCCCTTCCGCTTCTCGGGGAGCATCAGGCGAAAAATGCCGCACTGGCGCTGGCACTATGCATGGAAGTGTTGGGAAATCCGAATGAACAATTGATTCGTAAAAGCTTATCAAAGATTTGCTGGAGAGGCAGGCTGGAGCTGCTTGCAAAGAATCCGGTCGTTCTTCTGGATGCCTGCATCAATCGGGCAAGTTGTGAACCGGTCATTGAGGTGCTGCATCAGATGAAGCTTGAGAAGCTGTGCGTTGTGATTGGAATTCCAAAAGATAAGGACTATCTTGGAGTAGCGCAGCAGATGGCGTGCTATGCCGGAAAACTGATTCTTACAAAATCGCAGAATCCACATTACTGCTTTGATGAAGAACAAGTAAAAAAATTAAATGAAAAATTAATAAAAGCCGAATGGGCTCCCGATGTGGAAGCGGCCATCCGACTTTCTTATGCTACGCAGTTACCGATTCTGATTTTAGGAACAACCTCTGTGGTTGCAGAGGTTATTCATTTTTTCCGGACGAAGATGCACGGTAACGAACCGGAATCAGAATGAGGTATGCAACCAGTGCATATAACGGTGTCAGCAAAAGCACACACAGATTCGGACCAAGTGTTGCCGGATCTTCAAGACCCGCAAGAACGACAACGGCGCTGAACATAGACAGCGCTGCACTGGCAGGAATCAAGGTCTTTTGGATGACTCCGGTGACAGCGTATACACCTTTTGCACCGGAAAACAGTACTGTCACCAGACATGCCAGAATCAGAAACAGTAAGGTCGGCAAATCGATAAACCAGGTAATGCGAACTGCATTCACACCGCACATGCTGGTGAATAAAAGGATAAGTAGAATTGTCAGTGAGATAACGCCACCAATTATCCGCTGCTTTCCAATGGATTTTCGATTTGTTTCATTTTCCTTTAATAAACTCATCATATTTTCCTCCGCTTTTTCCGAATATACATGCGGAGGCAGTTTCTCACCGGCGAGTAATTCGTTGACGCTGATTTCAAGGACTGCGCACAACTCACTCAGTGCAGAGATGTCCGGCAGACTGTTGCCGTTTTCCCATTTTGAGATGGTCTTGTCGCTGACATTGATCTGTTCACCCAATGCCTTTTGCGTCAGACCCCGTTCCTTTCGAACGGTCTGAATAAACTGACCGATTTTTTCCTGATTCATAATATTGCCTCCGTAGTAATTCTTGTTTGATGAAGCTGCATGCATCTTTGTGATTCTATTATAGTCACATGCAGCAATCGCGGCTATCTATGCATGGGAGAATCTACTCTCCCAAAGCGGAAAATAGCGGATAATGATAGAAAATATGGAGAATTGCGGCAGCTGCTCCATAAGAGGTTTTCTAATACGCTTTAAAAATCTCAAGTGCTTTTCTTCCGATTCGATAGACAGGACCCTCGAGTTCTTTTCTTGCATGTTTTAATTCTTCGCGAATTTTTATATGTTGCGGGCAGTGACCCTCACATTTGCCACAACCGATACAGTTGGATGCAGCAGAGGAATCCTTGCGGATTGCCGTACACATAAAATAATCAAAAAATGCTTCCCGTTTCCCTTCTGAGTAGCGGCGGTTGTATGCGGCGAAGGTTCCCGGAATGTCGACACCCTTCGGACAGGGCATGCAATAACGACAGCCGGTACATCCGACCTTCATTTTGGAATTGATTGCTTTTACGACATCCTGGAGCATCAGCTCCTCGTCCGGGCCAAGTTCACCGACACTTATTTCGGATGCAGTTCGGATATTGTCCTGCACCATGTCAAGTGAATTCATGCCGGAAAGCACACAGGTTACCTCGGGTTGATTCCACAGCCAGCGGAACGCCCACTGGGCAGGCGTATGGGCAATCGGATATTTTTCAAAAATATCGGTTGCCTCCTTGGGAAGACGATTGACAAGCTTTCCACCGCGCAGTGGTTCCATGATAATGACAGGAAGCCCCTTGGCATGTGCATAATTTAAGCCTGTCCGTCCGGCCTGGGAATGTTCGTCCATGTAGTTGTACTGAATCTGACAGAAATCCCAGTCATACGCATCTACCAGCTGACAGAACATATCGGAGTTTCCGTGATAGGAGAAACCGACCTGACGGATGGCACCGCTTTTTTTCTTTTCTTCCAGCCACTCGACAATGCCAAGACCCTTGAGGCGTTCCCAGGTCTGGACATCGGTGAGCATATGCATCAGATAGTAATCGACATAGTCCGTTTTTAACCGGATTAATTCTTCGTTAAAAAATTTATCCATACTTCCGCTGCTTTTGATCAGATAGTGCGGAAGCTTTGTTGCGATATGAACATTTTCACGGATATGGTTGTTAGCGAGAACGGTTCCAAGCGCTTCCTCACTTCCGGGATAGACATAGGCAGTGTCAAAATAGTTGACGCCTGCATGATAGGCAGCCATAATCTGTTCATTTGTCTGTTCCATATCAATTTTCGAGCCGTTTTTTGCAAAACGCATGCATCCAAAGCCGAGAATTGACAAATCATTGCCGTATTTGTCCTTGCGATAATTCATAGTTCCTCCAATGAATACTGTTGATCAGTTAATCACTATCATATACCAATCGCAGGTTATGCGCAATCATGGGGAGAATTTTTCTCTCACTCAGAAACTGTTCCATTCACCGTATACAGAAGAGGAGCCTTATCATACGAAGAGAAAAAAATGATGAAAAATGAAAAAAAGTCTACAGGTTAACGATTATTATGGTATAATCATTTTGTTCCGTATCGATTGGCAATAATAGCAACGGTGCCGGGCAGATACAAGATGAGAAGACAACGCATCGAAGTGAAGAGATGAGAAGGTAACAGATGAAAAACTATTATCATGGAGGAGTCAAATATGAGATATGTAATTGAAGGCGAAAACTTACCGGTTGTAAAGGTTTCCTTGGAGGCTGGAGAGAGTGTTCAGTGTGAAGCCGGTGCAATGGCGTGGATGGACAATGAGATTGAGATGCAGACACAGGCGGGCGGACTCGGAAAGATGTTTGGCCGTATGCTTACCAAGGAGAATGCATTTATGAATACATATTATGCAAACCGACCGGGTGAAATTGCTTTTGCATCAAAATTCCCGGGTTCTATCCGTGCGGTGCAGGTGACCCCCGGCAATGGTATTATTGTTCAAAAAGGAGCATTCCTTGCAAGTGTGGGCGATATTGACAGTGAGGTATATATCCAGCAGAAGCTCGGAAGAGGCTTCTTTGGTGGCGAGGGATTTTTGATGAGAAGATACACCGGAAACGGAATCATCTTCTTAGAGATTGACGGATCTGCCCACGAGTATGAGATTCCGGCAGGCGACTGCAAGATTGTTGATACCGGATATGTGGCAGCAATGTCAGAGAGCTGCCGAATGGAAGTAAAGACCATCAAGGGCGTGACCAATGTGCTGTTCGGAGGTGAGGGTCTGTTTAATACGGTTGTATACGGCCCCGGAAAAGTGATTATGCAGAGTATGCCGATTGCATCGACTGCGATGCAGCTCTATGCTTATATGCCGCATCCTTCTAATTAATCAGCAATTATCAATAAGAGGAAAATGATTTCATAATCAGAAGCGACTGGAAATTCGCTTTATAATAGGAGAGATATTGTGAAAAAACAGAAAAAAGGTTTGCAGATTTTAGCAGTGGCACTTGTTTGTGCCATTGCTTTATTTGCTGTCGTAATTGTGTTGTTTTGGAACGAGCTTCGTTCCCTGCTTTCATTAAAAAAAGTGGATGACTATGGCATGTATCAGATGACCTATTACGGTGATTATGGGTTTGATGAGTTTCTTGAGGTTGGTGCATCGAATGATTCGGAAATCGAAGCTTTTGTGACGAAGCGCCTGTTAAAAGGTCTGCCGATAAAGCTGGGTGTCACAGGGGATGGCTGTACTGCATTTGTGACAAAAAACAGTGCCGGAGAGATTATTTATGGCAGAAACTTTGATTTTGAGTATGCACCGTCGTTGCAGCTGTATACCCGACCGAAAAACGGATACGCCTCTGTCTCAACGGTGAATCTTGCTTTTGCCGGTTATTCGAAGGATGAGCTACCGCATGCGCGGAAGCTTGACAGCTTTTTGACACTGGCAGCGCCGTTTCTTCCGTTTGACGGAATGAATGAAAAAGGTGTTGCGATTGCCCTGCTCGCCGTGCCGGAGGCGCATCCGAAATACGATCCGGACCGCGTGATGCTCAACACGACAACCGTCATTCGACTTGTGCTTGACAAGGCGGCGACTGTTGAGGAGGCGATTGAACTGATGAGACAGTACAACATCTATTTTTCTGCGGATGTAACCTGTCATTATCTCATTGCAGATGCGAGTGGTCGTTCTGTTCTTGTTGAGTATTACGATGATGATCTTCAGGTTGTTGAAACAGACCGGCCGTATCAGGTGGCGTCGAATTATATTGCTTATCAGGGATTGAATATCGGAGAGGGCTTCACGGAATTTGAGCGCTACGATGCCGCTGTTGAGGCAATCGAAGAAAATGGCAAAGTGCTTGACGAAGCGGATGCGGTTGAATTGCTTGCACGAATTGGTGTGCGAACCGGTGATACGGACAAATTGCAGTGGACAGCCATCTATAACCTGACAAGTGGAGACGGACAGATTTTTGCACATAGAAATACGGACAATATCATCCCGTTTCACCTGGAGATGAAGCAGTAGGCTTACCACAGACGAAATAGAAAAACAGCCGCGCGGATTTAGCATGTGAATGCAAGGGTTTGTATGTAGAAAAGAGTAACGGTTCAGATGAGAACCGGGAATGTATGGAGATAGGAAAAAAATGAGTAAACGAGTGAGACAGTATCTGGGAATTATTGTAGGAATTCTAGGCTATTATATCATCCATGAGGGTGCACACCTGATAGCGGCACTGATTATGGGCACCTTCAAGCAAATAAACTTTCTTGGATTAGGTGTGCAGATTGATGTATTCCGCGAGAAGATGACAGATGTGCAGCTTGGCATTTTTTGTCTGGTTGGTGCGATTGCAACCTTTTTGACTGCGTATCTGATGATTCTTCTTATTCCAAGGATTGGCAGAGCATCCTCAAAGGTATTTCGCGCATGCATGTATTACCTCACAATCGTGCTGCTTTTTGCAGACCCGTTGTATCTGGGTGTTTTCTGCGGATTTTTCGGCGGCGGAGATATGAATGGAATCGCACTGCTTGTACCGGAGATACCGGCAAGAGTGGGATTTGGGTGTTTGTTTGTGATAAATCTGGTTGTATTTATTAAGGTTGTTTTGCCGAAGTACAAGGCATCTTTTGCGCAGGAGAAGGAATGATTTATCAAATAAGAAAATTAAGACCCGATGAAGTCGGCTTGTTGGACAACTTCTTATATGAAGCAATTTTTATTCCGGAAGGTGTCGAGGCTCCACCCCAAGATATTATCAAGCAGCCGGAGCTACAGGTCTATGTGGAAGACTTCGGAATGCGCGAGGGTGACATCTGCTTCGTTGCAGAGGTAGACAGGGCAGACATAGCTGATGAAGAAGCGTGTTTGTCAGGCAGAGTCACTATGGTTGATGAGGAAGCGTGTTTGGTATACGGATCGGATAGGCCGGGGAATGATACCGGAAGTCTGGTTGTCGGAGCTGTATGGGTTCGTATCATGAACGATTACGGGCATGTGGATGATGAGACACCGTCCTTTGCAATTTCACTCTTGAAG
>JAQXMB010000120.1 GCA_029012425.1 bacterium | reverse complement strand
TATAGCGATAGGTAAGCCTTTGATATTATCTCTAGCTTTTCCCCCGCTCCACACCGTGCATGCTAGTTTCCTAGCACACGGCGTTCCATCGTCATAACTTTTATTCATTCTAATCAAACAACCTAAATTTTTCTAATTAAGCATTAAAATTATTGCTCCTATTGATGCAATTCCTAGAGTTATTACTATTACATTGAAATTCTTTTTAGGTAATTTATCTTTTTTATATTCTTCATATGATAAGAATATTGTAAGCAATGAAAAAATTAATGCTATTAGTAATGAGTTCTTATACATATCAATACCTCCTTTGTTAATGTTTCTATCTATATTATAGTATAAGATTTCACATTTTCAAAAGATATATGTTTTATCTCATTCGTATTTATAACTAAGCGTAAGGCTCTTTCTTTCCTTAACAATAATGGGTAATTCCAATAATTGTCTTAGTCTATTTACCTTTCTTAATTCGGTTGATTTAATGTTTAGCAAATTGATATAATATTCAATCGTCTCAAGTTTGTTTGCATGTAGTAGTTTGTGAACATCTTTATCAACAAGTACAAGATTTGAATACTCATCAGTACCTCCTCTATGTTTCGCTTTCTTGTGATGACAATGAATATCATCAACACTCAAAAACTCCTTGCCTGTGATGTAACATTTTCCCCATTGCGCACTATATAGAGAAATTCTATTATCATAGTACTCAATGCTACTACTACCTATCTTTTGGTTCATTAGTTGATACATCATATTACAATTTATACCTAGTTTGTCATGTATAATAGCACGACCTTCATTGGTATAAGGACATATTCTTCTATTGAAAGCTATTGGATTTTTGAATTGCACATAACATATTGGATAGATAGGTTCTCTTGTTCCTGCGATATAACGCAAGGATTTTGATTTTCCATATCGTTTCTTTTCTATGTCTGTTAAGGTTCGTCCTTGTTTTACAAGTCGATTACCTCTTTGTGTATTCAAACGATTATACATAATCCTATGATTTCGATTTTGAATTCTATTTAAATCACTTGCAACATTCGTTGCTATACGATAATAATTTTGAATTCCTAATACCATTGAATTATATACAACTACTTCCTTAGCTTCTTTATCAGAACCTTGATAGCTACAAAACTTTTTAACTTGATTTGCTAACTTTTCACCCTTATCTTTAAGAGCTTTTTGACTAATGTGTGAATCTACAACATATTTTGAATTTTTCTTCTTACGATGAACTCTAATACTAAATCCAAGAAATTCCATACTCTTTTTACGAGTATTTACTATTCGAGTTTTCTCTTGTGAAATGTCTAACTTTAGTCTTTCTTTTAACCATTTTTCAATGGCTATCTTTGATTTCAAAGCATCTTGCTCGTTCTTACAAAAAATTCGAAAGTCGTCAGCATATCTCACAATCCATAACTCTTTTAGATTGGTGCTTTCTCTTATTGCTCTATAACCATGTCCCCTATCGACCGTACCATTCTTTTGTGGTCTTTGACTATAATTGTCGGTCACTTTACTATATTGAAATTGACTTTCAACCCAATGGTCTAGTTCATTAAGAACTATATTGGCTAATAGTGGAGATAAAATCCCTCCTTGTGGAGTTCCTTTACTTGGTTCTACCAAAGTACCATCTGGCATTTTGATAGGAGCTTTTAGTATTTGTCGAATTACATATATCAACTCTTTATCACGAATTCCTAATGCCCATATTTGCTTAATAAGCTTGCTATGGTCTACATTATCAAAGAAACCTTTAATATCAAATTCTATTACATAATGCAAATTTGACATTTGCAACATTCGATAGGTTCTTGATATTGCATGTTCAACCGAGCGATTAGGTCTAAATCCAAAACTATTATCAGAAAATTTTGCTTCACATATAGGTTCCATTACTTGCTTAATGCATTGTTGAATTAACCTATCCCATATACATGGGATTCCAAGTGGTCTTGTTGTTCCATTTGGTTTTGGAATTTCTTTTCTTCTAACAGGTTTTGGTCTATATCCATGTTTACTTTCTCGAACAATATATCTTACCATTTCAACAACCTCATTTGGTTGCATTTTTGCTATATCTTTAATATTTCTATTATCAGTACCAGGAGTAATACTACCTCCATTGGTTTTGATATTTCGATAAGCAAGCAAGATATTGTTCTCACTTAGGATAATATCCATTAGTTTTGGAAATTCGGAGTTCTCTTTGCTTTTCTTATAAAGTTCATCATAGACGTCTTGCATGTCATAGTATTCATTGTGTCTCAAACTATCAATACAATGTCTCGTATCTTTAGGCATAGGGCTCTCACTTCCTTTCTCGAAAGTGAGCCTTTTTAGTCATACACGAAATCCCTATTGTGTTTGAATGAATGAATTTTTAATTTTAGTTTTTAATAAAAGTTACAACGACTTGTGCCCATTCCTCCATCTTCATTACAAAGACTTCATAGGTTCGAACACTACTTTTTAGCATTGATTCGATTGCTTATTGTTCTTCGTCAATCTATATTTTCAAAAATTACTAAGAATAAATGAAAATACTCAATACCTTTCCTCGTTCCAATAATCTCTACCATTACATATACCCTTAGGTGCTCAATATAGGCCTGTTAGCTTGGATGTGCCTTTAACACAACAAGGTTTTTCATAACCAAGATTTTTACTCAACCTCACTAACACTACATCTAAGTAGCCCCTTATGTTTCCATAAGGTCGTATATAGACCCTTTAACTTCTCGAGTTCGTCAGTCGTTTTGACATACTCACCATAGGTATTTTATAGGCTTCCGACATATCACAAATCATATCCTTTACTCTAATCTTTCTTGACAGGTGGGCTCTAGCCACTTTTGTACCAATCATACTCAATTATTTCTTTGACTTAGACTTGCTTCTGCCGACTTTACCGAGCTTCACACATGTTAAGTTTCCTTTATACACGCATGTCGGAGTCTCAAAGAGTAAGTTTCAAAGCGTTACCTTATCATTCCTTACTTCGAGATTATTAGTTCTCCATCATTTGATTTTGACATTCCAAATTGAATTCCCTTTTATTTGAACCAATATATAGGAATATCTATTCAAATAATGTGCTTCGCCTTTGTTTATTTAAGCGAAGAACGAGTCGCACCCTGATAGACGATACATCCATAGGTCGGAGTCAGAATCGGTTCCAGTTGCGGGCAATCATAGACAATTGCCTCCGGATGATTTTTTCCGCGAATATATGCAGGGATAAAATCCATCGGACCCGGGCGATACAGAGATATTCCCGCAATCACATCCTCAAGATTTCTGGGCTTCAGCTCCTTCATGAAATTCTTCATGCCGGCACTTTCCAACTGGAACACGCCTTCGCATCGCCCACTGCATAAAAGCTCATAGACAGAAGCGTCATTGTAGTCAATCTTCTCGATGTCTAACGGCTCACCTAGCTTTCTTCCGATCAGCTTACAGGCGTGGTCAATCACCGTCAGCGTTCGAAGGCCGAGGAAATCCATCTTCAGAAGTCCGAGTTCCTCGATGGTTGTCATCGTAAACTGGGTCGTAATCACACCGTCTGCACCGCGTGAGAGCGGCACATATTCTTCCATCGGAAGTCGGCTGATCACGACTCCGGCAGCATGAATCGATGTATGTCTCGGCAATCCTTCCAGACGCCTGGACATATCAATCAGATTTCTTACAATCTCGTCGTTTTCGTACTGCTCCCGAAGCTGCGCGTTCATCTCAAGCGCTTTGTCAATTGTAATCCCAAGCTCCATCGGAATGCTTTTGGATATATTGTCAACAAATGCATACGGAAGGTCCATCACGCGACCGACATCGCGGATGACACCGCGTGCCGCCAGAGTACCGAAGGTAACTATCTGCGTCACACAATCCTTACCGTATTTTTCTATTACATAATCGATGACTTCCTGTCGTCTCTCATAGCAGAAATCCACATCAATATCCGGCATGGATACACGCTCCGGATTTAGAAAGCGCTCAAAAATCAGGTTGTACTTAATCGGATCGATATTCGTAATTCCGGTTGTGTACGCCACAAGGCTTCCCGCTGCCGAGCCTCTTCCCGGTCCTACCGGAATTCCGTGCGTGCGTGCAAAATTGATGTAATCCCACACGATGAGGAAGTAGTCGACATAGCCCATTTTTTCTATGATTTCAAGCTCATAGCCAAGCTTGTCCTCAAGCGATTGATACGAGTCCGGATAGCGCTCCTTTAATCCGTCATAGCAGAGCTTTTTTAAATACTCCAGAGAAGTATAGCCCTCCGGGACATCGAATCTGGGCAGTTTGGTATTGCCAAACTCAATCTCCACATGACAGCGGTCTGCAATTTTTTGTGTATTCTCAATCGCCTGAAGTGCATACGGGAATAAACCACGCATCTGCTCCTCGCTCTTGACGAAATACTGTCCGCCATCGTAGCGCATACGGTTCTCGTCCGCAAGTTTTGCTCCGGTCTGGATACACAGTAAGATATCATGTGCCTGTGCATCCGTCTCGTAGGTATAATGACAGTCATTGGTCGCTACAAGCTCGATACCGGTCTCCTTCGACAGACGAAGCAGTCCGGCATTCACCTTCTGCTGCGTCGGGATTCCGTGATCCTGAAGCTCCAGATAATAATTGCCCTTTCCGAAACAGTTTTCATAGCGGAGCGCTGCTTCTTTGGCCCCGTCATAATCGTCTCTTGCCAGATATCTTGCAACCTCTCCTGCCAGACAGGCACTTGTTGCAATCAATCCCTCGTGATAGGTCTCAAGCACCTCGAAGTCTACACGCGGCTTGTAGTAATAGCCTTCGGTAAATCCTTTTGAGACAATCTTAACCAGGTTGGCATATCCCGTGTTATTCTCTGCCAGAAGAATCAGATGATAGTAACGGTCATCTCCCTGAACATTTTCTCTGTCAAAGCGCGAGCCGGGCGCCACATAAACCTCACATCCGAGAATCGGATTGATCTCATTCGCCCTGCACGCCTTGTAAAAGTCAATGACACCGTACATCACACCGTGGTCTGTAATCGCAGCAGCATTCATGCCAAGCTCCTTTACACGGGCTACATACTCTTTAATTTTATTCGAGCCATCCAACAGGCTGTACTCTGTATGGGTATGAAGATGTACAAATGCCATCTGTAGTCTCCTTTATAAACGCAATACCTCAACTGCTCCCGCAAACAGACTGTGGTCCGTTTCGTAAAATGCTCCTGCATCTGCTGCCGCAGCCTTGTCAGGCTCAATCGGAAGCTTTGCAAATACGGGAATATTCAACTCTCCTGCCACCTCGTCCACATGACTTTCTCCGAATACGCGAAGTTTCTTTCCGCAATCCGGGCACGCAAGATAGCTGAAGTTTTCTACAATTCCAAGCACCGGTACATGCATCATATCAGCCATGTTGTATGCTTTTTTTACAATCATCTGAACAAGCTCCTGCGGAGAAGTTACAATGACAACTCCGTCAATCGGAAGTGACTGGAAGACCGTAAGCGGTACATCTCCGGTTCCGGGGGGCATGTCAACAAACAGATAATCCAGCTCGCCCCAGCACACATCTGTCCAGAACTGCTTTACCGCTCCTGCAATCACAGGGCCTCTCCAGATAACAGGTGCCTCCTCGTCCTCCATCAAAAGATTGATTGACATCAGCTTGATGCCGTCCTTTGACTCCATCGGAAGAATTCCCTCATCTGTACCGACTGCCATTCCATGCACACCAAACATCTTCGGAATCGAAGGACCGGTAATATCCGCATCCATGATTCCAACTTTGTATCCTGCCTTGTGCATTGCCGATGCAAGAGATGCCGTTACAAATGACTTTCCGACACCTCCTTTTCCGCTGACAACACCAATGACCTTCTTAATGCTGGATGACGCATTTAACTCCTCTAAAAATGAAGTTTTTTCTCCGTTCTTGCTCGGACATCCCTCACAGCTTTCTCTGCTGCAGCTTGATGCGCTGCTGCATGTATCCTTATCTGCCATTTTCTTCGTTCTCCTTTAACAATTTTATTTTTTTCAATGACTCCGTAAAAGGCGCTCTCGCCACCCCATACTCAGTCACGATTCCTGAGATCAGCTCTGCATCTGTCACATCAAATGCAGGATTATATACTTTTACCCCTTCCGGTGCCATGCGCTTTTCATACCACATGTCGGTCACCTCAGAAGGCTTTCTTTCTTCTATCATGATATCTGCACCCGTCGGTGTATTCCAATCGATGGTGGAGGTCGGTGCACACACATAAAAAGGCACGCCATAATGCTTCGCCACCGTAGCAACCACCGATGTACCAATCTTGTTGGCAGCATCTCCGTTTGCAGCTACGCGGTCACAGCCGACAAACACGGCATTGACCTTGCCCTGCTTCATCACCATTGCCGACATATTATCACAGATGAGCGTCACATCGATTCCCGCAGACTGCAATTCAAACGCAGTCAGACGCGCGCCCTGAAGCAGCGGTCTCGTCTCATCCGCATATACATGAAACTCATATCCTCTCTCATGCCCGAGATAAATCGGTGCTGTTGCAGTTCCATAACGGCTTGTCGCAAGCTTTCCGGCATTGCAATGTGTAAGAATTCCATCTCCAGGTTTCACAAGCGAAAGCCCGTGCTCTCCGATTCGTCGGCAAATATCGATATCCTCCTCCTGAATCCGGATGGCGGTTTCCTTCAGCAGCTGCTTGATCGTCGGAATGGGTTCATTTTTATGAGCAAGTACCACCTGCTCCATGCGGTTTAATGCCCATGAAAGATTAACGGCTGTCGGTCGGGATGAATCAAGGTACTGTTTTGCCCGCGAGAATTCCTCATAAAAGATAAGGAAATCTGTCGTGTCGATCTGCTTTGCCAATAAATAGATGCCAAAGCCGGCTGCCACCCCGATGGCGGGCGCGCCGCGCACCTGTAGCAGATAGATCGCATTCCAGATTTCCTCAGCCGTGTGCAGACGAAGTAACTCTATCTTACCGGGCAGCTTCGTCTGGTCTATGATTACGAGTGCGCTGTCCGTATCATCAAGCGCTACCGTATCGTAATCGAGAATTGTCTTTTCTGTTGTCATATTGCTTCCTCTTATCGGCTGGGTATTTTTTTGCGTATCAAAGTTAATTATACCCTCTTTAAGCGGAAAATTCCATAGTGTATTATGCGCTTTGCTCCAAAAACTTCTCAACACTTGCAAGCTTTACACAGCAGATAAATACTTTTGCTGCCATCTCAAGCTCTTCAATTCCGGGGTAAGAAGGAGCAAGACGGATGACTTTATCCTTCGGATCCTTTCCGTAGGGGAACGGAGCTCCCGCGCCGGTAAGAACAACACCTGCTGCCTTTGCCTTTGCCACGATAGACTTTGCGCAGCCCTCAAGTGCTTCAAAGCTGATAAAATATCCACCGTTCGGTGATGTGTAGCTTCCGATTCCAAGCGGAACAATCTCCTCGGAGAGCATGCGCTCCACAAGCTCGAACTTCGGTCTTAAAATTGCAGCATGGCGAAGCATGTGTGCGTCCACGCCTGCACGATCCTTTAAGAAACGCACATGGCGAAGCTGGTTCACCTTGTCATGTCCAATGGTCTGAACAGTCATAATCTTGCGCAGATCATTTAAGTTGTTCTCTGAGGCAGCCATTGCAGAGATTCCGGCTCCTGCCAGTGTCACCTTTGAGGTGGAAGCAAATTCATATACGCGGTCCGGATTGCCGGCCTTTGCACATTCCTCCAAAATGTTCAAAAGCTGATCCTGTCGATCCGATTCCTCATAGAGATGATGTACACAGTATGCATTGTCCCAAAAGATTCGAAAATCCTCTGCGGCACACTTCATGGTTGCAAAACGGCGAACGGTCTCATCAGAAAATGTAATTCCGGTCGGGTTTGAATACTTGGGCACGCACCAGATTCCCTTGATGGTCTCATCCTCTGCAACGAGCGCTTCCACCATGTCCATATCCGGACCGTCTGCTGTCATCGGAACATTGATCATCTCGATGCCAAAGCACTCGGTAATCGCAAAGTGTCTGTCATATCCGGGAACGGGACAGAGGAATTTGATTTTATCATACTTACCCCAGGGCTTTCCTCCGCACACGCCGTGAACCATTGCGCGGGAAACGGTATCATACATGATATTTAAGCTCGCATTTCCAAAAACGATCACCTGTGAGGGGTCACACTCCATCACCTGAGCCATGAGTCTTTTGGCTTCCGGAATTCCCTCCATCTCGCCGTAATTGCGCGTGTCAATGCCACCCTCTGAATTACAGTCACTTTTGCTGTTGACGCAGTCGAACATCTCTCTGCACAAATCCAGCTGAATCGGATCCGGCTTTCCTCTTGCCATGTTTAACGCAAGCTTCGCATTCTCGTAACCCTTGTACTCTTCCAAAAGCTTGGTCTGTTCCGCCAGTAATTCTTCTTTTGTCATGCTCTCGTATGTTTTCATTGGGATTCCTCCTGCTCTTTTTTCCATTGCTTCGTATGTTCCAGATAACACTTTATCGTCTGCTCATATCCATTGTCTGTCGGTTCATAGAAGACTTCATTTTCAAGTCCGTCCGGTAGATACTGCTGCGCCACATAGTGATGCGGATAATCATGCGCATACTGATACCCCACACCGTGGCCGAGGTTTTCATGTGCCCCATAATGTGCATCCTGAAGATGTACCGGAACCGGCGGTGTCTTGGTATGAGCCACGCAGTCCATCGCCCTTTCAATCGCAGTGCACGCTGCGTTACTCTTCGGTGCACACGCAATATAGCTGACTGCCTGCGACAGAATAATCTGTGCTTCGGGCATTCCCACGCGCTCAACCGCAAGTGCTGCCGCAGTGGCCACCTGCAGTGCCTGCGGGTCTGCATTTCCCACATCCTCCGATGCGCAGATCATCATTCTTCTTGCGATAAATTTTACATCCTCTCCGGCATACAGCATGCGCGCCAGATAGTAGAGCGCCGCCTGCGGATCGGAGCCTCGCATACTTTTTATGAAAGCGGAGATTGTATCATAATGATTATCTCCGTTTTTATCGTATTTCAATGCCCGCTTCTGGATACACTCCTGTGCAACCGCGAGCGTGATATGGATTTTCCCGTCAGTCTCATCCGGCGGCGTTGTAAGCACTCCAAGCTCAATCGCCGTGAGTGCTACTCTTGCATCTCCGTTTGCGACATCCGCAAGGAACTCCAGCGCATCCTCATCGAGTTTTGCGCCGTATGCACCCATTCCCTTCTCCTCATCGGTCACCGCGCGGATAATCAGTGTTTTGATATTATCCTTCGTAAGCGGCTTCAGTTCAAAAATAATGGAGCGGGACAGGAGCGCC
The DNA here is from genome assembly GCA_029012425.1 of bacterium. GTDB lineage: Bacteria > Bacillota > Clostridia > Lachnospirales > Lachnospiraceae > W0P33-017. Next base: position 4,768 of record JAQXMB010000120.1, on the reverse strand, counting down.
GCATTTACTTCAAAATAAGGATTCTCTGTCGTTGCTCCGACAAGAACAATCGTCCCATCCTCAACAAACGGAAGCAGATAGTCCTGCTGTCCCTTGTTAAACCGGTGAATCTCGTCAATAAAAAGAATTGTTTTCTGCCCGTACATCCCCTGATGATTCTTGGCCTGCGCGATTACCTCCTCCATATCCTTCTTGCCGGCAGCAGTCGCATTCAGCTGGCAGAACTTTGCCTTCGAGGTTTTTGCAATCACCTTTGCAAGAGTCGTTTTTCCCGTACCGGGCGGCCCGTAGAAAATAATTGAGCTTAGCTTGTCCGCTGAAATTGCACGGTACAGCAGCTTATCCTTGCCGATAATATGCTCCTGACCAACCACCTCATCCAATGTGGTTGGACGAAGTCTCGAGGCAAGCGGTGATTCCTTCTCCATATTCTGTTGTCTCATATAGTCGAATAAATCCATATGTGAGCTTCCTGTTTTGCAATATTTGTCTTTCAAAAATTCATTCTGTTTTTTGCTTGCACTATTCAAGATACCTTATATTATTAAGTATTTCAAGTGTTTTATGGCTTTTTTGCATATTCATGCATTTTTTGTGCATGTTGGTGAAAGTTCATTTTTTGCAAGTTGTGCATTTTGCATTATTCATTAATTCATAATCAACTCATCTACCGTCACGAATGTATAGCCTTGCTTTTTCAGGCTGTCAATGATGGTAAAGGCAGCGTGAACAGACGATTTCGATGCATCGTGCAGTAAAATAATGCTGTCTTCTTTTACCGATGATAGTACACGCTGTACAACAAGACTGCTGCTTGTCGTATTCCAGTCTCTCGGATCTACATCCCACAACACTTCAATCAGCTGTGTCCGCTCGTCCAAATGCTTTTTCCAGCATCCAAATGGTGGGCGGATAAAGGATGCATACTTCCCGGTTGCATCATAAATCGCCTGATTCGTTCGTTCCACCTGCTCGAACGCGTCCTCGTCGGACAGCTCGCACAGATTGACATGCGAATAAGCGTGCACGCCAATCAGATGTCCATCGGCTGCCGCCGCCCGCACAATCTGCGGATATTTTTCCACCTCACTGCCGAGCGCAAAAAAGGTTGCCTGTACACCACGCTTTTTTAACCCCTTTAAAAGCGACATCGTATACAAAGGGTTCGGGCCATCATCAAATGTCAGCGCCACTTTTTTTCGCGGTTCTTCCCGTTTTCGTACAGGCTCTTCTTCCGTTTCCGTAACAGTTTGTGCTTTTGTCTGCCTTGCCGCGCTCACACAGTCAAGCACCCATTCCTGCGCCATTCCGACAAGTATTCCGGTGACAAAGGCTGCAAGAATCATAAGTATCATCCGCGCAATGCGCGTTCGTATTCTATGTTCGATGTCCATAAGAAATCCGCCGACATACATTTGCTTTATTGTATGCGGCGGATGATTTATTTAGTCGCTATCTGCCCACTTTTCGTTTTGCCAGAAGTTCTCCGTTCTCCACGCACAGAAGAATCGTATCTCCTGCGTGTACTTCATCTGCAAGAATCAGCTTTGCAGCCAATGTCTCAACAGACTTTTGCAGATATCTTCTAAGCGGTCTTGCTCCGTATATCGGATCGTACGCCTTTTCAATCACAAAAGATTTTGCCTCTTCCGTCAGTTCCACAGTAAGCTCACGGTCTGCCAGTCTTTGATTCAGACCGTTCATAAGCAGTCCCATGATACCCTTTATGTGTTCCTTGGTCAGCGGCTTGAACAGAATGATCTCATCTAAACGATTCAGGAACTCCGGTCGGAAGCTTGCGCGAAGCTCTCCCATGACAGCCTCGTTGGCCTCCGGGGTGATTTCTCCATGCTCGTCTATTCCTTCTAATAAATAGGAAGAACCAAGATTTGAAGTCATAATGAGGATTGTATTTTTGAAATCAACCGTACGACCCATGGAATCTGTGATTCGTCCGTCATCCAAAACCTGAAGCAGCACATTGAACACATCCGGATGTGCCTTTTCAACCTCATCAAACAATACAACGGAATACGGTTTTCTGCGCACTGCTTCTGTCAGCTGTCCACCCTCTTCATAGCCCACATATCCGGGAGGCGCTCCAATCAGGCGGGATACGGAATGCTTCTCCATATATTCGCTCATATCGAGACGAACCATATTGTTTTCATCATCAAAGAGGCTTTCTGCCAATGCCTTGGCAAGCTCTGTCTTACCAACACCGGTCGGTCCGAGGAATAAAAATGATCCAATCGGCTTGCCCGGATCTTTGATGCCGGCCTTAGAGCGGATAATTGCCTCCGTCACGCGGGTAACACCCTCATCCTGACCAACCACTCTTTTATGAAGTTCTTCATCCAGATGCAGGGTCTTGTTTCGCTCGGTCTCATTTAACTTTGAAACCGGAATACCGGTCCAGCGCGAAATAATGCGCGAGATTTCTTCCTCACTGACATTCTCATGAACAAGTGACAGATCACGGTCTTTTACAATGTTCTCCTCTGCCTCCAGCTGCTTTTGAAGCTGCGGAAGTCGACCGTACTGAAGCTCAGCTGCTTTCTCAAGGTCATAGTTCTGCTGTGCAGTTTTGATGTCATTTTTTACCTGCTCCAATTCTTCACGAAGCTTCTGTACGCGTTCTACCGACGACTTTTCGTTTTCCCATTGCGCCTTCTTCGCATTGAATTCATCCTTGCGCTCTGCAAGCTCCTGCTGCAAGGATGCGAGCCGCTCCTGACTCAAGTGATCCGTCTCTTTTTTGAGCGCTGTCACCTCGATTTCCAGCTGCATAATTCTTCGGTTCTGCTCATCAAGTTCCGCCGGCATCGAATCAAGCTCCGTTTTTATCAGCGCACATGCCTCATCAACCAGATCGATTGCTTTATCCGGCAGAAACCGGTCGGTAATATAACGGTTGGCAAGCACTGCTGCCGATACAAGTGCACCATCTGCGATTTTTACACCATGGAATACTTCATAGCGCTCCTTCAAACCGCGAAGAATAGAAATGTTATCCTCCACGGTCGGCTAATATAAAATGACCGGCTGGAAACGACGCTCTAATGCTGCATCCTTTTCGATATATTCCCGATATTCATCCAGCGTAGTGGCACCGATACAATGCAGCTCTCCTCTGGCAAGCATGGGCTTTAACAGCTGACCGGCATCCATGGCACCGTCCGTCTTGCCTGCACCGACAATCGTATGCAGCTCATCGATAAACAGAATGATCTGTCCATCCGACTGCTTTACTTCATCTAAGACTGCCTTTAAACGTTCCTCGAATTCACCACGGTACTTCGCACCGGCAACCAATGCACCCATATCCAGTGCAAACAGCTTCTTGTCCTTTAAGCCTTCCGGTACATCTCCGCGTACAATACGCTGTGCCAGACCTTCGACAACTGCGGTCTTACCTACACCCGGTTCACCGATTAAAACCGGATTATTTTTCGTCTTACGCGAAAGGATCCGGACTACGTTACGGATCTCTGTATCACGTCCAATGACCGGATCTAACTTCTGATCCCTTGCACGCTCTACCATATCGTAACCATACTTATTCAGGGTATCGTAGGTTGCCTCCGGGTTATCCGAAGTCACACGCTGGTTACCACGCACCGTTGACAATGCCTGTAAAAAACGTTCTCTTGTGATTCCGTACTCTTTTAAGATCTCTTTGATCGCTTTATTTGGATATTTGATCAGAGCCAGGAACAGATGCTCAACCGATACATACTCGTCTCCCATCTGCTTTGCTTCATCTTCTGCATGGATCAGCACCTTATTCAGATCCTGTCCGACATACACCTGTCCTCCAGACACCTTTACACGCGCCTGCAGATGACGAAGTGCGTTATCCACAAAATGCTCCTTCTGAATCTCCATTTTTTCAATCAGTTTTAAGATCAGACCATCCTCCTGCTGCAATAGAGCGACCAGCAGATGCTCCTGCTCGATCTCCTGATTTCCATATTCATAAGCCAGCTTCTCACAATCATTGATCGCTTCGACTGACTTCTGTGTAAATTTCTGAATGTTCATGCTTCTCCCTCCTAACTTTGCATATATTCTCTTTACAATTCAGAATATAGCACCAGTTGTTAGCACTGTCAAGAGGTGAGTGCTAATTTTTTCAGATAATTTTAAATTTTTCTAATCATATACGTAACTTCACCACATTTACGCAAAAACTCCCGCGGCCATCGCTGCGGGAGTCCTTTTATCCTCTCTGATAATCTAATATTCAATTGTCATGCCTTTTTCTTCAGCAAGCTTCTCTAACTGGCTGTTATAATCATTCACAATGCTTACTGCATCATTGATCTTGTCCTCTGCTGCGTTATAATCCGCTTCGTCTTCCCCTTCCAGGTAAGAGCGCATCTGATGAAAGCCATCCTGATAAGTCTCAAGCGCATTCTTATAGGTATCACGGACTGCCTTCACTTCATCGGTCGATAAATCAATCTGATCGAGTGCATCTAACGAATCCTTCAGATTCGGAAGAATGACCTGGTCGATACTGTCGATCATCTGCTGTGCATCAGAGAAATCCTCCCATTTACCCATCTCAGTCTTTAAGTCTTCATACTTCTGGTTGATATCTTTCATATCTGTATTCAAATATTTTTCTAACTCATCCGCTACCGGATCTCCCCCACAACCTGCAAGCATTGATACACTCAAAACTACCGTCAGTAAAAGTGTGATTAGTTTCTTCATATGTAATCCCTCCCTGTTGTATTTCACCGTTCTTGACATCTGTCTG
>JAQXMB010000119.1 GCA_029012425.1 bacterium | reverse complement strand
GATATACCGGCAACCCATTTACCCTTTATTGATGCACATATTAGATTTGCTTTATCGTATATTTTTTTCATTCTTCTTCATTCCTCTTATCATTCTTTTGAATACATTACACCCAGAACAAACGCCAAATCTCCTACGCCTCAGAAACCAATTCATGAGCATCTGTTTTGCTATTAGATTTTCTAAAAGTCCAGGAAACAATTACCGGCGTCGATACCATTACCGGATAGAAATATCTGATAATGGAGCACGGTCCCAGAATCACCGTAACGATCAAACACACCAAAAAGGAAGAAGCAAACGCTTCTTTATACTTTCTTTGATAGAAAAACGTAAACACGCAGGCGAGTAAGATCCAATTGTAGAAAGCCGGTGAAAAAATCACAGTGAATATTGGATTTTTTTGATATTCATTAAATGAAAACAACCTTTCCAAAAGATTCTCCAGAAAGGGAATCTTGCTATCAAAAACAATCCCATATCCATCGGCTCTTCCGGTCTGTATATATCCTCTGCCGGCTCTTACTCCATCTAGTTCGGCATGCGACTTATCTCCCAGATACCAGGCTCCTTCATGTAAATACAGGATCGAATCCAAACTTGTTCTCGGATACTTAACAAATAACTTTGCCGAATATAGCATCATGTCAGCCAAATCAGATTTGCTGTCCATATCATAAATGTTGCCCTTCATACTATCCGCTATATAAGGGTCATAATTGGCTTCATTCATGTCAATATATTGGCTAATCCGCTCCATATCCTCGTCATCTGCCACACCACTACTATATATTCTACCCATTATTGTGCTTGGTACGCTAGCCATCTCGCGAATATTCACCGGTTTAGCATCAAGCACATGCTTCAGCACCTTGTTTGTTCCACAGTAAATTATCAAAAAAGACAAGAAAAGAAGAAGTGTCCTTTTGTTGATCATTTTTTTTCGAACAGCAACGAGTGCCAAAAGAAGAAACAGACAGAACGCCACCGAAGCATTATTTCTAAACAGCAACATCAACGGTGTTATGATGAAAAGCGTAATCAAAACGAGTTTGGAAGGTTTTTCGTTGATATATCTCCACAGAAACATTACAGTTAGTAACACTAAACCGGAGAATATCACGTCCTTTGTAGAGCAAATTGCCATAATAAAATTAAACGGAAAAACTGCATAGAAAATAATAGATATTACATATGCACCTTTTCGCTTCACTTGTTTCAGTACAAAAATGCAGGCATATGCAAAGATGCCGGCCATAACTAACATCTGAATCCAATCATATATCGCTACTCCCAAAGTAGGACTGCTGATCTTGCTACCAAGAACATAACACCCGCCTATCAGCAATGTATGAATCAGCGGATGCCAGCAATCATATGTTTGGTTCACTACCTGCATTACCTGATAAAGGTCATAAGTCCATAACCCAGGGTAATATGCCAGCCAAACGATAACGTAGCAGGTTAAGATAATAACGAACGCAAATATCCAATATTTCTTATAGTTGAGGTTATCTACTACCTTCGTATGATCAGCACTGCATAACTCCACTTTCACGATAAAAGCATTTATCGCAAATCTTACAATGAAAAAGAGTAATACACCGAAGGATAACCACAATACCACATCCAACATATCCCAATTAACTATAGGATTATCATGATCAAGGAAATAACCGGTTACAGTTGTAATCGCTATTAGTATTGCATAAATAGAAATAATTAGATTCTTTCTCTGCATTCCCTATCTTTGTCTCCCATTACACATTATCATCATTTCTCCGAACAACAAATTGCAGCAGCACTCTGCTTGTCCTAAGCAGGTCAATCCAACAGGCGAACCGAATTCTATTCATTTTCAAGGCTCTGTGCCCTTCCTGCAAGGAAGCAAGATAACTCACCGGATTATTGGTGCTTACTCCACCATAATACATGCTAATAATCGTTTTAGGCAAATAGGCCAGTTTGTTTTCTTTGTCCTTCAAAAAGCGAATCATAAATTCATAATCCGCAGCGATTCGGAAACTATCATCATATAAGCCATATGTATCATAGATTTCACGACGCAAAAACAAGGTTGGATGCCCCGGCATCCAACCTCTGTACAAACTCTTCTGAGGTCCCATTTTCCAATATCTAACAACCCTCTCATCAGTGGCATAGACAAGATCTGCATG
>JAQXMB010000118.1 GCA_029012425.1 bacterium | reverse complement strand
GATGCTAAGATGAAATGAAGAGAACATGAACAATAACAAAGAAAAGAAGACAGAAGGAAGAAATTAAAATTCTTTAATCCGGCTGAGCAGATAAATAATATCGACAAGGTGCCTTGGGTATGGTATGATAACCGCATATTTATCCGAGGCATTTTGTATGTGTTGAGAATGTGACGGTGCATACAATGTTTTTACAATACTTGAGAAATGAAAAACCGGAGATGAAGAGAAATGATAGCAATTATCGATTATGATGCAGGTAATTTGAAGAGCGTTGAAAAGGCATTTGCCTATTTAGGAGAGCCTTCTGTGATAACAAGAGACCGAAACGAAATCCTTCATGCGGACAAGGTAATCCTTCCGGGAGTCGGAGCATATGGAGATGCGATGAACCAGCTTTGTAAATATGAGATGGACAAGGTGGTTCATGAAGTGGTAGAGATGAACAAACCGCTTCTTGGAATCTGTCTGGGACTTCAGCTTTTTTTTGAAGGCAGTGAGGAAAATCAGGGTGTGGAAGGACTTGGTCTGTTAAAAGGAAAAGTCGTTCGTTTTTCAGATGCGTATGGACTGAAAATTCCGCAGATTGGCTGGAACTCCCTCAAGCTTATGAATAACGGCCGCCTGTTTAAGGGGATATCGGACGGAGACTATGTATATTTCGTTCATTCCTACTATTTGAAAGCAGAAGATGAGTCAATTGTAAAAGCGACCTGCGAGTATGGTGATCTGGTGCATGCATCCGTGGAGCAGGGTAATTTGTTTGCATGTCAGTTCCACCCGGAAAAAAGCAGTCGTGTCGGACTTCAGATACTGAAAAATTTTGCAACACTTGGAGAGGGGGAGGAAGCATAGTGTTTACGAAAAGAATTATTCCCTGTCTCGATGTGAATAACGGAAGAGTTGTCAAGGGTGTGAATTTTGTAAATCTTCGTGATGCCGGAGATCCGGTTGAGATTGCAGCTGCTTACGATAAAGCAGGAGCAGATGAAGTGGTATTTCTGGATATCACAGCATCCTCAGACGGAAGAAATACTGTTGTAGATATGGTTCGCGCAGTTGCGGAAAAAGTGTTCATTCCGTTCACCGTTGGCGGCGGAATCCGCACGGTTGATGATTTCAGAGCATTGCTTCGCGAGGGAGCAGATAAGATATCCATCAATTCCTCAGCAATCAATCGTCCGGAACTCATTAGTGAGGCAGCAGATAAATTCGGAAGCCAGTGTGTCGTTGTGGCAATTGATGCGAGAAGACGACCGGATGGCAGTGGCTGGAATGTCTACAAAAATGGCGGCCGCATCGATGTAGGTATCGATGCAGTTGAGTGGGCGATGAAGGCAGATAAAATGGGTGCCGGAGAGATTCTTCTTACGAGTATGGACTGTGACGGTACAAAAGCCGGATACGACATCGAGCTGACCAGAAAGATTGCGGAAAATGTATCGATTCCGGTCATCGCATCCGGTGGAGCCGGAACAAAAGAGCATTTTTATGATGCGCTTACAGAGGGTGGCGCAGATGCGGCGCTTGCAGCCTCTTTATTCCATTATAAAGAACTTGAAATCATGGATCTGAAGAACTATCTGGCAGATCGTGGCGTATCCGTGCGAAGGTAATGCTCCGGTGTTCCCCGGCAGGAACACAGAGTTGTTTGGTGTATGTGTTGCGGGTCAAAAGATAATCGTTATTGTGCAAAATCGGGAGAAAACAAAAGATGGGAATGATCGATAATGACTGGCTGCCGGTGCTGGCACCGGAGTTTAAAAAGCCATATTATGCAAAACTATATCAGTTTGTAAAAGAGGAATATCACAATCATGTGATCTATCCGCCTTCCGAAGATATCTTTAATGCATTTCATTTTACGCCATTAAAAGATGTAAAGGTACTCATTTTAGGGCAGGATCCCTATCACGAAGAGCATCAGGCACATGGTATGTGCTTTTCTGTGGAGCCACAGCAGGAGATTCCTCCCTCACTTGTGAATATCTATAAGGAGCTTCAGGATGATCTTGGTTGCTACATACCAAACAATGGCTATTTGAAAAAATGGGCGGAGCAGGGCGTACTGCTTTTGAATACGGTACTTACTGTTCGTGCACATCAGGCTAATTCTCACCAGGGAAGAGGCTGGGAGCAGTTTACCGATGCTGTCATCCGCGCGGTAAATGAGCAGGATCGGCCGATTGTCTATCTATTGTGGGGAAAACCGGCACAGAGCAAGATTCCGATGCTTACGAATCCAAAGCATCTGGTCTTGAAAGCGCCTCATCCGAGTCCCTTGTCTGCTTATCGGGGATTCTTTGGCTGCAGGCACTTTAGTCAGACAAATGAGTTTTTAGCTGCGCACGGAATGAGTCCGATTGATTGGCAGATCGAGAATATCAGTTAGTATTATTGCGTGATATAGGAAAACGCGGGGATTTTTCACTTGAAAAATCCCCCTTTTTAAGTATAATGTAACTGTTCAAAGCCACGGCAATTCTTGAAACAGTTGCATAGTAAAAGAAAAAATGTGAGGTCAAATCATGATTAGTGCAAATAATGTGAGTTTACGACTTGGAAAAAAAGCTCTTTTTGAAGAAGTCAACATTAAGTTTACCGAAGGAAATTGTTATGGATTGATCGGTGCGAACGGTGCCGGGAAATCTACCTTTTTAAAAATTCTGACCGGAGAGTTGGAGCCGACAAGCGGAGATGTGGTCATCACACCCGGACAGCGACTTTCTTTCCTAAAGCAGGATCACTTCCAATACGACGAGTTTAGCGTACTTGATACAGTTATCATGGGAAATCAGAGATTGTATGATGTATCGAAGGAAAAAGATGCGATATATATGAAAGAAGATTTCACCGACGAAGACGGAATCCGTGCCAGCGAATTAGAGGCAGAATTTGCGGAGATGGACGGATGGAATGCAGAGAGTGATGCTGCAACCTTATTGAACGGACTTGGAATTCCGACAGAGGAGCATTACACACTGATGAAGGATCTTCCCGGTGCACTGAAGGTCAAGGTATTGCTTGCACAGGCATTGTTCGGAAATCCGGATATCCTACTTCTCGACGAGCCAACCAACCATTTGGATCTGGATGCGATTGCATGGCTGGAGGAGTTTTTGATTAATTTTGACAATACGGTTATCGTTGTATCCCATGACCGTTACTTCTTAAATAAAGTATGTACCCATACCGCAGATATCGATTACGGAAAGATTCAGTTATATGCCGGAAACTATGATTTCTGGTATGAGTCCAGCCAGCTTCTGATTAAGCAGATGAAGGAAGCCAATAAGAAGAAGGAAGAGAAGATTAAAGAGCTACAGGAGTTTATCTCCCGGTTCTCTGCAAATGCTTCGAAATCAAAACAGGCAACTTCCCGTAAGCGTGCCTTAGAGAAGATTCAGCTTGAAGAGATGAAGCCTTCCAGCCGTAAATATCCTTACATCGATTTCCGTCCGAACCGTGAGATTGGTAACGAGGTGCTTGAGGTTCACAATATCAGCAAGACCATCGACGGCGTAAAAGTGCTCAACGATGTTTCCTTTATCATGGGACATGATGACAAGATTGCGTTTGTCGGAAGCAACGAACTTGCAAAAACAACACTTTTCAAAATTCTTGCAGGGGAGATGGAACCGGATGAAGGAAACTACAAGTGGGGTGTAACCACAAGCCAGTCTTACTTCCCGAAGGATAACTCTTCGATATTTAATGATAACGATCTGGCAATCACTGACTGGCTGACCCAGTTCTCGGAGATCAAGGACGCAACTTATGTGCGCGGTTTCCTTGGCCGTATGCTTTTTGCCGGTGAGGATGGAATGAAGCGTATGAAGGTTCTTTCCGGAGGAGAGAAGGTTCGTGTCCTTTTGTCCCGTATGATGATTGAAGGCTCCAATGTTCTCATCTTAGATGAACCTACGGACCATCTGGATATGGAGAGTATTACCGCACTGAATAATGGAATGATAAAGTTCCCCGGAGTACTTCTTTTTGCATCCCGTGACCATCAGGTAGTTCAGACAACCGCAAACCGCATCATCGAGTTTATGCCGGATGGAAGCATTATTGATAAGATTACTACTTACGATGAATACCTTGAGAGTGATGAGATGGCCAGAAAGAGAGCCGTTTACTCCATGTCTGAGGAAGATTCTGAAGATAATTAATATTAACTATTCTAAGACAAGAAAACTTGAACTCCCGCACAATCAAACAATGTGTGGGAGTTTTTATTTTGCACTTTGATTTGTACAGTCTCGAACCTTTACAAGCAAAATATTTAATGCTAGAATATACGGTAGGTCATTATGACAAAGCTAACCTAAGCAAAAAAGGAGGAAATACTAATGCCTAGAGCAAAACAGTCTATGGATGGTAATACCGCTGCAGCTCATGTAGCATATGCCTACACAGAAGTAGCCGGTATCTATCCCATCACACCTTCTTCTCCGATGGCTGATTCCGTTGATCAGTGGTCAGCAGCAGGACAGAAGAACATTTTTGGAAACACCGTTAAGGTTGTTGAGATGGAGTCGGAGGCTGGTGCAGCAGGAACCGTTCATGGTTCACTTGCAGCCGGAGCACTCACAACTACCTTTACCGCATCACAGGGATTATTATTGATGATTCCCAACATGTACAAGATCGCTGGTGAGAATTTACCTTCAGTATTCCATGTATCAGCACGAACCGTATCTTCACATGCTTTGAACATCTTTGGTGATCACAGTGATGTATATGCATGCCGTCAGACCGGTTTCGCTATGTTAGCAGAAACCAATCCTCAGGAAGTTATGGACTTAAGCCCCGTTGCACACTGTGCAGCATTAGAGGGACGCGTTCCCTTCATCAACTTCTTCGATGGATTCCGTACTTCACATGAGATTCAGAAGATCGAGAAGTGGGATTATGAGGATTTGAAGGATATGTGTCCGATGGATGCAGTTAAGGCATTCCGTGACCATGCATTGAATCCTGAGCATCCCGCAGCTCGTGGTTCACACGAGAACGGCGATGTATTCTTCCAGCATCGTGAGTCATGCAACGGCTTCTATGATGCACTTCCGGCAGTAGTTGAGAAGTACATGAACAAAGTAAACGAGAAGCTCGGAACCAACTACGGCTTATTCAACTACTACGGAGCAGAGGACGCTGATCGCGTAATCATTGCTATGGGTTCTATCTGTGATGTTGCAGAGGAAGTAATTGATTATTTGACAGCAGCCGGCGAGAAGGTTGGACTTGTAAAGGTTCGTCTGTATCGTCCCTGGTCTTCAGAGGCTATTTTAAAAGTTCTTCCTAAGACCGTTAAGAAGATTGCTGTATTAGACAGAACAAAGGAGCCCGGTTCATTAGGTGAGCCTTTATTCCTTGATGTTGCTACGACTCTTCGTGAGGCTGGTATGAATGACATCGTATTAACCGGTGGTCGTTACGGATTAGGATCAAAGGATACTCCTCCTTCATCTGTATTCGCTGTATACAAAGAGCTTGAGAAGGACGCTCCCAAGCCCCGCTTTACAATCGGTATCGTTGATGATGTTACCGGCTTAAGCTTACCTGAGATTAAGCCTGCACCGATCACTTCAGCAGCAGGAACCAAGGAGTGCAAGTTCTGGGGTCTTGGTGGAGACGGTACGGTTGGTGCGAACAAGAACTCTACAAAGATCATCGGTGACCACACCGATAAGTATATCCAGGCATACTTCCAGTATGACTCTAAGAAGACCGGTGGTGTTACGATTTCTCACTTGCGTTTTGGTGACAACCCGATCAAGAGCCCTTACTACATCAATCAGGCTGACTTCGTAGCATGTCACAATCCTGCTTATGTAATTCAGGGAATGAAGATGGTTCAGGATGTTAAGCCCGGCGGAGTATTCATGATCAACTGCCAGTGGTCAGATGAGGAATTAGCTGAGCACTTAAATGCAGATGCAAAGAAGTACATCGCAGAGAACAACATTCAGTTATATACAATCAACGCTATCGACAAGGCGATTGAGATTGGTATGGGTAAGAGAACCAATACCATCTTACAGTCAGCTTTCTTCAAGCTCGCTGATGTAATGCCGATCGATGATGCAATCGACTTCATGAAGCAGGCAGCTAAGAAGTCTTACTCTAAGAAGGGTGATGCAGTTGTAGAGATGAACTACAAGGCAATTGATGCCGGTGTAGACGCTGTACATAAGGTAGAGGTTCCCGACTCATGGAAGAATCCTGAGGCAGACGCTCCTAAGGCAGCAAGAACCGGTCGTGCCGAGGTAGTTAAGATGGTTAACGATCTGTTAGATCCCATCTCTAAGATGGATGGAGACAGCTTACCTGTATCTGCATTCAAGGGTATCGAAGATGGACAGTTTGAGACCGGTGCTTCTGCATATGAGAAGCGTGGTACTGCTGTAACCGTTCCTGAGTGGGATGCGCAGAAGTGTATCCAGTGTAACAACTGTGCATTTGTCTGCTCACATGCAACCATCCGTCCTTTCTTACTGAGCGATGACGAGGTGAAGGCAGCTCCTTCTAACATCAAGTTAGCAGATATGAAGCCTAAGGCTGGTGAATACAAGTACACCATGAGCGTATCTCCGTTAGACTGTATGGGATGTGGCGAGTGTATCACTGTCTGCCCGACCGCAGCAATCGCTATGGTACCTCAGGAGTCACAGGCAGCAGAGCAGCCTGTATTTGACTACTTAGTAGCTAATGTAGGAAAGAAGGATATCGGTCTTTCTGATATCACACCTAAGGGCTCACAGTTCAACCAGCCCTTACTTGAGTTCTCAGGCTCTTG
>JAQXMB010000117.1 GCA_029012425.1 bacterium | reverse complement strand
ATCTAGCGAAACATATTCTCTGTCTGTTCCTTCCATCATCCGTTTCAGCATTGTGGTTTTGCCCACTTGCCGGGGACCGGTCACCAAAACTACGGGATATTCTTTTGTCACCTGTGCTACAACAGTTTCGAGATTTCTGGTGATATAACCCATGCAGCGCAACTCCTTTCGGCTATTTTTATCATTTTATATATTTTAGCCGAAAAATATTCAGATTGCAACAGCCATGGCGCAAATTTTCTAGGCGAATCGTCAATCCTTTCTGAATTTCTTGCTCTCCGGATACTGATCTTCCAAGTCGACGATCAGTGCTTTAAGTTTCTCCTCCAAAACCGGAATACCCAGTGCATCTTTCACTTCCTGCAGACGCTTCTCGCAATAAACTATACTGAGCCTATACGCACATCCGTAGGGAATCACACCCTTGCTATAGGTGAGTTCTAACAACTCTTTCATTGTCTGGACATGGATCTTTGGGTTTGTGTGTGCATCCCATACCGCCTCCTCTAATGCGTTTGTCAAGGCCTCCATGTTGTGGCTGCTTACTTCAATTTTCTGCAGAATCTCAAGCATAACCATAGCCTCATTATGCAGCCAGATACGACGAGGTGAGTCCGTCCAACCAAAAAAGCGGTTGACCTCTTCTACAGCCTTTTCGCATTCGCCCTGGATCCTCTTATCAAGATCGCTGCGCAAACAGTCCCATCCTCTTTTCTGCTCCTCTGTCAGAACAGGACTCGAATCACAAGTTGAGTCTGCAATGATATCATTTCCAAAACCAGTGATTACACCCCAAAAATGTTTCCTTACAATACTGAGTCCAATCCCAATGTTCCGTTTACGATCTACAGATACAGGTGTCAGTGCTGCAGCTTCCTTTCTGAGACGATCCATCTGAGAAGGATCCATACAAGCAGCACGCAATTCATACTCACCGCTACCGATCAGCTCCAATACATCTGCACAAATCTTATCAGGGCAGACGGGCACAACAGATCCGTCTTCGAGATTGAGATCCGCATAATCATAGACAGGAAGGTTGTATGTTCCTACATCTTCTGCTGCAATAGGGATATGATATCCATGCAAACCAACTCGATAGAAAAGATAATATACAAATTCAATGGGCTTATTGATATCCTCAATCGTAACCTCTTCATACGGGTAATATTTCGTAGTTTCAAAGAGGGATCTGCTACCGGTTATGGTTCCTTCGCAGAGCCCCTTTGCCAATGCATCCAAGAAGCCAGGACAGCCATAATCCCATGCGGACGACTCATACTTCGATGCAGCCCGGTGGATACATACCGGTTCAAGGCTGCTCAGAATCAGTTTCTTCTTTTCAAGAAGTTTGATACCTTCCTCCGCTTTTTTCAACTTTTCTTTTTGGTCTTTTTGGTCATAAAAAGATTTCAACTGTGCTTCGAGGGTTTCGTAATCTTTTGGTTGGCCATATGCCGTTTTAAGGGCGTTACCCTCCGTGGTAAGTTTGAGTAATACCGCATCCGCCAGTTCCTCGGTAATGATGCCCTCCGTTAATCCTTCTGTCAAATCTTTTGGAAATTTCATGTTTCCGCTTCCTCCTTTTGAATATATATTGTGAAATCTCAGGATAGAAATCCTGAGATTTAGCACCTACTCCTCCATCGAATCCCGCAGATAATGATCAGCAAATACGGTCCTGCCGGAACCATGACCAAGTGAAATCGCAGCGATATCCATGGCCGGCTTGTCCAGTTTCATGCCTTTTTTGTCTTTTCGACAATGATATATCTCTCTTTTATTTGTGATTGTTTTGGTAGGACGGGCGTAAATGCGATACATTCTGTTGGCATAGTCTGCCCGCAGAGCATGTATATCCATATTTTTGGGGATGCTAGGCCATACTAACTCTGTATCAGGTGTCCGCTTAAACATTTCGACAATCTCATCCTTATGAGGCCCAATGATCGGCGCTATGCGCCATCTTCCCCCTTTATCCTTACGGTGCAGCACGAAATAATCATCATAAGGAAAGTATTCGATTGTTTCTTTCAGAGCCCTCAGAAGAGCACTTTCATCCTTTGTCAGATTCTCTTTTTGCATCAATTCCCGAAATTCTGTGTATATTCGGCTACGATAGTACAGATCTCTCCCCTGCAAATGTTCTGCCACATTTCGACGGCAGCCGATTCCCCGGAACGCGTCCATCATAGATCCCCATTTTTTCTCCAACTTTTTGTTAGATTCAGGATTGCGGCTTCGCGTGATCTCGCTCCGGTGCCTTTGAGGGGCATCGGAGAAATAGTACTTATCTCCTGGCTTTATCCCGCAGACTTTGTTTAGGGCTGCCTGGACCGTCTTGATCGTTGAGGGGCTATATGGCTTGCCTTTCTGTGATTCTTCTTGGCGAATTTCATCCAAAAATTCAACACTGTATGTTTTTAAGTCTGTTGAATTTTTTACAGGCAAATCCCTCTCTTGGATCCATCTGGCAAAACGATCTGACCAATATGCATAGGTCTTATATGTTTTACCGGCATAAATCTTGTCTCTGGTAGAACCATGTTTTTTGTCGTCTCGCCTGCTGTGTCCCAACCCCCGAAAATGCATTTTTTTGGGGACAGTCTTAAGGTATTTCTCGTAATCCATAATCCTCATAACACAAAACTCCAATCAATATTTAGTCCGTGCCTTAACGGCCATGGTTTGGGTAACGCCACCCAAGTGCGGCGCCGGAGCAGGCTGCCAAGCACCGCACAACGACGTTGTGAGATGCCTGGATTACGAGCCTGTCCCCGATCTCACTCCGGTCGGGGATTTTGGGTGTAGGATTTTTTGGCCTGATTTGGCCGCTGAATTTGAAGCGGATAGCTTCGTTTTGGCTTTTCTGCCAGATGTGTATTTGGGAGTTTTGTGGGCTTAAAGCCTGAAAAACGCAAAAAAAGCAGGATACTCACATCCTGCTTTTTTACAATGAGAATCGAGGTAGGACAGCGTCCTTACAGCCACCCTCATTATGCCTTATGAATGATCTCTATACATCAGAAATCATATTTGTGATTTTGAAATTCAGAAAAACCTCTATTTTTTTGCAAAAAAATAGAGATCTCCCTTGGATATCCCCTTTACCGATTACATTTAACGATTATCATTTTACTTTTTCAATTATATCACATTTCCCCCAAAAAGCAACATTTTTTCCCAAAAAAGTCCAATATTTCCCCACAAATCAATAGTTTTCAGAAGTCCTACACTGATCAAGCGGGTGTTTTCCCAATCATAAATCCATCTGCGCATATTAACTATGGGCAGATGGATAAGACGACTCACAAAACACTGTGTTGGTCGCATATGACGACATCATATCTATGTGTATCGTCCCAAATAGTTGCTCTCACCTGATCAGGTGGTTTTTGGGTAAAAAAGACATCTCCCCGGAGAGTCCTACCCAAAATAAGCATACTTATACCACTTACACCGCTCACGCCGTCAGCCAGCCTATTTTACAAAACAAAATCAACAAAAAAAATAAAATGATATGGCATTATAATATCACCGATATCGCAATTTATCAATTAATTTATTTTTGACATTTTTTCTGTTTTATAGTATCTTGTTTTCAAGGGTGAATTGCCACCCTTTCCGGAAGGATAAATACTTTGTGGGAAACAGAAACAGAACTGTGCTAGTATAGATTCGTCTTCCTAGAAGAATTCTGCGTACCATAAAGACTATGTGAGATGCGTAGTAGCAAAGGTGTAAGATTAAACAACTTTGGCAATGTAATTTGAAATTACGTAGGATTACATAGCGGCAAAGGAATTTTGTATCTTTAATGATGCAAAACAAACTCTATAGTTGGGTTTGACGAAATAAAACAGGGGAAAGTGGTTCACTTTCCCCTGTTTTATTGGATTCTGATTTTGGGTCGTTATATCATTCCTTTTCACGGGATTTTAACCTTTCGAATATTTTCTGTGTTCTTTCAGCCAAACCGCGAAAATTGTATTTTTCTTTTAATTGTTTGTAATGCAGCATCACGTACTCCTGCTTCATACAATTTCTTTCGTCGCAAATTATATTCTTAAATTGATTCACAAACTCCACAAGGTCCTGCATCGTTCTAATCATCTTTTTCTTAGATTCATCGAGTGCTAAAAGTGTCGGAACAACCATTTGGTTCAATTCTTCAATACGAACTAGAATTTTCATTGGATTCTCTAAGCAATTTATAATCGACAAAAATTCATCTACAATATCTTCCAACATTTGGCTTTGCCCGCCGTATTCTATGTAATTTTCGACTTTTTGTTCCAGTTCTTTGCACTGATACCTTATATCTTTTTTAATGGCTGCCATAGATTTATCAACTACTAATTCAGTATTCTTCCTAATGATATCCATTACTTTATCGTCAATTAGATGATCATAATGGCTCGATTTAGCCTCCTTCCAATCATAATAATGAAATAGATGGGCAACTAAGCAACTAGTAGCTATTAATCTATAGTAATAGTTTCCAGTAGAAGAATCTGGCACAACTCTCCCAAGTGCATAACTTTCCAAACCGCTCAAATTTTCAGCGTCCATACACCGAGCAATAATGGAGATGTCTTCCTGCTCTACAAACTTAACGAATTTATCGCAATATGCTTCTGAGCAAGGCAGGATATTCTTTTTTTCATCGTTAGGAATATCACCAAACTCATATATTGGAAGATCATACTTGTCCAACTGTGTTTCATCAATTTCTAAGTGCCATCCTCGTTCTCCGACAACATAAAAGAGATAATACTCGTATCCCTTGGGTTTTGAAATATCATTAACTTCAACCCACATATAATTCATTCCTGTCCAGAATGATATTTCACTTATCCTGCCCTCTGCATAGCGCACTCTATCCTCCATTATCGCCTGCAAGACTATATCCATATTTTCAGGGTTTGTCGATTCATCCCTTTCATATGCATACCCTACATATTCATACCCTACATAATCATACTCCACCAGTCTTCTGTGGATACAGAGCGGCTTCAGTTTTCGCAAAATGGTGTCTTTTTTTTCCATATATCTATCCCAATATTTAGGGTAGCCATACTTATGGCAAGACTGATAACAATGTACCATCAGACTGTGCAGCACAACATCCAGCATCTCCTCTGTCACAATCTTTTGGTCAATTAACTTATTCCAATCCTTCGGTATTCTCATAGTCTTCATTTTGTCACCGCCTTACCCTAACCTAGTAGCCAATATCCGGCTCCGGGAGCCAATATTTCCGTCACTTTTTTGCACCCTTTATTGTATAGGATTGACATTAGCATTAGGACCAGATCTCTATTCGGTCCTTTTCCTGCCAGTCCTCGCTTTATCCCATATGAGCACGTGACAAACAAAACAACGTCAATTGGTCTTGTGATGTGTTTTGCAGCTGCGATGATCCCATATAGGGCACATCTATTTGCAGATGTAATGTTTGTAATAGTATCCTCATAGGTTTTGCGATGCTCCTTATATATAAGTGCGACACGATAGCTACCTATCTTTTTGTCGATGTTGCAGCTTGGTTGCACAGCTATTATAAGCGCATCCGAATACAAATCCAGAACATCTATTATATGGTTTTTGTCTGTCTTAACATTCTCAAATTCAATCATTTGGCTTTATCCCCTCATTAAAATACATCAACTTTTTCTTTTG
>JAQXMB010000116.1 GCA_029012425.1 bacterium | reverse complement strand
AAAGTAACATAGATAATACCACGATCTGGTACGGATGGGAAGTAAAATATTCAAGAGTGATATGGAATGAATGATATACAAAAAAGTATTAATCTGTGATATAGTTAATGTTAAAAAACCAATGATGTGCATATGACAAATCGGGATTTCTGGAGGTTTCAAAATGAAAACAATAGGTTTGATTGGTGGAATGAGTTGGGAAAGCACAGTTCCATATTATCAGATTATCAATGAAGAAGTTAAAAACCGTTTGGGAGGGCTTCACTCTGCAAAAATTATCCTTTATAGCGTGGAGTTTGATGAAATTGAAAAATGTCAATCAAGCGGCAATTGGGATAAAAGCGCTGAAATTTTGGGGAGCGCGGCGAAAGGATTGGAAGCTGCAGGTGCAGATTTTGTTTTGATATGCACCAATACCATGCATAAGGTTGCTCCACAAATAGCGTCTATGATTCATATTCCTATTATTCATATTGCAGATGCCACAGCAGACGAACTCGAAAAATGTCATATTAGAAAAATAGCTTTGCTTGGAACGAAATACACAATGACACAAGATTTTTACAAACAAAAGTTGATTGATAGAGGTTTCGATGTGATGATTCCGGAGGATGAGGATATAGAAATGATCAATCGTATTATCTTCCATGAATTATGTGTTGGCGAAATTAAGGATTATTCGCGTAAAGAATTTTTGCGTGTAATTGATAAGCTAAGCGAAAAAGGTGCAGAGGGCGTTATTCTCGGTTGTACTGAAATCGGTTTACTCATTCATCAGGTGGATTCTTCTTTGCCAATTTTTGATACAACGCAAATTCACGCAAAATCTGCGGTTGAAATTGCTTTGACAGAATAACTTCCGGTTTGTGAAATTCAATATTTATTAGATTAGGAGTGATATCAGATGAGTAAAATAGTTGTTCTGGCAGGAAGTATGCGTAAAGGTGGAAATACAGATTTATTAGCACAAGCATTTATGGAAGGAGCAAGTAAAAATAATGATGTCGAATTAGTGTCTGTTGCGGATTATAAAGTTAATCCTTGTATTGGATGCAACTCATGCTTTACAAGAAAAGACAATACATGTTTCCAAAATGACGATATGGGAGTAATATACGAAAAATTAAGAACTGCTGACATTGTCGTTATTGCTTCTCCGGTATACTTTTATGGAATCAGTGCACAGTTAAAAGCAATCGTTGATAGGCTACATACGCCAATGAGAAATGAATTTCATATTAAGAAGCTTGCTTTATTATTGGTAGGTGCAGCATCGCTGCCAAATCTTTTTGACGCAATAAAGCTGCAATATCAACTTGTACTGGATTTTTTTAAATTGGAGAATATCGGAATGGTTCTTGTAAGAGGTGTTAAAGAAAAAGGAGATATCGTGGGAAACAAAGCATTAAGAGAAGCATATGAATTGGGATTTTCAACAGAATAACTTTTGATTTTTCAATCGGGTAAGTTCCTATTATTCAACGGAAGGATCATGCTGTAAGGGAAACATCAGCCGGAAAGCGGGCAGGAGGAAATACAAGATGAAGACCATCTATAAATCAGAAAATGGAAGAAAACACATTCTTGAATTATATGACAGTCAGTTGGAACGGCTGACTGTTCCGTATAACGACCGATACATACAGACATCTTTTGGAGAAACCCATCTCATTGAAACCGGCGTAGGGGACGGGGAGCCTCTTTTGGTATTTCATGGAGGAAATGCAACAACAGCCTATAATCTTTTGGCATGTGATTTTCTGCTGAAGGATTTTCATATCTATGCGGTCGATACAATCGGTCATCCGGGAAAGAGCGCGCAGACCTGTCTGTCCGCCCACAATTATGATTACGGTAAATGGGCAGGAGAGGTTATCGATGCGCTGGGAGTTTCATCCATCAGTTTATTTGGCGGCTCGTTCGGAGCAGGTATTATTGCAAAAACCATGTGTGAGGTGCCACAGAAGATGAAGCGCGTTGTATTGTATGTTCCGTCAGCAATCAAAAATGCGCCCGGCATTCGAAGCGCGAATATGATGCTTCCAATGATTATGTACTGGACGACACATAAGGATAAATGGCTTCGAAAGTGTATTCTTCCGATGGCAGTCTATGACAAGAATATCAATGATGATATCTATGAGACCGCAAAGCGAAGCATCAATCACGCGAAGATTAAGACTGCGATGCCAAGCAATGTAAGCAGTAAGCGGATGAGAAGCTGCAAGGCACCGACGCTGGTCATGGCAGCAGAAAAGGATTGCCTGTTTCCCGGGAAAGGAGTGATTCGCCGGGCTGAGCAGATCATAGAGAATTGTACAACGGTATTGTTGAAGGATCGCGGTCATATCAATGAATTAACAGAAGACGAGAAGCAGATGATCGTAGATTTCCTGCTTGCTGAAACGCCTTTTTGTTGACACCCTACCGAACGATAGGTATAATAACAGGATATCTTTGGGATTCAAAGGAGAAAAAGACATTATGGTAAGAGAAATGCGTGCGTCGGACTGGAAAGATATGACAGAGATTTATCAGCAGAGTCTCGATAAAGGCGATGTTACTTTTCGAACAGAATGCCCAACCTACGAAGAGTGGGATCGCGGACATATCAAGGAGTGCAGATTTGTATATGAGCTGGATGGCAAGGTGATTGGTTACACGATGATTGCTCCCACCTCAAGCAGAGATTCTTATCGCGGGGTTGTGGAGGTGTCCATTTTCGTTGATGAAGACCACACCAAGCAGGGAATCGGAACCGCACTACTGTCAAAATTGATGGAAGAGGCCGAGAAAGCGGGCTACTGGACCTTGTATTCTGCAATCTTTTCCGTAAACGAGGGAAGTATCAGACTACATAAAAAATGCGGGTTCCGTGTAATCGGAACAAGAGAGAGAATTGCGAAGGACAAATTCGGAAACTGGCAGTCGACGACACTTATGGAGTGGCGAAACGGTATCGAGTAGAGAGGGCATGGAAGCATGATGACAGATGAGATTGTGATTCGAAGATTCGAGAAAAAGGAAGCACAGACCGTAGCGGATTTAATCTGTAAAACACTTGAGATCAGTAACAGCAAGGATTATCCGCCGGAATATATTAAGGAGAATATAGAAAGTCATTCCGCACAGGTGATTGAAGACCGGGCCAACGAGTCACACTTTTATGTGGCAGTAGATGGAGAAACCATTATCGGGTGTGGCGGTATTACCGGATATTGGGGAAGCACGACAGAGAGCTATCTCGTATCGATTTTTGTATTGCCCGAATACCAGCATCTGGGCGTCGGAAGGCAAATCATTGCAACCTTAGAGGCAGACGAGTACTTTCAACGCGCATGGCGTACAGAGGTCGGTTCATCCTTAACTGCGGTTGAGTTTTATCGAAAACTCGGATATAAATTTAAAAATCATGTGACGACACCGGATGAATTTGGCGTTGTACGACTTGAAAAAATCACGGGCGAGAAGCCGGACGAGGAATAAAAAAATGAAGGAAGACATTGTTGCAAAACTAACGGTAAAAGATGATGCCTATGCCTGTGGGCTGGCAGAAAAGATTATTTCGGAAAGTGAAGATTCCGATGCGTGGTATGAGTATTTTGATGACTTCGCCACATTGCTCGATCACCCGAAATCGTTGGTGAGAAATCGGGCGCTTTTCATTTTGGCCGCAAATGCGCAGTGGGATGAGGAGAATCGTTTTGATGCGATCCTGTCGGATTATCTGAAGCATGTTACGGATGAAAAGCCAATCACTGCCAGACAGTGTATTCAGGCGCTGGCACAGGTGGGGCTGGCAAAGCCTTCGTATATTCCGCGTATTCTGGAATGCTTGGAGCAGGCGGATTTATCAAAGTATCGAGATAGTATGCGCCCGTTAATCGAGAAGGATATCGAGGAGACGAAGAAAAAACTCATGTCATAAAATGTGGAGGAAGAACAAGTGAAATTACAATTATCAAATGATTTTGAGCTGATAAAGGAGAAATACATAGAAGTAATCGAGCACACGGAGCACATGGAGGAGCATGCCCGTTGGGTATACGGACAGCATCCGACAGATGAGCTGCTGAAGGGTTATATGGAACGGAACGAAATGTATACCTATATGGATGGTGACAAGGTTGCGGGAATTGTTGCAATTACGATGTATCAGGGCGATGATTACGAGCCGGTTCCGTGGGAGATTCCCTTGAAGAAGGATGAAGTGGCATCACTTCATATTCTGACAGTATGTCCCGAATATCAGGGAAAAGGCGTTGCAAGAAAAATGATTCTGGACATCATTGAGCATGCGAAGAAGAACGGGAAGAAAGCAGTTCGACTCGATACGCTTGCAACAAATATACCTGCACAGCACATGTACGAAAGCATTGGTTTTCAGTATCGAGGAAAACAGAATCTGTATGCAAAAAACACCGGTTGGACGGATTTTTTGTATTATGAAAAAATTCTTTTGCGGAATGAAGGTGGGGTCTGAATGGCTATGAATAGTACCTCGTATAAAGAAATTACAAGGAATTACGGGAGAGAACAGTTATGAAAGAAAAGCTTCAATTGAATGCAAATGCGCTGAAGGTCATTGCCATTATTGCAATGACAATCGATCATTTCGCGGACATTTTTTACCCGGGGTTTCCGACAAGTCCGGCGCCACTGGCACTTCATTTTATCGGTCGATTGACAGCGCCGATTATGTGGTTTTTTGTGTGTGAGGGTTATTATTACACAAGAGATGCCCAAAAGTATCTGCAAAGACTTGGTATTTTTGCAATTATTTCGCATTTTGCTTATTGCTTTGGATTTGGAATCAGCTTAAATCCGCTAGAGGGTGGAATCTTTAACCGGACAAGTGTGATGTATCCGCTTTTCATTGCGGTACTCATTTTGTACCTGTCCGATCATCCGCTTCCGGTTGCAAAATGGCTGCAAAATGTGATTTTTTTCCTGCTTGTCATGAGTGCATTCCCGGCTGACTGGAGCTGTATCGCGGTTCTTGCGATTCTTGGAATGTATCCCAGGAGAGGAAATCTGAAAGGACAGATGTGGCAGATCATTCAGTGGGTGTTCTGGTATGGACTGGTTTCGTTCCTGTTTGTGAGCAAAGCATATGCGCTCGAACTGGTCGGTGTTCTGATGGTGTATCCGGTATTGTATTTTTACAATGGCGAGCGGGGAAAAGCAAAGTGGATGAAGTGGTTCTTCTATCTGTACTATCCGGCGCATCTGATTATACTGGGAATTCTGCGCGTTATGATTTATGGAGATATCAATCTGACGGTTTAGGTTTGGATGGTATGTATCGATTGATAGAATAAAAAATTGATGGGAGTTATACAGCTGTGAAACGAGGAAAATCCTTAACTGCAATTCTTTTGTTGCTGATCTGTATGTTTACACTGTGCATTCCTGTGCAGGCGAAGCGTGCAGACCAGATTGAGCGTGCAGTATCAGAATTTCAGAACAAGACAAAGTGTTCGTCTGTTGCAATCGGAGTCTATGACAATGGTGAAGTTACCTATTACGGAAATGCAGACAGTGATGCGCTATTTCAGATTGGCTCTATGACCAAGGCGTTTACGGGGCTTGGAGCAATGAAATTGGTTTCGGAAGGCAAACTCAGTCTTGATGCTTTGGTATCAGACTATCTGCCGGAGTTTGAGATGTATTATGAAGGGGAAAAAGCCCCGATTCTTGTAAAGCACTTGTTTTCGCAGGAAAGCGGAATTACCAATTCGGAAAAGGACTATCCGAGTGCATCCGAAGGCATGACACTTTCTGACTGGGTACAGTCGATATCCGGAAAAGAGTTAACCATGCAACCCGGCATACAGTATGCATATTCCAATGCAAATTACAACCTGCTTGGAGCGCTGATTGAAGAAATCTCAGGTGTTTCCTACAAGGAATATATGGAACAGGAGCTTCTGCTCCCGCTTGGACTGACCTCCACAACGGTTGGAGTTCCGGAAAGTGGGAAGATTACAGAAGGCTCAAGACTCGGGTATTTAAGAACCTTTGATTATGAAATGCCCGTAAAGGAAGGTGCGATTCCGGCAGGTTATTTCTATTCGAATATGAAGGATATGTGCAGATGGATACAAATCTGGACCGGTGAATGTGAAATCCCTTCGGAGTACGACGCACTGATTGCTGAGACGAAGAGTGCACTGCAGCAAACGGGCGATTATTTTAGCGGATGGGAAGCTTTTGCGGATGGTGTGATCGGTCATTCCGGCGGAACCGCCAATTTTTCTTCAAGAATTGTCTTTTCTTCTGAGAAGCATACGGGAGTTTGCGTACTTACCAACTTGAATGTGGCGGCCTCAACTGACCGGTTGTGTAATGATATTTTTGCAATCACAACAGGAAATGATCCGTCAGGCTTTGTATATGATGTATGGACGATTTTTGATTTTGTATTTGTCGCAATAACAATTGTCGGGATCCTCCTGCTTCTTGTGACGGTTTGCTTTTTGCGAAAGACTCGGACACTGGTACTTACGGGTGTGCTTGAACTTGTTGTGCTTGTGAGTATTCTTGTAGTGATTCCGATGATTTTCCAGTCCGGATGGGGGCTCATTTTATTTACATGGGCACCGTGGAGTGTGCTTGGTGGGCTGGTTGCGCTGGTGCTTAGTGTGCTTGCGTGCGCAGTCAGGATTGTTTGCTGCAAGCGCAGTTGATGATTCTGTCGGTATCCGAGTCGTATTCAAGTATGACAGTATCCCATCACCTGCTTCAATTGCCTGGCGGTGACTCGCTGTCTCTTCAGCCTCGACTCGATGTGTCTTTTACACACATAGTCTTCGGCTTTCAGTTATGAGAAGTGGAACACTTATGATTCGCTCGCAGTTCGCCAGACAAAAGTCGCAGTTGATTGGGAACTGTCATGTTATATCAGGCAGCTTATTATGACATAGAGGTAAAGTATGAATCGAACAAGAGGTGCTAATGAACGCAAAACAAATGATCGGCATATATTTTAGCGGAACCGGAAACACCGGATATGCAGTAGAGCACTTTGTAAAAACATATGACGCAGATGCATCTGCGTATTCAATAGAAGATTCCAACATAACAGAGTATATCGCGGATGCCAATCAAATCGTATTCGGATATCCGGTACAATACAGCAATATTCCAAAGTTCGTAAAGGATTTTGTAGACCAAAACAAGCGTCTGTGGAAAGGCAAAATGATTTTTGTCATAGCTACAATGGGTCTGTTTAGCGGTGATGGTGCGGGTATTCTGGCGCGCCGGTTGAAAAAACATGATGCAACGATCATCGGCGGCTTGCATTTGAAGATGACAGACAGCATAGCAGATGAAAAAGCCTTGAAGCGCCCATTTGAAGAAAATCAGAAGCTGATTATGTTGGCGACACAAAAAATCGAACGCGCAGCGGAAGATACAAGAAATGGACATGCGCCGCAGGATGGAATCGGATTTCTGGCACATCTGGCAGGTCTCTTTGGTCAGCGATTGTATTTTTATAACAAGACTAGGCATTATTCTGACAAACTAAAGATTGACCCAAAGAGATGTGTTGGCTGTGGTCGTTGTGAGAGCATATGTCCAACAAAAAATATTTGTATCGAGAACAAAGTTGCAGTGGCAAAAGACCGCTGTACGATGTGCTATCGGTGCGTCAATACCTGTCCAAAGCAGGCAATTACGCTGCTTGGAAAAAGAGTCGTAGAACAAGGAACAATAGACAAGTATTTGTGATCAGTCAGAAACGAGCAGAAATCCACAGCAGGATGAAGCAGTGGAAGCATCGGGATGAGGACGGAATCCCAAAAGGAGAAAAATGGAAACAAAAAAAGAATATCGCTATGTAACCCTTAGAGCGTGTCCACAGAAAAAGGATGAGGCAGCCAAGTGGTTTCACAGTAAATGGGGTGTGCCCACGGAAGCATACCTCGCCTGTATGAATGCATACCTGAAGAAAGAAACGGAATACGGCTGGTATTTTTGCCTTGACGGTGAAACAATTGTTGCAGGTATGGGTGTGATTGAAAATGATTTTCACGAACGAAAAGATTTAACACCAAATATCTGCGCTGTTTATACGGAGGAAGCGCATCGCGGGAAAGGAATTGCAGGAAATCTGCTGAATATGGTTGTTGAAGATATGAGAGAAAAAGGGATCTCGCCGGTATATCTTTTAACAAATCATGAAGAATTTTATGAGCGATACGGCTGGGAATTCTTCTGTATGGTAAAGGAAGAGAACTCAGATAACCAGGGAAGAATATATATTCACAGATAATAAGGAGAATATGAGAATGGCAATTTCAACAGTAACCGCAGTATTTGAAAAAGATATTGAAGCAGTGTGGAACACGGTGACTTCACTCGAAAACTATCAGTGGCGCAGCGACATCAGTAAAGTTGAGGTGTTAAACGAAACGCAGTTTGTTGAGTATACAAAAGACGGATATGCAACCACTTTTACGATTACGAAAACCAAACCGCAGGAACGATGGGAGTTCGATATGGAGAACACCAACATGAAAGGACATTGGACGGGTGTTTTCTCAAGTCAGGACGGACAAACCAAAATTGAGTTTACAGAAGATGTGACAGCAAAAAAGCTGATTATGAAACCGTTTGTGAAGGGGTATTTGGAAAAGCAGCAGGAGCAATATGTTTCAAATTTAAGAAAAGCGTTGGGGTGATTGACATGAATAAGGAATGGGGAGAAAAGAATAAGGAAATTCAAAAGCTCCTGGGAAAAGAAGCAACCTATCAGCAGGGAATCGAAAAGCTTATTGAGTTTCGTGCGGAACTTTTTGAAACAATGATTCAGATTGAGAATCATTTTCCAAGAGAAGCGTTTGACCTGATGCCGTTTGCAAAAGCATCCGGGTATCACAGTAAGACGCTTGGCTATTCCATCTGGCATATTTTTCGTATTGAGGATATCGTGGCGCATGAGCTGATTGCCCGGGATGCGCAGATTCTGTTTCAAAAGAGCTTTCAGGAGAGAATCGGTGCACCAATGATTACAACCGGAAACGAGCTGAAGGGGGATGAGATTTCAGCGTTTTCCAGGCAACTGGATATCAAATGCCTGCTCGATTACGCAAAAGCAGTTATGCGCTCCACAAATGAAATCATAAAGAAGCTGGAGTATCAACAGTTAAAAAGAACCTTCACGGAGGAGGACAAAAAGAAGCTGGAAGCATCAGGTTCTGTCAGTGCGGATGAGAACGCAGTCTGGCTCATTGATTACTGGTGCAACAAGGATGTGCGGGGACTGCTTAAAATGCCGTTTAGCAGACACTGGATTATGCACATTGAGGCGATGTTACGAATAGAGAATAAAATTCTACTTAGCGTAGGTACAAAATAGAAGGACATGGGATTATGATATTTCCCGGAGGTGGAAATATATGAATCAATATGTAACAGGTGCAGTTATCAAAACGCTGCGTGAAAAACATCATTTGACACAGGCCGGACTGGCAGATAAACTGAATGTATCAGATAAGACGATTTCAAAGTGGGAAACGGCAAAGGGTTATCCGGACATTACATTATTGGAAGATATCGCAAGTGTATTCCAAATTTCAGTCACAGAGTTAATCTCCGGATATGCGGTGAGCAACAGTAATGTGGCGGCAAATATGCAACGCGTAAAATTCTATGTCTGTCCGGTATGTGGAAATGTCATTCAAAGCACCGGGGAGGCTGCCATCAGTTGCCACGGAATCACGCTCTGTCCGATTGAACCGGAGGAGGCAGATGACAAGCACAAGATACTTATCGAGCGGGACGGGGATGAATACTATGTTCGAATTGAGCATGAGATGACCAAACAGCATTACATTTCCTTTCTTGCAGCTGTATCATCTGATCGCGTCCAACTGGTAAAGCGTTATCCGGAAGGAAACTGTGAGGCAAGATTTTCCATAAGCGGAGTGCGTCGAATCTACTATTACTGTAATCGAGATGGATTGTTTTGTGCAAAGGTGAAGTAGCATGAGTTGTATTTTACTTGTAGAGGATGATGCGATGATTGCATCCGGATTAAAATATGCATTGGAGCAGGAGCATTTTCCGGTGTATCATGCAGCAAATGTTGCAGATGCAATTGACTGTTTGGAAAACAAAAAAGTAGATCTTGCCATTTTAGACATGCAGCTGCCGGATGGAACCGGTTTTGATGTGAGTGAGCGCTTGAAAGGAAAAGGAGTGGCCACCATTTTTCTGACGGTCGTTGATGATGAGGAAAACATCGTAAAAGCTTTTGAGCGCGGAGCAGATGACTATGTCATCAAACCGTTTCGAATCAGAGAGCTGATTGCGCGTGTGAAACGAACACTGCTTAAAATGGAAGGTGACGCATCCGATCTGCTTACACTCGGACAGGTTCAGATTGATACGACAGCCGGAAAGGTCTATGCGAACGGTCAGCTTGTGGAGCTTACATCTCTTGAGTATCGTCTGCTTTTAATCTTTGCAGAGAATAAAGGTGTGCTGCTTTCGAGAACACGGATACTGGAGAAAATCTGGGATATTGATGGCAATTTTGTGGAGGACAATACACTCACTGTCTATGTGAAACGGCTGCGCGAAAAGCTGGGCGATGCTATCAATATCGAGACGGTAAGGGGGATGGGTTACCGTGTGGATTAGAAAAAAAGAGATTGAAAAGCTCTCGGAGTATGTGAAAGGATTTACGGTCGGAGATGAGACTGACATTCGGGAGCATAAAGAGGGGGCATTTTATATACTAAAAAATGATATTTATGCGCTTGTCAACTCGAAGAATGAGCAGATTAAGCAGACGCAAGCGCAGAGGGATGTTCTTGCAGATTACATGGCTGACATTTCGCATCAGTTAAAAACGCCTATCACATCGATGATGATTATGACGGATTTACTCGAAGATGCTAAGCCGGATAAGCGCGCGGAATTTATTCACAATATCCGATTTTCCTTATCGAAGATGGAGTGGTTAGTCGGTGCGCTTCTAAAGATGGCCAAAATCGATGCGAAGGCAATTTCTTTTACAAAAAAGTGTGTAAATGTATCGGAGCTCATTACATCGGTGACACCTGCGGTCAGTATCTTACTTGATATCAATCATCAGACGCTTCGACTCGAACATGATTATGCAATAGACTGCGATAAAAGATGGACGGTGGAAGCGCTGACCAATATCGTAAAAAATGCGATTGAGCATTCGCCAAACGACAGTGAGATTGTCATTGACAGCGGAGACAATCCGATGTATCAGTGGATTTCCGTGCGAGACAGCGGAGCGGGTATGAATCGCAGCAGTTATGCCGCATTGTTCAAGCGTTTTGAGTATTCCACAAATGAGAACGGATTTGGAATCGGAATGCCGCTTGCGCTTTCGATTATGAAGGGTCAGGGCGGTGATATTGACATCGATTTTGGAGGTGAGGGCCGGGGTGCCACATTTCTTATGAAATTCTACAAGTGATTTCGAAAAAGAGTTACAGATAGTGACTCTTTTTTATTTTCAGTCACCGTACAGTCATTTTTGATTGTTATTGTTAGTACAGCAAAAGTTAGGAGGAAGAAAAATGGCTGTTTTGGAAGTAAACGGACTGACAAAAGAATATGGGCAGGGAGAATCAAGAGTTGTGGCACTGGACCATGTATCTTTTTCGGTAGAAAAGGGCGAGTTTGTCGCAATCATTGGAGCATCCGGCTCCGGAAAGTCCACATTGATGAATTTAATCGGTGGAATTGACACGCCGACAAGTGGTTCTGTCACGATAGATGGAGTCAATATATCCGGGATGCGCGAGGATGAGCTTGCAATCTTCCGGAGAAGAAATCTTGGCATGATTTATCAGTTTTACAATCTGATTCCCACACTTACCGCGGAGGAAAATATTGCATTGCCGTGGAAGCTTGACAGACGAAAAGAAAACAAAGCGCGCATGAATGAATTATTACAGCTGCTTGGTCTTGAGAACCGTGCGAAGCATCTTCCCGGACAGATGTCCGGTGGACAGCAGCAGCGTGTATCGATTGGAAGGGCACTGATCAATGAGCCTGCATTTATTCTGGCGGATGAACCGACCGGAAATTTGGATAGTAAAACGAGCAGAGAGATTATTGATTTGTTAAAGCTGACAAACCAGAAATACAAGCAGACAATCCTGCTTGTCACACATGATGAGACAATTGCTCTTGCGGCAGACCGTGTGCTTACGATTGGAGACGGAAAAATCTTGAGCGATGAGGTGATAAAGTCATGAGAGTAACCGCACAATTAGCGCTCAGTCAGGTGAGACTGAATAAAAAAAGAACCGTAGGAACCGTGTTTGCAATTGCAATTTCCACCGCGCTTATGACGACAGTGATGTGTTTTGTCACGAGCGGAAATCAGATGCTTGTCGACTTTTTAGGTCCCGGATACGGTGATTACGGAAGTGCCTATACAATGATGCTTCTCATCCCCGCACTCATATTAGGACTATTGATTGCGTTTATGTCGGTGACCGTGATATCCAATATTTTTGCGGCAAGCGCGAATAAACGAATTGGAGAATTCGGTGTGCTTCGATGTGTTGGGGGTACAAAAAAACAGATTAAAGAAACGGTAATCTATGAGAGCCTGTGGCTGAGTATGATTGGAATTCCGCTGGGGCTTTTGTTGGGTGTGCTTATCGGATATCTCGGTGTGGAAATTGCCGGGCGATATGTCGCAGATCTGAACGAAATATCAAAAAGTATTATCATGAGACCCTTTACTTTTTCATTGTCGTTTCATGTATCCGGATGGACATTTGTGATTGCAGCTTTATTGGCATTTCTTATTGTTTTATGGTCTGCAAACAAACCCGCAAAGAAAGCGGGAAAAATCACTGCAATACAGTGCATCCGGGGACTTTCGGCTTATGATAACATCAAAAGTCAAAAGGCAGGAAGTGGAATTTTTCATGTATTGTCCGGTATCGAAGGTGAGCTGGCAGATAAAAATGTAAAAAGAAATAAGGTGAGCTATCAGCCGACAATACGGGCACTTTCGCTTGGCATCGTGCTTCTTTTGCTGGTGGCAAGCTTAAGCAAACAGGCAAAGGGGATAGAAAACTGCATGAATCCGAACTCGAAAGAGATGATGGTTGATTATTGTTCAGCACGCGAATATCGAATCAATCCAATAACCGGAGAAGAGGAAGCGCGGGCAAAAGTCCCGATTCCGGCGGAAACCTATCATGCGATTACCGAGCGCCTGTCTGAGTATGAGGGAGTGGAAATCTATGGTGTTGGCTATGATTCCGACACCTATGATATGATACCGGATGCACGGATTTTTACTGAGCAATTTGTTCAGATCCCGAACCTGACAGATGAGAATGGGAAGATGAATGTTACCCTGTTGACGGTTGATGAGAAATTATATGAAAAGCTTTGCGATCGTGCAGGAGCGCCATATGGAAGCAATCTGTTGATAAACAGCTATGCATATAATGATGATGGTGTATTGCAAAAAACAACTCCGCTAAAAAAGGATGTAAGAGAGATTTCCTTGTGTACGGCAGCCGGAAAAACGATCCCTTTTGCTGTTGGAGGTTTTTTGGAGGAGAAAGATGTTTCAGAGGATGGCTTTCGGGATTTACTTCCCGACCCGATTCGATTGATTGTCCCGAATATTGATGTAAGAACCTTTGACTGGTACTGTGAGCCTGAGGACGAAGAAGCATTTACTGCATTTGCAAGAGCAGTGATGGATGAGTATTATCCGATTTTGACAGAGGATTCCTATGCTCAGCAGGGTTATACCGTACGCATCAGTCGTGTGGATACGATGTCAAAAATGTTAAATATTTCAATTGTTCTTGCACAGGTTGTGATGTATGGATTTGTGATATTACTCCTGATGATGGGATTTGCGAGTGTGATTAGCACGCTCACGACAAATATCAGAATCAGATCCAGAGAATTCGCAGTGCTGCAGAGCATCGGAATGACAAGGCGCGAACTGGAAAAAATGTTATATAGTGAAAGCATCATCTGTATTGGAAGAGCATCCGTCTGGGGGATTGTGTTTGGAATACTGATTCCGTATCTGATCAATCTTTCGATACGAAGGGTGTTTCCGGTTCGTTACGAGATGCCTTGGGGAATGCTGAGTTTTGGCGGCTTGGTGTTTGTGTTCGTTGTATTGCTGATTACTGCGGTCGAGCTTCGAAAACAAAGAAACACAAGTATTATCGAGCAGATTCGAATGGATGTAATGTAACAGAAGCTGATACTTTATTGCACTACAACTGTAACACAAAGAGTTGCAAAGAAAATCCGATTATGTTATTCTGCCAAAGTTGTTGAATTAATACAAAGAAAGAGAGAGGCAAAAGAACTATGAAGAAAAGAATGGCAGTATTGTTAAGCCTAATATTTGCAATGTCTACTTTGACAGTCGGATGTGGTTCAAAGAACGCACCCGTAAAAACAGGTGTTGGAATGAGCGTTAGTGTTTCCGGCTCAACAGAAGCAGCGGAAGAAGATGGAACCGCAGCGGCAGACGCAACCATCGCAGCAGTTACCGTTGATGCAAACGGCAAAATTGTTGCATGTGCAATTGACGTTGCTCAGACAAAGGTTAATTTTGATGCAGAAGGAAAGCTTACTACTGATGTAGCAACTCAGTTCCAGTCTAAGCAGGAGCTTGGTGAGGCTTATGGTATGAAGCAGTTCTCCGGAATCGGTAAAGAGTGGAACGAGCAGGCAGACGCTTTTGCTGTATTCTGTATTGGAAAGACTGCAGATGAAGTGGCCGGTATTGCAGCAGATGACGCTGATTTAACAGCATCATGCACAATCCATGTAAATGAGTTTCAGGCAGCGGTAGCTAAGGCGGTAGCAAACGCAACCGAGTTAGGTGCACAGTCTACGGACAAGCTTGGTCTTGGTGTTGCTACAAACATTGCAAAATCAAAGGATGCATCGGATGCAGAAGATGGTCTTGCACAGGCTTACACAACCGTATCTGTAGTTACCGTTGACGAGAAGGGCAAGATTACAAGCTCCACACTTGATGCTGTTCAGGCAAATGTAAACTTTGATGCAACCGGAAAGATTACTTCTGACATCAATGCTGAGGTAGCAACCAAAAACGAGCTTGGTGAAGGCTACGGTATGAAGGAGTTTTCAGGAATCGGCAAAGAGTGGAACGAGCAGGCAGCAGCATACGCAGCATACTGTGTAGGAAAGACTGCAGACGAAGTAAAAGCGATTGAGTTGAATGAGGGTGCACCTGCAGACGCAGATTTAGTAGCTTCTTGTACCATTCATGTAACAGATTTTAACACGGTAATCACAAAGGCTGTTGCAAACGCCAAATAATGGCTGCGTGATATACAATTTAAGCTTGTATTCAACGGGTAGTTACGAAAAAAGCTGATGACT
This sequence comes from bacterium, assembly GCA_029012425.1. Classification (GTDB taxonomy): domain Bacteria; phylum Bacillota; class Clostridia; order Lachnospirales; family Lachnospiraceae; genus W0P33-017. The sequence continues at coordinate 34 of JAQXMB010000116.1, read as the reverse complement.
TCTGCAAATACGCAGAAGTTGTCAGCTTTTTTTT
>JAQXMB010000115.1 GCA_029012425.1 bacterium | reverse complement strand
TTACTTTTCTTTGTTTTACTTTTTGCCATTTATGAAATCCACCTTAAACCTTTACTTGCAACAATTCCCCAATATACTTTTCTACAGCAAGCGGGTTGTCCACTTCGAACAATCCCATACATCCGTTGCAAGTCCGTCATAAAAATCCGGTTCGTGGCAAACCATCAGGATACTTCCCTTGTATTCCGTCAATGCCCGCTTTAACTCCTCTTTCGCATCTACATCGAGATGGTTGGTCGGCTCATCTAAAAGCAGGATATTGGTATCACGGTTGATCAGCTTACACAGACGAACCTTCGCCTGCTCACCGCCGCTGAGCACACGCACCTGACTTTCGATATGCTTTGTTGTCAAACCACACTTTGCTAACGCGCTTCGAATCTCAAGCTGCGTGTAGGCCGGGAACTCCTGCCACAGTTCCTCGATACAGGTCGTCGTCACAGACTGATCCATCTCCTGCTCAAAATATCCGATTTCAAGGTAATCTCCGAGCTCGACAGTACCTTGAAGCGGCGGTATCAGACCCAAAATGCTCTTAAGCAGGGTCGTCTTACCAATCCCATTTGCTCCTGTCAGCACAACCTTCTGTCCTCGCTCCATGGACAGATTCAAAGGTGTTGACAGCGGTTCATCATATCCAATCACGAAATCGTTTGTCCGGAATATGTATCGACCGGGTGTGCGCGCCATACGAAACTGAAATTCCGGCTTCGGTTTTTCACCGGCAAGCTCAATCAGTTCCATATTGTCAAGCTTCTTCTGGCGGGACATTGCCATGTTACGGGTCGCAACGCGGGCCTTATTACGGGCAACAAAGTCTTTTAAGTCGGCAATCTCCTTTTGCTGCCTGTTATACGCCGCCTCAAGCTGCGCTTTCTTCATCTCATATACTTCCCGGAACTTGTCATAGTCTCCGACATATCGGTTCAACTGTTTGTTGTCCATGTGATATATCAGATTGATGACACTGTTTAAAAACGGTATATCATGCGAAATTAGAATAAACGCATTCTCATAATCATTCAGATATCTCTTCAGCCATTCAATATGCTCAACATCCAAATAGTTCGTCGGCTCATCTAAAAGCAGGATGTCCGGCTTCTCCAGCAAAAGCTTTCCCAACAGTACCTTTGTACGCTGACCACCACTCAGATCTGTCACATCCCTATCAAGCCCAAGGTCAAGAAGCCCCAGTGCTCTTGCTACTTCATCCACCTTTGCGTCAATCATATAGAAATCATGCATCGTAAGCAAATCCTGCAGCGTTCCTGCCTCTGTCATCAGAGCATCCATCTCCTCAGGCTCCACTTCACCCAGTTTTGCATAGATATCGTTCATCTGGGCTTCCATATCATACAAAAAGTCAAACGCACTTGCGAGAACACTGCGAATGGTCATACCTTTTTCCAATGCCGTATGCTGATCCAGATAACCGACGCGAACATTTTTTGCCCACTCAATTTTCCCTTCATCCGGCATCAGCTTCCCGGTGATGATATTCATGAATGTCGATTTGCCCTCACCATTACTTCCAACAAGTCCGATATGTTCACCTTTTAACAGGCGAAACGACACATCTTCAAAAATCGCACGGTCACCAAAACCGTGACTTAATCCTTCTACATTTAATATGCTCATGTTACTTCTCTTTTCATACAGTTCTTCTGTAAAATCAGCCTCCGTCAGCCAATCTTCTCATCGCCTCTTTCACACGCGTTCAGCGAAACAGTACCATTCTACTACAGTTTAATCATCTACGCCATTTCTTTTGTAAAAAAATCGCGCTACTCCAATCGCATTCCGTACTTTTTGAGATCTACGCGTCCGCCAACCACTTCAATACCATCCGCTTCAAGTAGCTTACCCTGTGCCCCCTCTCCACCGAACGCAAACTCACCCGCCAGTTCTCCCTTGGAATTTACAACACGATAGCAGGGGATGCCATCCGGATCCGGATTTTTGTGAAGTGCGTTTCCAACCGCACGCGCCATCTTTTTGTCACCGGCCAGCTGTGCAACCTGTCCATAAGTTGCAACACAGCCTCTTGGAATTTTTTTCACTGCCTCATAAATTCGCTTTGTAGGGCTGTCGGTCACAAGATCATAGCTTTCTGCAATCATCCGTCGAATGTCCTCATCCGGAATGCTTCCATCCAAAATGATTGTGTTCCAGTGCTCTTTATTCTGATGGTAGCCCGGGATGACGGATTCGTATGCATTTCTCCAGAAATCGCGCCACTGCGGATCTACTTTTACATTCAGATGAATCGCGCCATTTTGCTCATAAGTACCCAGAAACATCTTTTTACTTCCCTCAACCCGCACAAGCTGCCAGTTCGGATCATGAAACGGCGCATGCTGATAAGTATTCGGAAATGACAAACCATATGCCAGTGCTTCTTCTCTTGTCTGCATCATGTCTTCCTCCTTTTGACAAATCATACCTCAAAACCCCGACTATATGCAATAAAGTTTCTGATATAAAAAGAATGTGCTTTGCGCATCCTGCCGGAGGCTTTTTGTCGTATAGGAGACGAAGTTTCCTATACGATAAAAAAGAGTCGCAAGCGACTCTTTTTTGCTTCTAACGATTATCCACTTTCTCAGGATACAAATCGTGGTTTGCCATTCGATTCCACGCGACCTCTTCCCACTTTGTTCCCGGTTTTCCGTAATTACAGTACGGATCAATCGAAATTCCACCACGCGGAAGGAATTTTCCGGTCACCTCAATATACTTCGGATCCATCAGCTTGATCAAATCCTTCATGATGATATTCACGCAGTCCTCATGGAAATCTCCATGATTGCGGAAGGAAAACAGGTATAATTTCAGGCTCTTGCTCTCAACCATCCGCTCACCCGGCACATACGAGATATAAATCGTCGCAAAATCAGGCTGTCCGGTAATCGGACAAAGACTTGTAAATTCCGGGCAGTTGAACTTTACAAAATAATCATTATCCGGATGCTTGTTCAGAAATGTTTCAAGAACAGACGGGTCATAGGTAACTGCATATTGCGTTCCCTGACTTCCGAGCTTTGTAAGATTTTCTTTTTCTCTCATCATTCTTATCCTCTTATCACACGATATTTCACATCATAATCAAAAGTATCCACACCCTCTTTTTTCTTGAGCCAGCCGACAATCGCATAAGTAAGCGGCGTGCAGATTACTTCGTAAGCTACCTTAAACAGATACTGGAACAAAAT
>JAQXMB010000114.1 GCA_029012425.1 bacterium | reverse complement strand
TCATCTGCCAAAAAAGAAAGAGCCGCTTATTTCCAAAATCACTTGAAAATAAGCGGCTCAGACCACTTTGTTACCTTATTGAACTGTTAGTTATTATTGATGAAATATGAACGATAGATTTTTGTGTTTCCGAACTACACCTTCACAACCACTTGAACATTTACTCCGTTGGAAATTGCCTTTTTCTTCTCTTTTCGGTCACTTTGAGAGAACAGGATATGTCGCTCAAAGTGCCTAAATTCAAGGAGTTTCAGGTATTTTTCCTTCGGAGCAGTGTTACGCACTCCACATGGACGGTTCCCGGGAACATATCCACACAGCACACTTTCTGCACCTGATAGCCCCTTGCCTGCAATACTTCCAGATCTCTGGCGAGGCTGGTCGGCTTGCAGGAGATGTAAACCATGCGCTGTACGCCGTAGCCAATAATCTTTTCGAGAGCTTTGGGATGGATACCATCACGCGGCGGATCAAGTACAATAAAATCAGGCTTCTCTGTGATATCGTCTAATACTTTAAGCACATCTCCGGCGAGGAATTCACAGTTATGAAGTCCATTTTGTGCAGCATTTTCTTTCGCAGCCTCAACGGCCTCCTCGATGATTTCCACCCCGATTACCTTCTTTGCCACAGGCGCAAGAATCTGAGCAATCGTTCCGGTTCCGGAATACAAATCATATACTACGGCTCCGTCATCGCCGCCTAAGTCTCCGACATAATTACGAGCTACATCATAGAGCACTTCTGCTCCAAGCGAATTGGTCTGGAAGAACGAGAACGGTGAAATTCGAAACTTCAGTCCAAGCAATTCCTCATAGAAAAAGCTCTCTCCATACAATACTTTCGTTCCCTCATCCTTGACAACATCTGCCACACTGTCGTTGTGTGTATGAAGAATTCCGGTCAGTTTTCCTTCTAATGACAGCCCCTGTAAGGTCTTTGAAAATCCCTCTATCAGCCCCTCGTCCAAAAGCTGTGTTGTCGTGACCAGATCAACCAGGATTTCTCCGGTCTTCGTCGCCTTGCGCACAAGCAGATGACGCAGGTATCCCTCGTGTGTATTCTTATGAAAGTAAGGTGTTTTGTTTTCCTTAAAATACGCAAGTGTTGCTCCAAGAATTGTCCGAAAATCCTCATCCACGATCTGACAGCCGGTAACTGTCACGATATCATAGAAGCTTCCGCGCTTGTGCATCCCAAGTGCAAGCTCACCATCCTTGCAGGTATCTCCAAAAGAAAACTCCATCTTGTTACGATATCCAAAGCGTTTCGGGCTTGCTTTGATGCCCTCGAACATCTCATCAAATGCTACGCCATGCTCTGCAAGCACCGGCTCAAGCAGTTCGCGAATCTGCATCTCCTTTAATCGGAGCTGCTCCTCATAGCTGATATGCTGATAAGTACAGCCTCCGCACGCACCAAAGTGCTCACACGGAATCTCAGCTCCGGTAAGCTCTATCTCAGAAGGACTTAATACCTCAAGCAGATTACCCTCACATTTTCCTTTGCGTGCTTTGCTCAGTCGAAAACGAACCTTTTGTCCGGGAAGGGCATTCTTGACTACAACCTTCTTCTCTTCTCCTTCGACTGCCACGATACATTTATTTGGAAAGGACACCTTTTCCACAATGCCCTCATATTCCTGTCCTTTTTTCATCATACACTCCGTTCTATGTTTTATCAAAAAAAGAGCCTCGCAAATTAACGCGAAGCTCTTTTACTATTCATTTTTAGTCTTCCTCGAAAGGTTCTTCCGTAGCGTCAGCTTCTTTCGCAGATGCCTCGTCCTCTGCTTCCTCTTCCTTCTCATCATCGAAGAAGTTCTCCTCGAATTCATCGTCGAGGTCATCCTCAAAATCTTCTAAATAATCAGGGGCGAAGAAACGATAGAGACCATATGCAGCTGCTGCCACAACAACGATACCTCCGATGATTGCAAAAATCAGTCCGACCTTTGACTTACGCTCTTCTTCCTTCTCCTTCTTATTCAGAAGCTCAGTCACCTTGGTGATATTGGTTGTCAGTAAACTCTGTAAATCTTCTAATCTGTTCATGATACCTGCTCCTTTATCTATTATTAGTTTGTTCATATTTATCATTATCATACCACAATTTCAACAATTATCATAGACAAAATTTACATTTTATGCCTTTTTTAACTTTGCAAAGCTTGCAAACATTTTTTTGACACCGAAACGGTCAAAATCAACCGTCACTTCATAATCACGACCGCCTTCGACAAGTGCCGTGACTGTTCCCTCGCCGAATTTCATATGGCGCACCCGATCCCCGACTCCATACGCCAAAGCCATATTTGATGTGGTATTGCTTGCAAATGCTTTTGCCGTCGAGGTAATTGCCGGTTTGCTTCGCATAATCTGCTTTGCACTTGATGTAAAAGGCGAGGGTGTCAGTTCTGTCGGACGGGGAATCTTCTTGCCGGAAGCGATCGTACCGCTGATTAACTCCATCGGAATCTCTGATACAAAGCGGGACACCTTCGCATACATCGTCTCACCGCGAACCATGCGCATCTTTGCACTCGTAATCGTCAGTCGCTTCATCGCCCGCGTGATTCCGACATAGCACAGACGCCGTTCCTCCTCCATCTCCTCCTCAGAATTATCACTTGTGATGGTCATATAGCTGGGGAATAAGCCTTCATCCATTCCGGCAAGGTATACATTCGGAAATTCCAGTCCCTTTGCAGAATGCAGTGTCATAAGTACCACATACTCACTGCCTTCCTCCACAGAATCGATATCAGCGACAAGCGCAACCTCCTCCAAAAATCCGCTCAAGGTAGGAACCTCGCAGCTCTCCTCGTAAGAGACCGCCTTTGAAATCAATTCCTCGATATTTTCAATGCGTGCATCCGCTTCGGGTGTCTGTTCCAGCTCCAGTTCTCTGAGATACCCGGTATCCTCCAAAATATTTTTAAGCAGCTCTGAAACCGGTAAAAAGTTGGATTTACTGCGGAGCATCTGAATATAAGTAACAAACGGTTCCAGCTTGCCTGCACTTCTTCCAAGCGTAGCGATAGCCTGGGCGTTTTCAAGCGCCTCATAAAAGCTAAGTCCATGCTCGTCTGCAAAGACCTGCACCTTTGCAATTGTTGTTGCACCGATTCCTCTTTTCGGGATATTAATAATACGCTTAACCGCCAGATCATCCTTGGCATTATCAATCGTTTTCAGATATGCAAGCATATCCTTTACTTCTTTTCTTGAATAGAAGTTTACACCACCGACAAGCTTATACGGAATATTTGCTGCAATGAATCGCTCTTCAAACATACGGGACTGTGCATTGGTTCGATACAGTACCGCACAGTCATGATAATCTCCGCCATTACGCAAGTGCTTATCAATATCCATTGCAATGTACTCCGCCTCATCATAGGCGGTATCAAACTGTTTGAAATGAATCTTCTCGCCATCTGCCTGCTCGGTCCAAAGCGACTTTCTTTTTCGCCCGGTATTGTTTGCAATTACGCTGTTGGCAGCCTGAAGAATATTGCCGGTGCTTCGGTAATTCTGCTCCAGCTTGATGACCTTGGCATCCGGAAAATACTGCTCAAAATTCAGAATATTTCTGATATTTGCACCGCGGAACTTATAAATCGATTGGTCATCATCGCCGACCACGCACAGATTTCCATACTTGCTCGCAAGCAGACGAACCAACTGAAATTGTGCGGTGTTCGTATCCTGATACTCGTCAACCATAATGTATTTGAAGCGATCCTGATAGTAATTTAATACCTCTGCATCTGTCTTGAACAGCTCCACTGTCTTCATAATCAGATCGTCAAAATCAAATGCATTGTTTTTTTTCAGCACAGACTGATACTCGCGGTAAACCTGTGCCTGACGCTGCTTGGCATAATCTCCCGTCGCAGAAAGTCCGAATTCCACCGGATCAATCAACTCGTCCTTTGCCGATGAGATCACACTAAGAAACATTTTCTCTTTATAAATCTTCGTGTCAATCTCTAAGCGCTTACAGATATCCTTCATCACCTGCTTTTGATCATCTGCATCGTAGATGGTAAAGCTGGTATCGTATCCGAGTCGGTCTGCAAATCGCCGCAGGATACGCACACAGGTGGAATGGAAGGTTGTCACCCAGATACTCTCAGCGCCAAATCCAACCATCCCGTCAATTCGCTCCCGCATTTCAGAAGCTGCCTTGTTCGTAAATGTAATCGCCATAATGTTATACGGATTCACACCACATTCTTCAATCAGATAAGCCGTGCGGTGCGTCAGCACTCTCGTCTTTCCGCTTCCTGCACCTGCTATAATAAGCAGCGGTCCTTCGGTCGTTGTGACCGCTTCGTATTGTCTGTCATTTAATGTATCGTATGTTGCCATGGTTTCTCCTGTAAATTTTTATTCTTGTCATATCGTTTTCAAAACTATATAATAGCAATAGAAATTGCTATCACAGCATCTATGTTTTTCATGATACCGTACTATTCATAAAACACGGAGGTGTCCTATGACAATTGATGATAAAGACCTGCTGAACAGCATCCTTGCAAGCCTGAATCGTATTGACCATATCAAGCCGGAATCAATTCCCGATATTGATCTGTACATGGATCAGGTGACGACCTTTATGGAGAGCCATCTTGCTTCCGCCAAGCGGCATCCTAATGACAAGGTTCTCACAAAGACTATGATTAACAATTATACCAAAGACGGACTGTTACCGCCACCGGATAAGAAAAAATATTCAAAAGAACATATGCTCATGCTCATTTTTATCTATTATTTCAAGAATATCCTTTGTATCAGTGACATACATTCTGTTCTTGTGCCGATTGCGGAAAAATATTTTTCGAATGAAGACGGTGAGATGAACCTGACTGATATCTATAATGAAGTTTTCAGTCTGGAAAAAGAGGAGGTTCTCTATCTCGCTAAGGATATCACCAAAAAATACAATCGAAGCAAAGAGAATTTTCTGGATGCTCCGGAGGAAGACCGTGAAATGCTCCAATACTTCTCACTGATTTGTATGTTAAGCTTTGATACCTTTGTAAAAAAGATGCTGATAGAGAAGTTAATTGATCTTGCGAATAATAAAGAAAAATAAAAATGGCAGGCAGCTCATGGTGAACTGTCTGCCGTATTTTTTATTCCTTGTTTTCTAATCTTTGGAATACCATTTCATATCCATCATTGCCGTAATTCAATGAGCGGTTGACACGACTGATTGTAGCCGTGGATGCTCCCGTCTTTTCCGCAATATCCAGATATGTCTTCTGCTCTCTTAACATATGAGCTACCTCAAAGCGCTGTGATAATGCCAATAACTCATTTATCGTACAAATGTCTTCAAAGAATGTATAGCATTCTTCCCGATTTTTCAGGCATAATACTGCATCAAATAAATGATCCACCGCCTCTGTATGAATATCCTTACTCATCTCTATACCTCTCATCATCTTATCTGTCAGGCAGCTTCCACAATCATACACATTGTCTGTCTGCCCTTTCACACTTTCGTATTTTACCACACGAAAGTGTGAAAGTAAACAGTTTTTCATGATTTACTAAGGTAATTTTGTAAGTTATATTTTTATCTCTTATAATAATTCAGATACGGTTTGATTCGCTCCACACTGCTGTTCATAATCAGATGCTCCGGAAAATCTGCCTTTTCAATAATCGGTGCAACATAGCGATGATTTCCGACATCAATATCAATATGGGCATCCGAACCCATAAGAACCGGCTGGTCATACTCCTTACACAACTCCAAAAATTTGAGATATCCCTCCTCGGTTGCTTTGCGAAAGCTTGTCGGTGCCAGTGAAGAATTGTTCATCTCAAGCATAACATGGTTCTCTTTTGCCGCCTCCACAATTGCACGCAAATCAATCGGATATCTGGGATCATCCGGATGTCCAAGCACATTGACATAGGGATTTTTCATTGCATTGATGCAGGCTGATGTATTCTCCTCAAGCGAGCGCGGCGCATAACAGGGAATATGCATGCTCGCGATGCATACATCCATTGCAGGCAGCAGCTCATTCGGCAAATCCACCGTTCCGTCCGTATCCATAATATTTAACTCAACACCATAGAGTACAGTAATGCCAAAGCGCTCTCTCGGTGCAACCTTGAGATTTTGAAAATACATATCTGTACAAGTTCCTCTCATCGAAGGACCGTGTTCCGTGATAGCAAGCATCTCAAGGTTCTTATCTGCTCCCGCTCTTGCCATCTCAAGCATCGTGCAATAAGCATGTCCGCTTGCGATTGTATGTGTGTGTAAGTCAATTACATCCTTTATCATGTTCGTTTCCTCTTGTTCTACCAAATTTCATGCTGTATTGTAGCACTTTCTTTCGCCGGCGGCAAGGCTTGCCATTCCAAGCATCACCACCGGCTGCTAAGAAAAGTATTGCTCAGTTTTTCTCAAACATTCGCCCCGGTATTATGATTATCAATGAACCAACCCATATCACTTGCCGGTTTTCCTGATCGTACAGGATAAAAACCTCAGCGCAGCCGGTATTAATTTACATACGCTGTTGTAACAAGTGTCTGGTATTCCGGTCGTTTGGTTAACTGCCCGGCCTCATCGAGTACATCAAGCAACAATTTGAATGCATCCTCCTCGAACTTCAAATCGCTCTTCCAGGTCTTCTGGTCCGCATAGCGCTTTACGATTGCAGCAATCGTAGCCTCATCCGTCTCCGGGAACTGACCGGAAATCGCCTTTGCAATCTCCTCCGGTGTATGGGAATCGACATACTCCATGCCCTTCTTTAATGCTTTGACAAAGCGTTTCATCACCTCGGGATTTTCTTTCATATAGCTGTCTTTTGCAGAAAAAGCGGTATAAGGCACATAGCCGCTGTCTACGCCGAGAGATGCGACAACCACACCGGCTCCTTCTGTCTCAAGTGCGGTTGCACCCGGCTCGAATTCTACGCTGTAATCGCCCTGACCACCGGAAAATGCGGCCGCTGTCGAGCCAAAATCGATACTTTTATCTATCGAAAGGTCTGTATTCGGGTCAATGCCGTTCTTCTTTAAGATGTATTCAAAAATCATCTCCGGCATACCGCCATCACGACCGCCGAGAACCTTTTTCCCCTTCAGATGATCCCAGCTAAAATCCGGCTCCGGTGTCCGCGCCACAAGAAAGTTTCCTGCACGCTGCGTCAGCTGTGCAAAATTGACAATCAGATCCTCTGCGCCCTCATTGCATGCATAAACCGTAGTCTCCGGTCCCATAAATCCGATATCCGCTTCTCCGGAGATCAGTGCCGTCATCGTTTTATCTGCGCCAAATCCGGTCACAAGCTCCAAGTCAATTCCCTGTTCCTTGAAATAACCTTCCTCAATTGCCACATACATCGGCGCATAGAAAATCGAATGGGCAACCTCATTGAGCACAACCCGTGTCGTTTTCCCATCCGTTTTTCCACTCTTTTCTTTTGCCGGACTGCCTGCGCAGCCAGTCAGTACAGACATTGCCATAAGAAATGACAACATCAACGCCAACCACTTCTTTTTCATAAAAATCATAAAACCTCTTTGCACTTTTTGTTAATCTATTCAAAAAGCACAAAGAGGTTCCATTTTGCATCATCCGAAGTGTCACCAAATCAAATGATGTTTCACATACAATTACTTTACTGTCACCTTCACTGCTGCGTATTCGCCACTTGTCAGTATCGCGTATATGTAACAGCTACCGGCACGCTTTGCTCGAATCTTACCTGTTGAGCTTACACTTGCAATCTCCTTGTTACTTGATACGAACTGTACCGGTGCGCCCACCTTAATTGAATTGCCATCAGCAGTATAGCGAACCTTCAGACGCTTCGTCTTTCCGGTTTTCAATGTGAGTTTTTTCTGCTGTAGCGAAATGTCGGAAGCGTTATTATATTTGCCACCATCGGTTACCGCACGCAAAGTCAATGACCGTTTCAGCTTCTTGTCTTTGCTGATTGGCTTAACCAAAAGCTTATACTTCGTAGCGGACTTCAGATTCTTCAAAACATAAGTGGATTCGGAAGCTTTTACCGTTGCAACTTTTTTCAACCGGTAGGTTTTTTTCGAAGTATTGCATTTTGCTACATAGATCGTATATTTTTCTGCGCCTTCGACCGGTTTCCATTTCAGCTTCAGTGTAGTCTTTTCGGCCTTCGTGACGCGTGCAAGCAGCGGTGTATCGTCTACCGGTGTCGCATTGAGGAACATATCATCATATACAACTGCATACTCAGAAAAATGATCTGTCTCGAAGCAGAGCTTTCCGTCCGCGTAAACGGTATCATAGGCATGCATAACTCCATCCATATCCAGATAGTAGACATGATAGAATACTGCCTTTTTTCCCGATTCAATTTCCCACGGAATCGAAACCTTTACTTTTCCACCCTTGAAATTGTGAATACGCGTTCCGGCGCTCTCAACAAAAGCCTCCAGACAGGTCTTGACCTCATAATCCTTCAGCGTATCCTTTTGAACCTCATTCAAGATTGTATGGTCCTCTGAATTCACCTTGATTTCGATCGTACTGCCGACTGCCTGCTCAATTATTGCATCTGCCGCCTGCTTATTAATCTCAATCTCGGCACTGGCTGTAATGATCTTAATCTGATCTGCCTTTTGAGACATATTCTCAACGGTCGGTACATCAATCACAACAATCGGTTTTTCAACCGTCGTGCAGTCAATTGAAACGACCTTGGTTCCTTCTGTATTGGAATTTACCAGTTTCTCGACCACTTCGGTTGTAATCGTATCCAAGATTACCTTATCCTTTTCAACAATAACCGGAATCTTTACTTCGCTTTCCTTCACATCTCCGACTACCGGGATGCTGCTAATCTGTTGTTCCGCCTTTCCATTGGAGTTTTCGGTGCTTCCGCTTGTCTGTGGCGGAGCGACAACTTTCTTTTGCTTAACGGTAATGGATGTTATCGTCTTGTTTTCCTGAGCGCCCGTCTCATCATATGCAAGCTCAATTTCCTTCACTCCGAGAATCTGAACAAAGGCTGTATCCGTATATCCTTCCTTCGTCTTATCCAGATAAATACTTCCGCTGCCACCGTTCATCGTTACCGGAATGACTCCGTTGAAGGTAGCGGTTATCGCCGCGCCTGTTTCATTGGTTGTCTCTACCGCGCCCTTGTCTGCCACATAAATCTTTGAACCGGCAGGCATATTCATGAGCAGCTTTGAGCCATCTGTCACTGACACATAGGAACCATCTTCATGATAGGTCACCGTGTAAGAATCTGTTTCGCTACTGCCACTGTAGGTTACACCGTTCACAGTCTTCGTATCTTTACCGGACAGCTTCAGGCTGCTGTTTGCTGTAGCCGGTTGTGTATTCCCGTTCGTAAGCAACGAAATTCCGCCATCCGGATTTATTACAAAACAAGTATTTGCCGTGGCTGCAGTGTAAGCTATACCATCAATGATTACAACACTGTCTGCACTCTCCAGATTCACAATCGGATTGCCATTCGGGTTTCCTTTCAGCGTAATGGATGATCCTGTTGCCGCCTGATAAACCACACCGTTTACCGTCACACGCTCTCCCGCAGGGATTGTGTATTGATAGGTTGTCTTATTGAACTGCTCCGGATCAATGACTGCTGCCGGAGGTGCACTATCCGGATAACCTTCAAGTGCTCCGGTTGTTCCGTTTACCTTAATGGTATTATCATCTGATTCAGATGTACCGGTATATTTCACGCCACCGATTACGACGGTTTCATCCTTTTTCAAGTCGGTAGAAATACTTCCGTCCGTACCAATCGTGAATTTCTGTGTATTGGTCTGTGTGTCATCCTCTCCGCTCTTCTCCGGCACCTTCACATCAATATCCTGATTTTTATTCGGGTTATAGAAGTTCGCTTCACCACCGGCAGGAATATCTACTGTCGGCACTTTCGTTGAAGATCCGCTTGGTGTCGTCTCTGTTACGGTAATCTCTGTGTCTGTCGTAGCAGTAACGGTCGTATCTCCAACAGTGATGGATGCACCATCTGAGAGACCTACCGATGTGCTGCCTCCGGACAGTTTTACCTGATCGTCTTTCGTCGTGTCAATCGACAAGCAAAGATTCTTGCCATTCTCTTTGCTGACATAAGTATTATCATTGATAATCACTTTCTTGTCTGCACCGGTCTTACCGCTACCGGTTTCTGTCTGAAGCTCTATATTGACTATGCCATTATTTTCGCTCAGGTTAACCGCTGCCTTGTAATCATCCGTACCTTCTGCCGGCACTTTAATTGTGGTACTATCGTCCACACGGATTTCAGAGCCTGAGGGAAGCTCAAGTTTACCGTCTGAGCCAACCAGAATGGGATTTCCGTCTTCTCCACCGATATTCTCCAGTACCTTGGGTGTTGCTGACGGGTTGTTTTGCGGTACATGAATCGTAATAGCGCTGTCCTTGCCCAAATCCACCGCTCCGGTTTCCAGTACAATTCGATCACCCGGAATATTTCCGTCTGTCACTGCACTTCCGTTAACTGCTGTAATCGACATACTAAGCATCGTGTCGGTTTCATCTGCTTCCGTTTGGACTGCCTGATAGTTATTTTTACCAATACTGATGCTACCCCCGCTCGGCACATGAATGTTCACATCTGAATAAGTTGTACTCACCACCTGATCATTCCCATCTGTCTGATTTTCTACGCCATCATAGGTTACGCAGATTTTACCGGCCTGTGTATTTGTGCCCTCAGAGGTACTACTTTTTGTGTTGTTTTTAATCGGGACAAGCCCTTCATCCTCATTTTTCACATACACGATTGCACCCTCAGAGAGTTCTACCTCGCCTTTTACCAGAACGACCTTTCCATCCTGATTGACTGAGAGCACCAGATATTCTGAATCACTTGTATTCTTATACGCTACATTATCAACAACAATCGCACCACCTGTCGGGATTGCAAATATCGCTCCCTCCGGTGTCGGAATAGATTCGATGCCTTCCACACCGGCTTGAACTTCCGTTACCTTTCCGGTACTGTCTTTCAACTTCGCAATACCGTCCTTCGGGAGTACCAGATTGCCGTCCGCATTTATCGTAAATTCAGCGCTTCCGTCTCCTTCTACATTGCTCTGGTATGTGATCGCTTGATCTGAGCCCGGAGCAGACAGCTCAAAGCTGCCTCCATTCGGCACTTCAATCTTTCCGGTATACGTAAATTCATTATTCGTCAGGGTTTCTTCCCTTGTCACCTTAACTTCCTCGGATGAAGTATTGCGGACAACCATATCTCCCACCAGAATCTGCTCCTTCGGATCAAGGGATACACCACCCCGCTTCAGCAGACAGACATCCGGCGTGTATGCGATCTGCGTCTCATCTTCTGTCGTGGTAAACTTTACTTTATTCTTTCCGACTCCCATGGTAACCGATGCACCGCTCGTCGGCATCGTCGCAATACCGGGATTGGTAATCTGTACCTTCTGGTCACCTGCAGATGTATTTTTAAAGTTTGCCAGTTCATTTCCTACATCATATAAGGATATATCCGCTCCCTGTCCCAGTTCTGCTGTTCCGTTATGCAGGACAACATTTCCCTTTTCATCCAATACGAGCTGCATCGGAAGAATATATGCATCGACTCCTGTACGGCCGTTGTCAATTGTAGTCTCTTTATAAGTCTTGTCACCAATTGTGATCGCAGAACCTGTCGGCACTTCAAGCAGGAGTCCGCCAACCGGTGTAATCTCGCCGTTGCCGTCTTTGATTTCATCTGCTCCCGGTTTCGGAAGAGGTTTCATTGTAATGTCTGTATCCGCAGGCGCTTTGATCTCTACCTGAGAAGAACCACTCTTTCTTGTAATCGTTTCACCCTTCGGAAGCGTAATAGATCCGTCGATT
>JAQXMB010000113.1 GCA_029012425.1 bacterium | reverse complement strand
GGACAAAAATATGTACGGTTGAACATCACCCCTTGTTCCCATTGTAAACATAGCTATTTTTTTCATACCAATTCTCCCGTCCGATTCCTGATTCGGGGCAACATCAACACCCCGAATCGATTCCTCACACATTTCATTCCTATTCGGTAAAGAAGAATTCTACTATTTCAAAAGTTATTTGTCAATAACCTATTGCCTGTTCCATCTAAATATCTTGTATCTGTTCCATCTGAATATCTCTTCTTGCGCTTGGCTGCTCATACGGATGAAGCATCACATCAACAACATCCTCAACCATGATTGCTGCGGTTTCCTTTCCACCGGCTCCGGGTCCATAATATGCTCTTTTTCCTGCATACTTATGCTCGACAACAATGATATTGTGTTGTTCCTCCACATCCCCGATGATGGAATTCTGCTTCGCAATCATCGGTCCCACATAGTATCGGATAGACCGCTCAGACACGCGCTCGGCATAAAAGATTTGTTTTACGACCTCTCCCTTTTTTATGTCTGCAAGCTCATCAAAAACCGTCACTGCACACGGGGCAATCCGCTTCGGATCAACATCAACTGCTGCTCCCATTCGAAGCAGAATGCACATTTTATAAAGTGCATCCCAACCTTCAATGTCATCGGAAATATCATTTTCAGCGTAACCATTCTGCTTTGCCCGTTCCACAGCCTCCTCATAACTTAATCCTTCCTGTTTCATAACCGTAAGAATATAATTTGTCGTCACATTGGCAATTCCGTAAATTTTCTGCACTGAATCAAACCCTGACAGGTTCTGAAATACCTTGCATATCGGAATGCTGCCTCCGACTGTAGCATCTAAGCGAAGCTGTGCGTGATTCTTCTTAGCCAGATCAAGCAGCTCATTTTTGTATAACGCAAAACATTTTTTGCTGGAGAGTACCACATGGATTCCTCTTTTCAAAAAACCGCATATGATCTCATAGGTCTTTTGTGCACCACTTCCACCCATACACTCAATAGCAAGATCTACCCCGGGATGGTTGACTACTGCATCTACATCACTTGTCAGTTCGATTCTTTCCAAAGAAATCGTCCTTCTTTTATTCACATCCCTGACATACGCCACATGCACCTGAAAATGAATCTCGTACTTTCCGGCAAAAAAAGCTTCATTTTCCCGCAAAATTTCTAACACCTTTGAACCAACCGTTCCAATACCAATCAATGCAATTCCAATTTCTCTGACCATTTCACACATCCTCCTTATTCACAACCTCAGCCGTAACTGCTTCCATCTGCTTTAGATTGTTATCTTGTTTCCTTTATGGATGTATGTTATCATTTTCTTAGTATTAAAGAAAATTATTGATTTCGATACTATCTATCATTATTTTTGATAGCAAATGTCACCCATCGCTTTTTGAAGTGAAATTTTAATCTGACTGAGATTTGATGAGGTTATCGATGGAAATCAGAAACATTATCTCTTTTTTGAAGGTCAATGAATTATCAAGCTTCTCAAAGGCTGCCGATGCGCTGGGATACACACAGTCGAACATCTCCTCACACATCAGCCAACTTGAAAAGGAGTTATGCCATCCGTTATTTGAACGGTTCGGCAAAACCATCTATTTGACCGAATATGGTAAAACCTTTCTGCCTCATGCATATGAAATTATGCATTCCGTAGAACAGGCTAAACAATCTGTCTGTGATGACATGACAGCAATTAAGGAGCTTCGCATCGGAATCCTGGAATCTTTGTGCACAACCTATATGCCTCAGGTTGTCGCTGATTTTCATAAGATGTTTCCCGCTATCAATATCATCATAAAAATAGGAACTTTTCATGATTTATCGCAGATGTTGAACAACAATCAGATTGATTTCTTATGGACATTTGATCGCAGAATTGACTCAGAAATGTGGACAAAAGTCCTTGAACAGGAAGAAGAAATCTGTGTGATTGCATCTCCCCGGTACACTGCGCATGGCAAGGAACATATCGGTATTCGCAGTCTTGCAGATGCAACCTTTATTTTTACAGAACAAAACTGCAGCTACCGCAACGCATTTGAGCAGCTTTTGCTTTCCAATGATGTACAATACAACCTGTTTATGGAAATCGGCAATACAGAAATCATAAAAAAATTTGTAAACGCCGGGCTATGCCTGTCCGTGCTGCCCTATTTTTCCATTAAACAGGATGTCGAAAATAACCACCTGAAAATCCTGCAAATTTCAGATGTTTCTTTACATATGTACAGTCAGATTTTCTATCACAAAAACAAATTTCTCACACCTGTTATGCGTGAGTTCCTTGAATTGTTGAAGAAGAATAACGCATTCATTTCTGCCAAATAAGCAGTGGATGGTTATCATTTTACTGAGTGGTAGTAAGACGCCCTTTAAATAGGTAGAATCCCAAGACCGCGTTGAATACAACCGCAGAAAATGTGCTGAATCTTTCAAATAAACCAAATACCGCTTTCGGCAATAGGGCTGTACCAACCGGACCAATGAGCATGGCCGCAAGACAGACAATCGCCCACAGGCAAAGTGAGTGGATTTGCTCTTTTTTGGATCCGATTGCTATCAGTATCAAAGACGCTAATGAGAATACTACGACAAGCACGGTCACGGACAGATGCATGATATTTTGCGGATTTGACGAAGGTGCATCATTTACCCACGGAAACAGGTTATACCCGACATTACACACCCATTCCATCGCTGCAAAGAAATAGATTCCCAGTTTGAACACCTTTGACTGGCAGCCCGCAGCTGCCACACAAACCGCCATAATTGACACTAATCCGCACGGTCCAAACAAGGCATTCAACTGATTGGCAAGCGCTTCTGACGGTGCGCCAACTGCACTCAGATCACTGACTGCCATGCTCATCCAATCATACCCCGGGTACGCCAGCGGGGAAAACACTACCATTGCCGTGTAAGACAACAAACTAATGATTCCAAGTATTCCAAGCTTTCTTAACCGTTTCTCTATCATATCCATCACCCTTTCTCGTTCTGTCTGATTATATTTTCAACGATCCGTATGCGTTTCACCTGCATATACCCTGCAGAATTCATCGATGTACTGCTCTAATATCCCCTTCGATTGATGACTCCCTGCCATGCCATCATCCATCCGGAAATCAAGAATTGCATGTACTCCCATCGCAAACGAAATCGCCGCAGAATCAATATTCTCAAAATATGCCACCCTTTTTGCCATAACGGCATAAAAAAGCTGTTTTGTTGCCCAGATCATCGTATTTGTTTCAGCGACCATAATCTCGGCTGCGACCGGATTCAATGTCTTCTCAGAAATAATGACCTTGTAAAACATCTCCATCCGGGGATTTTGGTTCATCTTTTCATAGGATAAAACCGTGTCCATCAGTATTTGTTTCAGATTCTTTCCCTCAACGAAGCTACCATAGTCAAATTGTCCAATCTCCCGATTATGATTCGCCTGTTTGCGTAAAAATGCATACATCTCAGAAATAATCTCTTCCTTTGATGAAAAATGACTATATAAGGAAGACTTTTTGATGCCGGCTTTCTCGGCAATCTGTGACATCGATATACTTCTAAGCCCATGCTCACAGGCAAGCTCAAGTGTAACCATGATTATTTTTTCTTTATTCATGCAAGAAACCTCCCAGTCGTAATTATACGACCGTTCGGTCGCTTTTGTCAAGAAATAAGGCATCGGTCAATTGACCAATGCCTTAAAAAACATATGAATCCATGTTTTATATTAATAGTTCTCTTTGCGAACCTCGAAATATGCCTGCGGATGGTTACATACCGGACATACCTCCGGAGCCTCAAGGCCAACTACCACATGACCGCAGTTGCGACACTCCCACATGGTGACACCGCTCTTCTTAAATACTTCCATTGCCTCTATATTCTTCAGAAGGGCACGATATCTCTCCTCATGCATTTTCTCAATTGCTCCAACACCGCGGAACTGAGCTGCAAGCTCGGTAAAGCCCTCCTCTTCTGCTTCTTTCGCCATTCTCTCATACATATCTGTCCACTCGGCATTCTCGCCCTCAGCAGCGTGAAGAAGATTGGTCGGCGTATCGCCAAGCTCGCCCAACGCCTTGAACCACAGCTTTGCATGCTCCTTCTCGTTCTCAGCAGTCTGAAGGAACAACGCTGCAATCTGCTCGTATCCTGCTTTCTTTGCAACGGACGCAAAATAAGTATACTTGTTTCTTGCCTGAGATTCACCGGCAAATGCTTCCCAAAGATTTTTTTCTGTTTTCGTTCCTGCATACTTGTTTGACATAGTTTTTCCCTCCGTTTATTTTATTACCTTCTCAAAGTCTGATGCCGGGTGCTTACAAAGCGGACAAATAAAGTCCTCCGGCAGTTCCTCTCCCACATACTCATAACCACAGATTTTACATCTCCAGACGGTCTGTCCGTCAGCGGTTTTGCCAACCGCCTCGGGCTTCGGCTTGATATGATTCATATAATACTCATAGGTCGCTGATGAATCCTCACTTAACACTTCCATATCCGTAATCTCGCCGATGAACATTGTATGGGAGCCAAGATCCTCTGTTTTCTCAACCTTTACGGAAATATAGGCATTCGTTCCCTCGGTCACATAGAGGATGCCGTTTGCCCCTCTCTCGCAAGCCGTAAAGTCTGCAAATTTATCTACTTCCCGTCCTGTCTGGAAACCAAAATGCTTGAATAAATCAAATGAAGCCTTGGTGCTAATCACAGATACAGTAAACGCACCGGTATTCAGAATCATATCGTGCGTGTAGTTTGCCTTGTTTACACATATACTGATCTGGTTTGGTGTAGATGCTGCCTGAATTGCCGTGTTAATGATACAGCCGTTGTCCTTGTCATTCTCCTTTGCGGTAAGAACGAACAGACCGTAGCTCAACTTATACATTGCTTTTTTGTCCACTGAAAAACCTCCCCCTTTTTTAATTCGTCGCTCGCCAATCATACTTGTATGTTGTCTCGCTTGCACTCATTATACCACGATTTTTCTTTTTGGGTAAACAAAAACTGTGATATTTTTTATTGGCGGTTTCGCAATATTCACCCGGCTTTCGCGTGCATAATCCTGCTTATTCGCGGTTTTTTAACGCCTCTGTCATAGGAATCTTCTTTACCGAGGAAACATGCAACGCATTGATAAAAAGATACGCAGCCACTCCGATTATCACGATCTCCAGATACACGCGCGTCGGCAGATAAAAGGCAATATATCCATCAATCAGGCTGGACAAAAAGATTAACACCTTTTTGAACAACCAGACCTCCAGCGGGATACATACAATGAGCGAAGTAAACACCACAAGCGTTGTTGCTGTCAGATACAGCTTTCGGATTTCCTTTGCCTGATATCCGAACACCTTCATATAGGAAATTGGAATCGTGTTCTTCTCGATAACCACCTTGGTCATAATATAGATGATGACCAGATAAACGACAACCGAGAAGATATTGATAAACTGGATGACACTTTCAAACGAATCCATCATCTGACTGCTCGCGCCAAGTAAATCTTCTCTCGAGATTGTCTTTGCAATACATGCCGCATCCAGATCCAGCTTATTATCAGATACGATACAGTTATAGGCTGACGCATCCGCATCCATGAGTCTTGCCAGCTCTGCGCGTTTCAAGAAAACAGTCATCATTGCATCGTAGGGATAGATTTTTGCAACGGTGAAGGTGTATTCTTTTTCTTTTGCTTTGTCTTTGAACTCCATGGTATCACCCACCTGAAGATTCATTTTATTGGCAAGTGCGGAAGAAACCGCGATGTCATGCTCCACATAGGCATCCCGAAAATAATCGCCATCCTCGTCAATTCCGTAAAAGGAAATCTCCATGTCCTTTTGTCCCAGAGCAAACCATGTATCCATCTCATAGACCAGCAGCTTTTCCCCATCCGATACCTCTGCCGGTGCCTTGAGCAGATACTGATAGTTGTACGGAAGTGACTTGTCAATCTCATCGGTATAGTGATTCAATAAAGGCTCGAGACCAATACCAAACATCAGCAGAAAGCTTGCCAAAAAGATTCCCAAAAACAGCATTACATAGCTGCCGCGGTTTTGGATGATGACTCTTAGCCGGAATCTGCTGATAAAACTGAAGTTCGGCAGTTTTACTGCTTTTCTGTCACGCCCCTTCTTCAATTCATGTCGCAAAAATCTCAGCGGTGACAATGATAGCTTGTTTGCAAGCGAAAAGCTGTTGATGCACAGCATAATCACAACCGGCAGAATCGTGGTAATCAAAAATGTCCCCGGATCAAACTGTATATCAAGCGGTCCGATGCTGTAGGTTGTGTAATAGATATCGATAAACGGCTGAATCATCAGCGTATACCCGATGAGGTTACCAAGCAAAGAACCAACGACCGCCACAATGAGCGTCGGCTGCAGATAGTGCCAGATAATCTCCTTCTTTTTAAATCCCAGGGCACGGAGCGTTCCGATGATTACCGATTCACTTTCAATCGTATTGTTGGTTAGAATCGCGAAAATAAAGGCAATCATTGCAATCAAAAGATAGACAAATACGGTCATAAACGGGCCGTCCGTTCCAATATCCATCTCCAGGAAGCTGATACTCTGATTCTTCTCCCTGCTAAGCATGTTATTTACGGCAACACCATTTTGCAGTAGATATTTCGCAGTCTCTTCCTCGCGCGCCAGCTTCTCCTTTTTCGTCAGGTCTCTGTCCGTATAGCGGTAGCTGTATCGATAGGTTATTGTGTCTTTTTCCTGTTTCTCAAAGCCTTCTTTGGTTAGCACGGACACGCAAAAATGATTTGTGTTCATCGTCAGATCGGTATTGTTCATAAACAGAGAAGAATAGTCAGGCAAAGAGACCGTGCCGCATACCTGATATTTCTTTCCAAGCAGTTCGATGGAATCACCGATTTCTATCTCTCTGTTTCTTGCAAACACATGGTCAATGGCAATTTCATTTTCCTTTTGCGGCATGTTTCCTGAAAACAGCTCCGGAAGATCCATGGCAGTTCTCTCATTAAAAATCAATACCTTGGAAGAATCCGGGAAGTTATGCTCTGTGGCATAGAAGTTTTCCTCCACCCACAGACCGTCTTTTTCAAGCTGAGATACGATGTCTTCTTCCATCGGTGCATCCACCTCAAAAAAGCCGTCCTCCTGGTAATTCTCATCCTTTATCCGCTCCAGGTATTCGGTCGCACCATTTAATGTCGCCTGAAAGGAAGAGCCGATGCTGATGGTACAGATTAGAATAATCATCATTCCGATATATTTGAGACAGTTTTTCTTCAGGTCGCGGGGAATTCTTTTATTTAATGGATTTCTCATTGTCAGTTCCTCCTACCATTCCAGATCCTTAGCTGCTGTCTTTTGCATATTGAGCGTATCGGATACGATGACTCCGTCACGCAGCTTCAGAATGCGGTCCGCCATGAGACTGATCGCCTGATTATGAGTCACGATAACCATGGTATTGTGATATTTGTGATTAATTGTTTCAATCAGTTCGAGAATATCCTTGGATGTTGTGTAATCCAGCGCGCCGGTCGGCTCGTCAAAAAGCAACAGCGGTGGATTTTTGATGAGTGCTCTTCCGATTGCGCATCGCTGCTGTTGTCCACCGGATAACTGATTCGGAAACTTGTGCTGATGCTCTGTCAGACCAAGTGTTTCCAGCAATTCATCCATATCGAGCGGATTCTTGGTCAGATACGCACACACCTCAATATTTTCACGAATGGTAAGATTTGGAACCAGATTGTAAAACTGGAACACAAACCCCAGATTGTCTCTGCGATAATGTACCAGGTCCTTTTCCGTCATGCGATCCGTGCAAAAGCTTCCGATGTCGATACATCCCTCATCTGCACTTTCCAAACCGCCAATGATATTTAAAAGCGTCGATTTTCCCGAACCGGAAGGCCCGAGAAGGACACAGATTTCTCCATCCACTACCTCACAGTTAATTCCCTTAAGTACATGAACACGCGATTCCTTTTCTCCGTAGTATTTCTGCACATTGTTGATTGTTAGCTTCATAGCATAACTCCTTTCCTGTTAATAAGCTTGCGGAGCATTTTATTTCATGGAAAATGAAACAGAATTTCTAATGAAATGAAAAAAGCGAGTACAGTAACTGTACTCGCTGAATATACGGTTTCACCTCGAGGCGCGCACAGTAAATACTGCGCTTTAGTCTCATCAATTAAGGTAAACCAGGTATACATCATACCAGAATGTTGATTTACCACACCTTGTGTGCTGACTACTCCCCAAAGCTATTCTTTGTATCATATTGGATAATGGTGGATTTGTCAATTGTTTTTTTGCTGATTTCAGAAAAAACAAGAACAAGAAAAATCTGCAGATTGTGTCACTATTTATCATCCGATTCGGATATACTGTGTGTATGCTTCTGAAGCTCCTTCGCAATCCTATCATACAGTGGACGAATCTCATCCGGTGTTTCCTCGAGTTCATCTGCTATCTGCTCCAATGTTTTTTGTTTCAGGATTTTTTTGCGAATCAGTTCGCATTTTCCTTCTTCCAGCGCCTCTTCTCTCTGCAGTTCCAGCCGTCGTTCAAATGTGAAGTCTAATGTCATCATGTGCATAACCTCCGCTCCATATTCTTTCAGGAAATCCTTAAGTACATTTTCCCTGATACATTGATCAATCGCCTTTTGTATTGCCTCCTCTAAATGCTCCATTGTTGCGTGATTATCCCTTACCAAATCCACGAAGTACATATACTCACGCAGCGTAGTGCATTTCTCGAGCAATTGTGTATTGTTTCCCCTGTTGATATTATAGACATGGCATATCAATTCTAATTCCGGTTCATCAGTTTCATGCTCAAATGCATCTGATAGACGCAAAATCTCATGCTCCGGCGCATTCAAGTTCCCATTATAAAATACTACAAAATGCGGCACCGGTA
>JAQXMB010000112.1 GCA_029012425.1 bacterium | reverse complement strand
GCCGACATATTGCCGTTCTCGTTGATCACCTGATAGATGCCTGCATAGTTTGTCTGTGTGGATGATAATATACCACAGACAAAGCAGAATATCGTAAACGGCTCATATTCCAGTTTTTTACATACCTCATAGAATGGAAGTGAAATCCCGGCCTCGATCGTGACCTGTGCTCTGCTGTTCAAGTGCAAAATTTTATCTCGGGCATTCAGCTGCTTTGCTTTCTGGCGCATCGTATGCTCAATATGCTCCGCACTGATTTGCTCATCGCCGAATATGCCGGATAACGCATCATCAAAACCACTGTCTCCAAACAGGTCGTCATCGTCCAAGTCTCCAAACAGATCGTCCATGATGTCATTTTCTGTTTCCGTAGATTCATCCGCTTCCTCAACGCTGGTTCCCTTCATATAGTCCTCTGCAACCTCTGACATTTTCAAATAGAATTTTGACACCTGCTCCTTACACAGATCATGCGCAATCTCAATATCAGGATAAAGCACATTTTTATATCCGCCCTGCTCATTGGCAAATACCGATTTCATGTCTTCGATATAGACATCCATACTGTCGTTGACAACCGCAAACAAACAAGACATATAATCGTTATAATTGTCATATGGCTGCTTTGCGATCTCATCAACACTGATTTTCATTTTTTTGTTTGTACTCATCGTAATTACTCCCCTGCTATTATGCTGATTAAAATGTTTGTGTCGTACTGTTTATTTCCTTCACAGTTCTGCTTCGACCTTTTTTGAAAACAGATATTATCTGTGCAAAGAATCTATTTGCGTCCTCCTGTATGAAAAATTGCCTGACGGTCAAACACACTTGGCGCAACATGAAAGGAATCGTCTCCAATCCGGTCATAGGTATGACTGTTCTCGTTGAGAAACCTCGATTTCGGCCGCTGCATATAGGTCAAAGTCTCCTCATCCTCGTCCGCCGGTGAGCGCTTTCCCTCACTTAATTTCCGGTTTGTCTTATTCAATCGCTCCGATAAATTCATTTTTTGCGCCTCCTATCTGATTTTTATGAAATGAATATATATTTTTATCAATTCCTATGTTATGATTATGCCATCAAAAATAAGGAAAGAAGGTTCTATCTATGACAAATGGACAAAAAACGCTCCTAAGCTGCTCAATTATTTCATA
Source organism: bacterium (assembly GCA_029012425.1). Lineage (GTDB taxonomy): Bacteria > Bacillota > Clostridia > Lachnospirales > Lachnospiraceae > W0P33-017. The sequence goes on along the minus strand of JAQXMB010000112.1, from coordinate 55,553 downwards.
CCTGCTTGTATTGTACAGCTTTTTTCGCTTCAATCTATGGCTGATTTTGATTTTCTTTATCATCCACAGTCTTTTACTTCTCTCCCTTGTATTCCTGTTCTGGAAAAACAATATTGGAGACAACGATCTCATAGAGTTACAGGCCAAATATCAGAAGAGCGCAATCGAAAATGAAAAAAGAGCGAATGAACTTGCCGATAAATTGGATGCGCAGGCGAAGCTTACTGCATCAAAGGATGTTGAGCTGAAGGATGCAGGCTCACGCATTCAGGAACTCGAACAAAAAATCTCTGTCCTGCAGGTAGAACAGGATTCCCGCGAAACACAGCTTCAGACAATCATTGCGGAACATGCTGAGCAGGAACGCCTCGATTATGAAGCATTGCTTCCTCCTATCGACCCGGATGAGAGTCCCAACGAAACCATCAATATTTTGCAGATAGCCCAGGATTCGATTGATGAACTGACTCCGTTTGCCAATACTGCCGAAATCAACATTCAGCTGTCTGCACCGCAGCAGGCGATGCTTGTCAAGGCAAACAAAAGCAGACTTCGTATCCTTTTCCGCAATATCATTGATAACTCAATCAAATATATGCAGCGCTCCGGTACACTTGTCATCACAATTTCCAATATCGGTGATGATATCTTCATCGTACTCAAGGATAATGGAAATGGTTTGCCTGAGCATGAAACCAAGCACATTTTTGAACTGAATTATCAGGGTTCTAACCGCATCAGCGGAAATGGCCTAGGCCTGACACAGGCAAAAGCAATTGTTGACTACTACGGTGGCAGCATCTATGCAAAGAGTATGCTCGGCAAAGGCATGGGTATCTATATCCAGCTTCCCACAACATAAGGAGGCCGCTTAGAATATGAAGAAAAAAAACACCTTGTTTACAATCACATTCGTCACATATATTGTTGCCGGAGCAGCTGCCATCTTTCTGTTTGCATCAAATGGCTCTAATCTGAGTCACTCACAGAACGATACGACCGTCGTTGCTTCGGTTGACAGCGTTGACACAATCATTCCGATTGAATCGGAAACACCGATTCAGCCAATCGTACCTGCCACACCGGAAGAACCGCCGGCAGAAGAAACACCCCTAGTAGAAGAAACACCCCCGATAGAAGAAACACCCCCTTCAGAAGAGGTTATTCCCGAGCCTCCTGCTGAAGAAATCAACGAGGAAGCAGATGACAAGGAAACTGATGATCCTATCTACTATGCGTTTGTTGTAATTGACGGTGTCACCAATGTCCGTATTCGGGAAACCGAAAACCGTAGCTCTGCCGTCTTAAGTCATATCGACGGCGGTGAAAAAGGTTATGTATTAGAACAGGGTAAAAATCGCACCAAGGTACTTACCGAAAAGGGAACCATCGGTTATGTCTTTAATGCTTACATAACGGTTTCCGAAATACCCAAAGAGGACTTTCCAAAGGAATACCGCTGACGCGGTATTCCTTTTTTATGCGTCCGTATCACTGCTTTCAATCACTTTTTCTATGGTTAAAATATTACAGCCATTCTCATAGCGGTACTCCACATGATCCATGCTTTGTTTGACCATATAGATGCCAAGTCCTCCGATCTGCCGTTCCTCTGCTGATAATGTGATATCCGGATCTGCTTTTTCAAGCGGATTATACGGAACTCCCCGGTCCTGAAATGTCACACGACAGTTCTTTGGATTCTGCTCAATGTCCAGATTGATAACAGCCTCCCCGCTTTTACCGCCGTAGGCGTAATGCGCAATATTCACAAATATTTCCTCCACAGCAATCAGCATGATTGATTTGACGACTTCCGGACAGTTGTTTTCATCCAGTTGTCGTTCCATCGCATCAAGTACAGTGTATAATGTATCATCACTTGCCTGAAGTCGTATTTCCATCTGTACCTTCCCTCCCTTGTTTTTATTTATACTCAAATACCAGCATTGTAATATCATCAAACTGCTCTGCCTCACCGACAAAAGTATCGATATCGCTTCGAACCGCAGCTAACATCTGTTGCAGCTCAAGTTTTCCGTTTCTTGCCAGACTCTCAAGCAGCCGTTCCTCGCCAAACAATTCATGCTCGGTATTCTGTGCCTCCGACACGCCGTCGGTATACAAAAAGATGCGCGCACCGTGCTGTAGCTGTATCGTATCGCTCACATACGGAATTCCTTCTAAACCGGCAAGCACAAAGCCCGGCTTTGCCTGAATCCAATCGTAGCTCTCATTGTTCATCAAAAGCTGCGGATTGTGTCCGGCATTCACATACTCAAAGGTACCTGTGCTGACCGTGAGTACACCCATCCATGCGGTAACAAACATGCCCTCTTCATTGCCCTCACACAGCTGGTTGTTCACCTGATAAAATACATCTCCAAGCGATTCCTGATTCAATGCATAATTTTTGATAAGCGTCTTGGCAATCACCATGAACAGCGCCGCAGGCACACCTTTGCTTGATACATCCGCAATCACAATTGCAAGATGATCATCATCAATCATAAAGAAATCGTAGAAATCACCACCAACCTCCTTGGCAGGATCCATCTGTGCATAGACATCAAATTCGGTTCTTTCGGGGAATGCCGGGAAAATCTTCGGAAGCATATCTGCCTGAATTTTGGTTGCGACATTCAGCTCTGCACCGATTCGCTCTTTTTCTGCTGTAATCGTAGTGATATTGGCAATGTACTCCTTCATCTTTTCTACCATTGCACAAAACGCCCCGGCAAGCACGGTTGTCTCATCATTTGTCTTATATTCCCATGAGAATTCCAGATTATCTCCGTTTAATGTGCTGACCCGTTCTGTCAGTATCTGAATCGGCTTAATCACATGCGATGCAAGTAAAAATGCCAATATCACGCCAAAGAGACAGAAGAAAATCAGTACCACCTCAAGCGTAACGAGCGACACATGGATGGTCTGGCTGATTCGTGCAAGGGAATTATCGGCATGCGCATCCATCTCGCCAAGCAGCTCATTGGTCGGGGCAAGTACTTCTTCCTCTCCAAGCACGGTGAGAAATCCCCAGCCTACTTTTTCCATCGGTGCATATGCGACATAATACATTCCGCCATCCAGCTCCATCATGGTAATTCCGCTGTCTCCGCGAAGTACACTGCGAACAAGCCTTGCGAGAACCTCGTTCTCTGCCTGCCGCAAATCTGTCTGGTTCACTGTATCAATCATCAATTCGCCATTTTCCTTCGGCGAGAAAATGACCTGCCCGTTCTGGTTAATGATACATGCATAGCCGGCTGAACCGAGTCGAATATCCGCTACCAGCTGCTCAATATTTGACAGATACATGCCGGCTCCCGCCACACCGATAAACTGATTGTGCACATATACCGGCACACCGCACATGATGCCGGTTCCGGCGGTATGTGCATCTCTGGTAACCGGTGTAAAATACGGCTTGCCACTCTCCTTTGCCCCCTGATACCACGGACGGGTATCTGCTTCGTAAGGTAAAATATTACCGTTCTCATCAAATTTTGAACCGGATATATAATCCGCCTGAATCAGCAGGCCGGGCTCGATTGCCACATAATCAGAGGCCATATTTTCAAAGTGATTGTTTACTTCATATAAAGTCTCCTGCAGATTTCCAAGCAGTCCGAGCTGTTTTTCCACTTCCGGTGCAGTAAGGTCGGTCACGGACTCGGAATGTAACAGCTGCACACTGAGTTCGCCATCATTTGCCGCATCCGGCAGCGGAATCTCACGCGGTGTGTACTCCGTCGGATTTTCATAAATCTGCTTTGTCACATCTGCAAGCAGCATCACCTGATTTTCCAGCTCCTCAAACTTCGCATTGGCAAGTCTGGCGTTGCTGTCTGTCAACTCCTGCATGCGGTTTCGTATCTGTCCGTTCATGGACAATGCGGACATCTCACCTGCAATCGCGGCAAACTCGTTATTCACCTGTGCCATTTCTCCGGTCAGGCGATTCATTTGAAAAAGCATGATTGCTCCTACCGTCAGTGTAACCAATAAGGTATTTCCTACGCATAATGCAACGATTTTTTTTCGAAGACTCATGATAATATCCTTCCTTCATAGAAATGCTGTATCTGTTCACGAATGACCCCAAATTCCTCTGTCAGTGTGTATTCCTCCATATGCAGCTCCAGGTCGCCGCACCACTGCATAAAAATCTGCTCTGTCTGTGCGCACGCCGCTTTCAGTCCGGTAAAGAAAAATCCTTCCTCCTTCAGCTGCTCATACGCTGTAATTGCATCCCCGTCATCCACCGGCAATGTAATCTGGCAGGTCCAAAACGGCTGCTCATGGCAGCTGCTTAAGATTGCCCTGACCTGCTTTGTCAGATCAGCACCGATCTGCAGCACACGGATCAATATGGTGCGTTGCACTTCATCTGTCACCACATCAAGCCTCGCCGGCGTCTGTGACAATTCTTCACGCTTCGTACAGACCAGACAGGTCATTTCCAACCGATTGTAGCAGTCAGTCACATACCCGGACACTTCCTCCGGAACATAAACAGTTCCTGCATCCTTTTTTTGAACCGGCAAAATCATAATGCCTTCCGAATGCTTCGGACAGCTTCCCTTCGGATAACTGTTCTTCATTTTTTCTGCCAGAAAGCTCCCCAGACGAAATCCGGTCGGAATCATCCCCTGTGCACCACACACCTTCTGGGTGATGGAATGAAAGGTTACTGCATGTACAAACAATGCTTGGGGCTGCATCTGTTTTGCAAGCACAAATGTATAGTTAACCAGCTCCTCGGCCAGTCCAAAACCACGATATCGCATGCGAAAAATCTGTGAAGCAGGCTCAATATAGTCGTCCCCGTCTTCCGTAAACAGAGCAAAGATTTCCATGCCCGCTATCTCACGTTCCGTCTCTGCCACAAAAAACACATAATGATCACCGGCTGCCTTCTGCCTTAGCTTTTTCTCATCGTAAAAATCTCTCTTAAAATAACTGTCTGCATACTCATCTTTGATGCAGGCAATCATTCCGCTCTCGTCTCCGGGCTCAAACGGACGAAGAAGAAAGGTTCGCTTCTCGCCCGTGTGCGAATTGTATAATTCTTTTTCAAGTTTTGGAAAGCTGATTTCATGTTTTGACCGCATACTTTTCAAACCTCATATTACAAAATCACCACAAGGTTGTTGACACCAAGTGTCCGTCGGAAGATCACAGCTTTTGCAGACTCCGAAATCATTCGAATACCAAGTGATTCATCCATCAGCAATTCTTCTTCACTCATATTCCGAACGCGTTTCTGGTATTCCGCAACCGGATCATAGATTTTTCCACCGCACCGGATACGAAGAAGCACCTCATCCTGACTGCATAAAATGCGCACATCCGCATACATCTGTTCATTACCCTCAAAGCAATGTTCATTAACCAACACCAGCATCTCCTCAAGTGCAAGTGGAAGCATCATCGCATAACGCATATCCATCTCCTGTTGCTCACAGAATTCGCTCATGCGTGCTGATGCGTTCACGGCACCCTCGGCATTGCCCGGAACAGAAAATGAGATGAAGCGATCATCTGCCTGCCTGCGCAAAAGCAAAACTCCCTCCAGACCCGGATTCTGCTTCCGGATCAATCGCACAAGCAAAAAAATCACGCCAAGCGTTGCAAGCTCTCCAAGTACAAACGCCGCCAACATCCATCGCTCCATTCCAACCTGTACAAACAGCCACGCAAACAATGCAACAAATCCAAATGAACGAAGAAATGTCAGAATGGATGCCAGCACACCCTGCCCAATCGTTGTATAGTGAAAAATCAAACTGGTGACAACTGCTGCCGGAATGAGACTAATCATGATAAAACAGATTGCCCCTGCCGTGCGATAGACAATTATCGTTTCCTGCATGCCAAATGCCCGTGCTAACGGAATGCTGCACGCCGCTGTAAGTACAAACAACACACTCATAAGAATCAGTGCATAGCGGATCGCACTTTTCATCAGCATACGGATGCTTGTGTCGTCTCGTTCGCCGAAAAACACGCCCACAATCGGTGCCACCGCCTGTCCTGCTCCCGCAACAAATGCCATGGCAAAATTCAGCACCGAGCATGCCACTGCAAACATGCTTGCGCCGTCCGCGCCCAGTGCAGATAACACCAAACCGTTTAATACGACCGTTCGAAGCATATTGCACAGATTGTTGAGTGCTGCCGCTGCACCGATGCGACAGATCTGTATCGTATCTCGCAGGGGATGAGCAATCCGGCCATAGCGAATCTGTCTTCCTTTTCCAAATAACAGAATTCCCATTCCCAACGCATCAGCAATTGCCGTGCTAAGTACCACTGCCAGACCGACTCCAACCAGACCAAGTCCCATCCGGTAAAACGCAAACACAAAAATAACATCCAGCACACCCATCACGCCAAAAATCATCATGGAATACTGCCCACGACCATCTACGCGCAGAAAATTAAACGGATAATACATGAGCGTCGTAAACACACCGCCAAGTAGCATCACCCGCCCATATCCGGATGCCAGCGATAACCACTCACCCCGCACGCCGAGCACGCCGAAAAAAGGCTGAAAAAAGAAAACGCCTACTACCGAGAAAATGATTGGTATCGCGACAGACAAAATCAAAGCAAGTGTCGCATAGGCACTGACCTGTTCGTCCTCTTCCTTTCCCATCGCGATAGACACACCGGTAGAGCTGCCGATACTGATCAGACAGCCGAACATGGCAAATATAAATGTGATCGGATTGATCAGATTCATTGCCGCCAGTGCCTCTTTCCCATACATATTTCCCGTCAGAAGGCTGTTTACAAAAGTAATCATTGTTGTTCCCAAAATCGAGATGATTGTGGGCGCTAAGTATTTTCTCAGGGTATGCTTTACAAAATAGTTGTTATTTTCAAGTTCTGCCATAGTACCCTTTTGCTTTTCCTGACTTTAGTTCGTGTTCGTTTCTGCTTGTGACACGACTTATTCAATCGTAAGAATTCCGCTGAAGCCGGACATCTGAAATACCTGATTCACTGCTTCAGGTACATGAATCAATGTCATACTGCCGCCCTTGGAGTTTGCAGTCTTCTGTCCGATTAACAGTGCACGCAGTCCCGCACTGGAAACATACGCCACCTGACTAAAATCAAGTACCAGCTTATTTCCTTTCTGAAATGCCTGTAAAATAGCATTTTGGAGCTGAGGACTGGTGGTAGTATCCACGCGACCTTCAATCTGAATCTGTACCACATCTCCTGCTCTTGTCTCTGATATGTTCATATTTCGTTCATCCTTTTTTCTTTTCTTTTTGCCTGCACCAGAAAGACTCCCGGCAGACGAACTCACATACCTTAATTATAGCTAATTTGAAAAGAAAGGCAATTCATTTTTTTGTGTATGTCAAATTACTTATCATGTTAAACAAGTGTAATCACGCCATCCATAACCTGTTCTTTATCCAGATTTCCGTTTTCTACCTCAAATACACGGGCATTCATATCCAGATAATTGTGCGAATCCAGCACTCCGGCAGATTTCAGATGTACGATATGAATCCGGCTTCGAATCGGTTTAAACTGGTCGATTAAATACATGAGCTGTGATTTCAGAAGATCGGAAACCGGATGGTTTACAAGCATCGTCACATCATACATACTGTTTCCATACAGCTTCACAAGATCTTCTCTGTTTACGCTGTTCAAATATTCCTGCATCACATTGCGCTCAAGAATCAGCACCTCCTCGCCCAGCATAATCTCTGCGATCCGGCTGATTGCCTTTTTCGTTCCCTTCATGCGGTTTAATGCATATGCCTCCTTGACCAGTGTGCGAAGAACCTGTTCATCCCGGATATCACAATCCAAGTCGATTCCCAACCACTTTCCGTATGTACCAAGCAGCTGTACCGGACAGACATCCACATCCAGTAATTGGGGCAGATGCTCGATATCCTGCTGAAAATCATTGTACAGTGTAGAGAAAATGGACAAATAACGATGGAAAAAACTGCCTCTCTCTCTGTACAACTCGGGAAATGTCTGCATAAAATTGTCACCGGCACGGTCGATACGGATATTTTTGATAAAGCCGTCTCCTTCGCCGATTAGTTCAATCATAAAATACAGGTATCGTCCCCGTTGTTCATACATCAGAAGGTCCTGATGATTGACATGCTTTGTTGCATCCACGCGCGTAAAAAATTCTTTTTTAATTGTCGCGGATTCCTGCGGATCACACAAAAAATCGTCAATTTTTGTCTGGATACCGGAACGATAAAACATTGTCTCATTCATTGCCCGCACATAGACATAACAGGTTACGCTTTCCGGATACTGTGCCTCAAAGGACAAGCGTCCCCAGCCCGCATCATTTACTGCACAATCCAACGCCTGCACGCAAATCAGATGCTCATTTTCGTTTGCATTCATCGTGAGCGTTCCGTCCGCTTCCAATGTAAAGCCTGCCAAAAGGCCTTTTTCCAATCGATTCTTTTTTATGGAATAACATATACCAGCCATTGTATTCCTCCTTACCTGTTACTTGACATGAATGTCGATCTCAAGCACTATCGTTCCCGGATACAACAGGCAATTGAACGCCGGATAAATATCTGTTTCCTTAAGCTTTGCCTGATTGCTGTGCTTTGGCTGAAGCGATAATGCATAGACGAATTCTACACATTCCAGATCCTCAATCGCATGGAAGACCTCATTAAATCGCAAAATATCTCCAAAATTCCTGTCGGAATGAAGGTAGTCAATCTGTTCGCGAATTACCTGCTCAATCTGCTCTTTGCAGTTTTTATACACAGGCTTCACATAGATGGTTCCCCGCACATCGACCGGCTCATACACCGGTGAAATAATCTCAATCCGCGTTGTGAGCAGTCTGCGATGCTCTAACTCCTGCTCAATAATCTTTCGATAAGTATCCGATAAACAGGGGCGTTCTTCGTCCGTTCCGGGTTTCACTGCAATGCGGACGCGATTGTACTCCTCGTCCATATTTGCCTTCACTTTATGAATACATAACTGCGGTGTGTGCTTAACAATCTTCTCATAGTCATCTGCGGTAACCGCAGTGTACGGCGTAAACAAATCGTCAAGAAATCGTTTTCTCACATCGGCAATCCGTTCACGGAAGCATCCGCCGCTTCCCGCTCCGGGATTACTGAAGCGGATTCCGGACGGCACATGTTCGGTTGTAAAGGTACTGCCGCTTCGGATATTGCCCTCCGGACCGTTTGTGATCGCACAGCCGGCAATATACAATTCCGCACCGATAAATGCACCGGCGTCTTCAATACTGATGGTTCCTTCATTTTCGTACAGATGATAGTAAAGATTTCCATCCTCTTCGCGCTCCGGACGGACGAAATCGTAAATGGCTTCCCCATTCTCATCCAGACGCTTTGCAACAATTGAGAAGGAATCTGCTACCACATGCTTCACCGGCAGTTTGAGCTTCTGATTGTCATAGCCCATGACTTTTCCGAGTGAATAACTGCGCATCATCTCCTCGGTATAGACAACAATCCGAATCGCATTTTTTACCTTCTCCGGCGCATAGCCATGCCGTTTTTTATCAAACGAGTAGATCTGCATACCATAGCCTTCCCGGGTCAGATCATAATACCGACCCTGGATATCAGGTCTTGTCGCATATTCATAACGCCGGTATGAAGCACCTTTTTCTTCTCTCGCATAGACATGCACATAGCCTTCCTCTGCGAGATCACTGAACAATCTGACATTGGACGGTTTATGAAATGTGCTGCAGACAGAGAGCGTCTTTTTCTGCCATACTTCAAACAAAAATCCCTGCACTTCCACAAGCTTCGGGCGCACATCATAATCTGCCCGCGTAAGCGTTGCACGAATGACATATGCAGGTTCCTTAAGATCCGGACACAAAGCCGCCTGTTCCTGCGGCATCCGGATACGAATCTCTCCGCTCATCAAAAAACAGTTTGAATAGTCTCTGACCGGTACCTCGACAAATCCCTGATCTGTGTAGCACTCCCATTTCATCTCTGCAAATGTATTGCGCCCCTTCTCCGGGAAATCGTTTCTGTTATATCGGTCTGCCACATTGATATACAAAATCAGTTCCTCGCCGGGTTCCGGCAATGTACTTGCGCAAAAATAGACGCTGTCAGCAACCTTCGGGTATTCACCGAACACAAAGCCCGGTACCGGTATTTCCTTCTCGCACAGATAACTGTAATCGTAAAACACTCCATCCCGCTTGCCGTAAACGCCGGTCAGTCGTCCGGTGTTCAAAAGCGTGAGTCGATTCGTCTCAAAGCATAAATCACCGATCCGAAACTGCTGGTTTGCCGGCAGATAGACCGGTTCGCTGACATTCTCAGCTGCCAAAAGCAGTCTTGCACATCTTCCCTTTCGTGAAGAAAATCCGACCAGACGCAGCAGATTCTGCAGGATTGGCGCACTCACCTGATCGATCATATCTGCCTGAAGCGTCTCAAATGCAGTCAGACTTTCCAAAATTGTAATACCGGGATCCGATGCATTGAAATTCGTCCACTCATCCGTATACAGAGGAATCTGTGTCAAAGCTTCCTGAAAGCGTTCATCAAATGTTTTCTTTTTAAAGTTTTTACTGTTTAACATTTGCCATTCTCCCCCGTCTACTGCTCATCTGTAATCAAATGCACCTGATGTAATCCGCTGCGACATACCATAAACGGATTCTCCTGCACCTTGGCAAGCTCCTTTTCGTGTGTGCCGGACGAATCGGTGTAATGTGCAATCACCAAAAGTCTACGCACGATTGCTTTGCTCTTGAGCACATTCAATTTCATAAGCAGCTGATTTTCCTTCGGCAGGACACCGATTTTCCATCCGGCCCCGCTTTCGCTCTCCACCGGATCAAGGTACTTCCTCAGACAATTCTGCAGCTCGCCTTGAATCTCGAAGCTGTCCTCCATCTGTACACTCTTGGCCCAGATATCTACGCTCACATCCAAGAAGATCGGTTCCACAATGTGGATATGCTCCGGTGAAATCGTAAGCTCACAGCATTCCATCAAATGCTCCTTCAACTGGTTTGCCAGAATATGGAAAGTGTAGCTGCCGGAACGATAATCCTTGAGCAGTACAACAAAGGTTACTGCATCCGGATCCTCAGCCCCATCGATGCGCTTGCCGGTAATGCAGCGCACCTGCGCAATTGTATCGGAAAATGCGAGTATCTCCCGCTCATAATCACTGATTGAAACGAGGCGTTTTCTTGATCTTAATATATTGGCTCCGCGGGAAAGCGCACTCTCGAGTGTCTCCATATTGCTTCCGCCATAAGCCTTGAACGGATTGCTGACCGAATTTAAGAACATAAACTGTGCATGTGCCTCATTAATTTCACCCTTTTCCACATTGCCGAGTGCTCCGTCACAGCAACGGACACGCACCTTGAATGCGACATCGTCCGTCACACGAGGCACTTCAATATGAAGTCCGTCGCCAAAAATCAGGCGATTGTTCATACGGTCCAGCAGATATCCCCGCTCATGCGTTTCATCGTCAAGCCGCTCGAGTTCTTCCCATTTTACATAAAATGCCGTGATTTCTCCCCGCATATCATACTCAGCCCGCACCTGCTCCGGATTCATGCGAAGCATCTCCTGCATCTGTTTTACCGAATGACGATTTTTCTCATTTACCCAGACATCTGCATCTAAGATATGATCTGCGCCAAGTGTAAAGTACATATTGGGCAGAACCTCATCCAGATAAAAATCAGCTTCCGCTCCGGTCACAATATTCTCCACCTGCACCGCATTTAACCGGATATCATTGATTTTCGGCAGCATCTCTTCCGGTTCGTCTTCACGCTTAACGCGGCTTCTTGTGATACGAATCCAGTACATCTGCTTATTCTCAATCGAAATCGGAGCCGTATCGGGCTGTGGCATAAAGATAACAGTTCCGGTTCTTGTAAAATTCGAGGTGTTATCAACCACCTTCATCTGGCGGAAGCCGCCACGAACGCTGTACTCAAATTTGCAGCGAAGACCGTCGTAATGATTTCCCTTTGCAATATCAAAGTACAGGCTGACCGGTCCCCGATCCATGCGATTTTTGAATCCCAGATACAATGCATCATCACTGTAGAGTCCGACACCAAAGGCTACAAACGGGCGCTTCTCCTTGAGCAGCCTTGTACAGTCAATCTTTCTTGTCGTGTTTACTGCCACAAGCTTCTGCGGCTCTACATAATGATTTTTATAGCAATATGAGATTTTCATGTCTTTCAAATGCGGATAATGATGTATGCTCGGACGCATATAACAATTATCCGACTTTAACAGCTGAATACGCAGCACCCGGCCATCGTATGCTCCGCTCGCTGTTGTCTCCCAGTCCGAAGGACATAGGAATTCCAACTCATATCTGCCCTTCTTAGCCTGAGCAAACAGTTGCCTGCACTCTTGTGTACAATTTAGCTTCTTCCAGCCGATTCCGTTGAAATACTCAATGGAAATCTCCTCCGCATAGGCATCCGCGGGCATATCCGTATAGACATTTTTCGGTTTTCGCTTAATTATTTTTAAATCGTCCTGCTCCTGACGCTTACTTAATTCAACCTGGTGCTCCGGATAAGTCACATCAAAGGAAATCGTCACTAACGCGCCCGATTTCGCAAAATAATTATTATGTCCGATGTAGCACTCCTGATAAAGTGAAAGTGTGTCTGAAAACAAATCAAATTCCTGTACATCCAAATCGGTTGTTCCATTATTAACCGCTTCCGGTGCTTGCTGCTTTCCTTCTGACGAAAACTCAATGGTATCAATCGCATAATTTTCTGTGACAGGCTCTTTTGTTTCAAGCACAATCAGCTGGTACTCCCGCCCTTCAATCGAAAGCACATCTACCGCAGGTGCGGATTTATCCTTCATCAGACAGAAGGTCTCCCCATCCGAAAGTGCACGCACCTGTGCATAAGACTGCAGCTTTCCAGCTCCGTAATAGCTGAATCGGTAAATCCCTGCCCGAATCTGTTCAAGCAGCTTTTCATCCCCTGAAATATGCACATACAACGGATTATCCTCGGTGTCAAACGCACTCTCATGGTAAAACAGAAGCGCATTCTTCGAAATATTGGCCTCTTTTCCAAAAAGGTGAAACGGCTGTATCTTCATCGCTGCCGTCTGCTCCGCCAAATCAAACGCGAGCACATCTCCTACCTGCTCATCCTCCGGCTTGCTCTGAGGAAACAATTCCGGCACCTCATATTTGCCGAGCAGCGGCATCACATAGCCCTCTTTGCCTCTGGTCATGAATGCCGTTGAAAATACCGCATTCGATACATAAATACTGTTGGATGTCTCAAAAACAATCGGTCCGTCCGCATCGTCCGGCTGCGATAACAGCTGTGTTCCGCGCGGAATTTCCACACCGGGAACCGTATCATTGACAAGGTCAAACAATACCAGCGCACTTGCAGGTTTTGCAGGCAACAGGGAAATATCAAGCATATTCACAAACTCTGTGTGATATTTCTCAATTACCTCGTTATACATCGCAATGTTCTCGCCCATTTGTCCTGCAAAAATTTTGGCAATCGTCACACCGATATCCGGCTGTTCCTTTGAATAATTCCACTCCGGTGTGTAGGACTTCGCAAGCTTTTCGATTTGCGCTTCAATATCATCTGCAGTTCTTAAATCAATCTGATTTTGAATGTTATTCGCGCTCGCTGTCATATTGTTCTGTTTCATATTGCTCCGGCTCATACGCTTCTTCCTCTACCTCTGCATTTAAATAAAATGGAAATACAAGATTATCTCTCTGATTCGTCTCACTCACGACATATTCAATCGTTACAATCAGACATCCGTCTTTTGTCTGCGTGTCTGTTGAAATCTCTACATCGCTCACCCGCGGCTCTTGTGTCAATATCTGTTCAGCGAGATCGCGCTTCATCATATTCAATGCGGTGATACTTGTATCCATAAAAGTATACGACATGAGATTGCTGCCAAACCCCGGTCTGGCAAAGCGCTCTGTTCTCTGGGTCATCAAGATCAGATAAATCGATTCCTTCACACTCTGTTCTGCAGCCGAGACCATAAACCTTCCGGTTGCTGCATTGATCTGCGGTGGAAATTTCATTCCGCTTCCAAGAAATTTTTTATTTGGCATATCAGATACTCCTTTCTGCCGTCTATCCGATCTTTATCGGCTTTCCTTCTACCGTGGCAGGTCCGTTGCTTGCAACCGTAACCTTAGCTGTACCCTCAAGCTTGGTCGTTCCGCCGCTGATTGTTAAGGACTTTACTGCTTCCTGCTTAATACCGTTCAACGCATTGACACGAAAATCCTTCGTCTGCAATTCTGTCACGCCGCTGGCTCCGTTCATGGTAAGCTCAATGGTCTCTCCTACCTTGATCGTCAGCTTGGTCGCCGCAACGATTTCCATCTGTCCACTCATCGTATCCATATGAATCTTGTTTGTTCCGTTCGGATCCGTGATCGTGATTCTGTGCTTCGCATTATCCATTGTAATACTGTGCTCTGTCCCAAGCGTCTTTCCGGCTGTGCGGATTGTTATTTTATCCGAAGCGCCCTCCCCCGGATTGTCTTCGAATTCAATTGCATTGCCGTTATGTGTCACAATCCTTTTGTTCGAATTGATCATATTCGCCGTCTTATTCAAAAACTTATCCGCTGCTTTTGACACACATCCTATCACATACGGTCTTTCGATGTTTCCCTGTTCAAATGCGACAAGTACCTGATCACCGACCTCCGGCATAAAATAGATACCCCATTCTGATCCGGCATACGGCATTGCCAATCTTGCCCAGCGCAGCTGGTTACCCTCATCTCTTGACGGCACGGACACACATAATCTGCCGGGCATTGTCACATCATAGTTTTGCACAACCGTACCAACAACCACGCCGAGCACACGGTTATCTCCGGTTTCTGTCTTTGTCGTCTGTTTTTCCGCAATATCATCAATAATGTCAAATAATCCCATGTTCTGTCATTCCTCCGGGTCTGTTCAAAAAGTATCGTAGCTGTTCCAGACGGTTGCAAAGTGTCACGCTGACTGGCTACAGGATCTGTCCTATTATATCTCCGCCGACACCACCGGTCAGATCATCTAACTGATCCATTGCATCATCGACCGCATCCATAGCCGAATCAATCGTATCCATTGCACTGTCCACAGTATCCATGACATCGCCAAGCGCACCCAGTGCACCGCCAAGCAGTCCTCCGCCACTTCCGGCAGAATAAGAGCCTCCAAGCCCTGCTGCCTTTGCTGATATTCTTGTGACAAATCCCATTTCACTGTTTAGAATATGTCTGACACTCACAATATAAAACAAATTGTTGACCGGATCCCCCATATTCACCAGCTTCACATAGCGTCCGACTACAAGATCCGGAATTCCTATGAATTCTGCTTCAAGCGTTCCATAACGGTATGCGATGTCCTCTGCGAGATATGCTGCACGATAACCGGCTTCTTTTTTGCTGTCGGCTGTCGGATCAATATAAACTACGGATGCGTCCTTCACCAGCTTGGACGCATATCTTCCCTTGGACAGCTTATTACTTATTTTTACGGATCCGGCAATCTGCTCTGCCTTTCCGACATTCGTACTTCGTACCTCCACTTTGCTGACCTGTCCGGTCACATTGTATTCTACATCCACATTCCTCATGCCGGTTGCAGGAGAGAGTTCAATCAGCACATCCTTGAACTCCTTTGCTTTACGGAAATACACATTTCCTGCACTGACAAAGAAATCAAAATTGTATTTTTTTGCAGCTTTTACAACAAACTCGTAATCGCTCTCGGCAACCATCTCAACCGTCTTATCTGTTGCTGTACCGGGTACTCCGGGGACTGCAACACCTCCGACACCGGGTATGTTACCGGCAGCCTGGCTCAGCTGTGCGGAAGCATTTTTTGCTGCATTTGCCGCATCTGTTGCAGTATCTGCCGCATTTTTCGCTGCATCGACCGCACTGCCAACCTGTGACGCTGTATTGGTCACGGAGCTGACTGCTCCTCCGGTCAGAGAATCTGCAAGCTCCCCTGCTGCACTTCCTGATGCAGCAGAGGCTGCATCCATCGCAGTATCGGCGAGATCTCCGACACCTGCTGCATCTGCAACCGAACCGAGCAGTCCGGATGCAAGATCCTCCTTATCCGGCGTATCTGAGATGTCGAGACTTTTAAATACGCCCCGGGTCTTCATCTCGGTGTAGGTCTCGGAATTAAAAATTTCCTTCACACCCTCGGAATAGTTCATTGCCATCAGCTGCTTTGAATAGCAGTTCGCCATCATAATACCCTTGATATCCATGCAGCTGACACGGATGCCCGGGTTTTCTCCCTCCTGAAAGAAGAAATTTACATGTGAGATAAATCCGCAGAATACCTCCTTTACAGAGGAGCCATAGCCGATACATATCGATACCTGCGCTCCGAGCATGATATACTTTTTTACCCGCTTATATTCAAAGGCACAGGTATTGGTATTGTATGCTCCGTAAATCACAAACGAAGCAATGCCTGCCTCAAATCCGCTCGTGCTCTCAATATCGAGGTCACCAATCATCAGTCCTGTCTTTGACTTATCAATCTCTTTGTCTTCCACGGAGACAATCACGACCGGATTTCGGAAATTATCATATTCTTTTTTCAGGTTTTCAAACGCAATCTGTGCTGCCATAATTACTTCCTTCTCATACAGATTCTTAAATCTGTCTGTTACTTACCGATATTAAATATGCTTCCAACCCTCTGTCCGGCGCTTACCAGGCTGTTGCTGCCAGCACCGAATGCCTCGTCATAGGCTGCCTGCCAGCTTCCTAAGCTGTGTGCATTTACACCCTCATCTGCGCAGATGAGCGAGAGCTGAACCACTGCGCGCACCGGCTCGCCGGCACTGTTGAACATGGTGTACTGGGACGCAACACGGTTTAGTATTCCCTCATAGCTCATATCTCCCCAGTTGAAGGTAATACAGCGTGTATAGGGTGAACGCAGTGCCGCAATCAATCCCTCTACCTCCTGCTGCACAGTCAACTTCGTGCTTTTTTTGAATGACCGGACTGCATTTTTTGCAACAAACCGCGTCATTTCGGATGCTGCAATATTCGTTTTTTCACTTAAAAAGCTGTCACTCGGATCCATGCGGTCAAACAGCAATTTGACACTCATCTTGATATACACCGGCATTGGCATCATCATGATATTGGAAGAGGACTCCTTTGACTTATCATCCGGATTATTATAGGCAGTCGTTGCGACACGACCTCCGCCATAGCCCTCAATCTGCAGATCGCTTGGATTAAACTGCACCTCAAACTGCTTTTTCATCGCGTCAAAATTGATTCCTTTAAAGCTCTGAAAAAACCGTTCCTCCTGATTGTCATCAAAAAATTTCATGGAGCCGATTCTGTCAAACTCATCAAGCTGATTGCCGGACAAACTTCCTAATACATTGTCTGCGGCATTGACATCATATACGCTCGAGGTTGCAAACTTTCCATTGGAGCCCGGCAGTTTTCCGAGCGCAGACTCTTCAATCTGGCGTAAATCGAATACTTCTATAATTGCCTTTTCATTTACAAAAAAATTGGAGATTCCCATTTCTTCATCCTATTCCTTCATCTATGCTACAAATTCAGGTTCAATACGGAATTATTCACAAACGATGCTCCGACATTTCCGGCTTTTGTGAATTTTTCCATACCGGAGTCGCCGAACGCCTTCGAAAATGCTTTTTTCCAATAAGTGTTCTCATACTTTGCTGCCGGGTCTTCCGACTGGCGAATCGTCATCCGAATCGTTCCGCGCACCGGATTGCCCGATGTATTAAACATCGTGTAATGCGAGCTCACACTCGACAGCTCACCCTGAAAACACATCTTCGCCCAAAAGAACATGATATGTCTCGTGTAATCTCTTGTAAGCAGTGACATAATTCCATCCATCTGCGGTTTTACGGAATAACCACCCCTGATGGATGTTACGATATCCATGCCGGCTGCAAGCGCATTGCCGATATTGGGCGCAAGGTTCGAGATCATAAATGAATCCTGCACATTCACATCATCGAACAGAAGCTCCACCGACATCGTTGTAGATACCGGCTCTACATTCTGCCGGAGCTGATTCGTGCTTGCATCGCCCATATTTCCTGCAGTGAAATTCTTCTGTGTTCCTGCAACGGTCTCTAAGTAGATGCTGGACGGATTATACTGGACCTCTAATGCGAGATATCCGCTGTCCTCAATCTTCTTGGTTGTTCCTCTTCCGGTCAGACTCCGGAATGAACTCATGACTCCCTGTCCGTCACCCTCTTCAATCAGATCTTTGCGCAGGGCATCGGTCTGTTTGATTGCCTTTTCTACCGTCAGGTCTTTGTCCTTGCTGATATCAGGCACACATATGATCGCCTTTGGAATATTTCCGGTTATCTGATTGGCGGTCTTTTTTATATCACCTAACAAATTTGTACCTAATCCCATGTTTCACCCTTCCTATGCCTGTTCTAATAACCGCGTCTGCGCTTTTCTGTCTCCAGGCGCTTTTCTAATTTATGATAAATCTTCTCTGACAGTGCTCCAAGCTCCCGCTGAACACTCTGATGGACAAGCTCACTTACATTTTCTGTCTGCTCAACGAGCTGCTGCGTATTGATATTCGTAAACTGCCGCTGCGTCGTGTCGATATTGGTAATTGTCTCATTTTGTGTGTGAACAGTCCGATTCTGTAACCGGTTCTGCTCAATCATCTGCCGGATTTCTTCCTCATTTAACTGATGCTCCTGACTGCGATGCACCATTGTCACATCCGCATGCTTCTCCTCGTAAACCTGTTTCTTTTGCGGTTCCACCGGCTGCTTTTCATTCCAACGTTCTATGACTTCCATCGTCTTATCATGCAGCTGTTCCCGGCTCTTATGTACGAGCTTTGTCTGCTCTTCTATCAGATTTGTCTGATTGATATCCCGGATGAGCACACCCACATCATCGGTGACATTCTGCATTTGCCGGAGCACCTGCGCAGGTGCCTCGAGATACTCGCGCACAATCTCATAGACCTCTCTCGTCTGTTCCGGCAACAGGTTCATCACATGAGAAAGCTTCATCTGCTGCTCTTCCTGTTGCTGCTGCCCCTCCGCGCGAAGCTTCTCTAAGAGCTCGGTCGGATGTTCCAACGCCATCAGCCCCTCTCTTCGCATCTGCTCGGGACTTCGCGTCTCCTTCGGATGCTCGAGTGACTCCCGGATGCCTTCCATCATCCGGATATATTTGCTCTGATTGTTGATATTCTGCCGGTTGATGCGCGAGAGCTCCTGTTCCACGGATGAGAGATCTCTTTGGTCAATATACTGCGTCTGTTCAAATGTGTTGTTATCCTCATACACATTCTGCTCCGACGCATCCACATTGATTTGTGTTACGGAGCGTTTTGCTTCTTCCTGCTGCTGTGCTGCCCGTTTTTTCTCCGTGAACTCCTCCTGCGAGCGCGCAGCCGTACGCTCAATATTTTCTCTGATATTCTCTACGGTTTTTTGATATTTGTTCTGTATCTGCGTCTGCTCATTTTCAACCGTAGAACGATTCTGGTTGAATATCTGCTGATTTTGCTGATGAATCTGCAAATCGTTCGCGGAAAAATAGTTCTCCTGCGAGAAATCACCCGCACGATTTTCGACATTGGTAAGCTGCAATTCATCCGTCTGCGCATGCATCCGGTTTACAAGCCTGCTGCTTGTAATATCCTGATACAACAGTTCATTGACCGTCTGGTACAAGTCGGAATCCCGCTGTTCAAACAGCCGGTTTAAGATGTCTATCTCCTGATTGATAAGCTCCTGTTGCCGGTTCAAAGAAACCTGTGCACTCGTCACATTGGTCTGGTAACGGTTACTCATGTGGTTTTCAAAACGCTGCATGGTATTTTCCGCATTCTGATAAAATGCCTGTTCCATATGATACCAGTTGTCGTTTGCAGTGCGATACTGTTCATTTTGACTGCGGTACACATTATTGACCATATCTAAAAGCACTGCCGAGCTCACCTGCGTGAGCACCTTCTGTTCCGTGATCTCTTCCTCGGATAATTGCTGATTTTCATAATAATTCTCATGCCGGAAAATAAGCGGTGCCGCTTCTCCCCGCACTTCATTTTTCAGCTTCTGTAATAAAATCTGCTGGGCAAAGCCATACTGCTCTGACAGCTTCAACTGTGTATTTGTAATACGATAATCCCCGGAACTGTTACCGTTAAAGTTCTGCACGGTCTGATAAATTGCCGCGGTTTGTAGACGGTTAAGGATATCCTCATGCAAATGCAGTGTGTCGGTCTGCTGTTCGTATGTCTCCTTGTGCTGATCCACCACCTGAGTGCTTCGGTAGTCTTCCACCAGCTGTTTGAGTTCTCCTGCATAGTTCCAATACAGATTGATCAGCCGGTTCGTCTGATTCTGCTCTTCCTTTATCAGGCGAACCTGCTTCATAAATTCACTTACATTATGAATTCCGATTTTTTGCAGAATATCTGTGATATATACACGGTCCTGATAGGTAAGCTGTGCTGATTCACTGACTGCAATACGGTTAACAAGGTTGTTGATGACCTCCAGTTTGTTTTCCTGATGTGTGCTCACATTTGTCTGCCGGAAAAAGTTTATTTCCTCTTCGCCGCCAAAATAATACTCCGGCGGGGTGGAAACAACATGCAACAAATCTTCCGGGGTCAGCTTGCTCGTCATCATCGAATACGGATCGGTAATTCGATGATAAAAGCCCTCATGCATGGAATTGTCGGATGTTTTACACTTTAATTCTATTGGTGCTGTAATTGTCAACATCTCAATTCCTCCTGCTTTCCTGTTCCGTCTTTTTTTCTGTATTGCTTATGAGCTGTTATTTCTTTTTCAAAAATGCTGCCACATCTGCCGCACTGCGATTCGGAGGCCACTTTCTTGCCTTTGCCTGCATCGCCGGCTTATGAAGCTCTTTGGAGTTGATTGTGGCGCTTGGACGCGCGATTCCCCCATAGGATGCCTGACCTTCAGAACCCGGAAGAACATATTTTCTTTGGTTCTCTGCCGGTCTCATTTCCTTCGTAACAGCTCCGCCTTCGCGAGCCTGCGTCGGTTTCATTTTGGGAATATTTGCTCCGCCCTTCCGCGCATTGGCCTCCAACTCTTTCTTACGCTTCTCACCGTCCACCAATGCCGCACTCGGCTTCACCGTACCTTTATAATCCTTTACGCTTGTTGATCCTTCCATAAAATAGCGTCTCTGTCCCTCGGTCGGCTTCATCTCGTATTTATTGGCTCCACCCTTACGCGTTGCCGCCTCAAGCTCCTTTTTGCTCTTCTCACCCTTAACCAACGCTGCACTGCGCTTCATGGTGTACCCGGTGCCTTCTGCACTCGTCGTTCCCTCTGCAGTCGCCGCTCCCTCTGCATTTGTCGGGTTTTGTGCATTCATTGCGTTTTTTTCACTCGTCGAGCCTTCAATAAAAAATATACGCTGACCTTTGGTCGGTTGCATTTCCATCTTTTTTGCTCCGCCCTCACGCGCCTTGGCCTCCAACGCTTCCTTGCGCTTCTCGCCTTCCACCAATGCCGCGCTCTGCTTCACCGTACCTTTATAATCCTTTGCGCTTGTTGATCCTTCCATAAAATAGCGTCTCTGTCCCTCGGTCGGCTTCATTTCCATTTTTTTTGCTCCGCCCTCACGCGCCTCGGCCTCCAACGCTTCCTTGCGCTTCTCGCCTTCCACCAATGTCGCGCTCTGCTTCACCGTACCTTTATAATCCTTTGCACTTGTTGATCCTTTGATAAAGAATTTTCGCTGACCTTCGGTAGGCTTCATTGTAGGAATCTTCGCGCCACCCGTTTTTGCAAGTGCTTCCATCTCCTTTTTGCTCAGCTCATCTTTATTGACAACCGCGTGCTTCTTGCTTGCACCCTTATACTTTGCAAGCGATTTGCCACCCGGCATAAAGTAGCGCGTAGCTGCCCGCTCCCGGTCCTCAAGCGCTTCCATCTCATTCGTCTTGGCAATTCCTCTGTCATCGGATATTTTGATTTTTTGAACCTTCGTTCCCTTATAGTCGTATACATGCATGGGAACATCCTTGACCTTCTTATCCACATACATCTTGGCACGGGTTTCCAGTTCGTCCTTTGTTCGCTCGTTGATACCATATCTGGTATATACCTCGCTCTTACGCTCCGTATCACGCTCCATTTTATCGTGATCTTTTTTCATGCTCCAGGTCTTACGCTTTGATTTCGTGGACGGATTGTCAACACACAGCATCTCGCGATACGCAATCGTCGTTGTCTCCACAAGCAGACCGGAACGCTCTGCATTCAGCTCGCCAAATTCTTTGGAAATCACGGTACAGCCTGTAAATGTATAGACGCGCTGCATGGAATCGCTCAGATCCAACACGCCATTATCACCTTCACCCTGATACCGGCTCACCATAAGAAGTACCGGCAATATCAAATCTGTTCCGAGCGCTAACGGGTCAAACATGTCGATTCCGACATATCGCTCCACCTGAAATGTCAGCGGCTTGCTGATCGGTTTACGAAGCATATGTACATAGTCATTCAATCCGCCTTCCTGCAGTGTCTCATACTCATTCTCCCGCTGAAACACGCGCACGGATTTACACGGCAGATTATATACTCCCTCAACCTGAAGATTAAAATTGTAATTGACAAGCGGTGTCAGCCCCTGATTGGATGTAATATCCCAATCCAGTCCTTCTCCCCAGTTTGTGCCACCGGCATCATAATTTGCCATAGCCTACCTTCCTCTCACAATCTGTTTCATTACCTATCCGGCTTCATATCCAAAATGCTTTTTTCCTTCGATTTTTTGGAGGGATTCAAGCTCTTGTTTATCTCAGAAATCTCACTGCACCACTGTCTGCGGCTCGTATGATCAAGCTTCATCACCTCATCCATACTCCAGTGAAAATAGTAAGAGATAAAAGACATCTCTCGATAAAGCTCCTCTTTCGGATACAGCTTTATCCCTCCTCGGTAAAATTTAACGGCACCTTGAAAATCTCACCGCACTCCGGACAGACACATTCCATCATCGGCGGCTCGATATCATTGATGCGCTGATACATATCCTGTAAGAAAGCAAGATCTGCCGTAAACAGCTTTTCTATAATATTCACACCGACCATCGGCACACCTTCAAGCTCCGTGACAACCTTGCTTAAGATGACAATCGTAAGATACGACGGGTTGCTGAGCACACGGGGATCTCTTGTTGCACTGATCTCATCTCCGGCTGTTGCAAGACGCATTTTCCCGTTGCGATGCAGCTCCCCATTGTTGTCCAGATAGCCTTTCGGCAGTGTAAAATCAAATACTGTTTCCATACCTTTCACCCTCGCTTTATTATTGTTTCATTTTACTCGAACCCATATCAGATTTCCCGCCAAGATGAAAAGCGCTCCTTTTCACCTTGGCGGGAAACCTGCACATTGCAGGTTTCCCGAGCGTCATCAGACGCATCATGCTCTTAGTTGGGAATAATCAGTTCCTCGTAAGCTAACTCTACCGATTCAATTGCCACATCACTGGTCTTTGCATCTAAATCGGGAGCTGTGTACTTGGTAACCCATGCATTGCTTAAGATCCATACGCGGGTACCGGTTACAGTATCCTGCTTTGTCTGGGGAGCGCCGCCGTTGATATCGATCATCTCAATCTGAACATTGTTACGGGGCATCTCACCACGAACCTCGCTGACACACTCCTGAATCCATGTCTTGAATGCACTGTCAAGCGTGTATCCAAATTTAAGGGTTACATTTCCGTGTTTAACAAGTCCGGGAATCTTTACCGGAGCAAGGCTGTTCGCATTGCCCTGACGGAACTCAATCACATCAACGGTTGCTTCCACACCGGTTACCTCGCTGAATGCTGCTGTTCCGCTCACACCGTCAACGGTAACGAGGAAGTTCATTTTAGTCAACGGATATGCAAGTTGTTTTCCATTGCTTTCATATGTTGCCATAAGTTATCTCTCCTTTTCTTATTCTCGTTCCAACCTTCACTTTTTTGAGAACTACTCTTCCGCTTCTCCTCCGGCCTCTGCCGTATGCTGTGTTACGCGGAAGATGACGAACTCTGCAGGACGCGAAGGTGCAATACCGATATTGCAAATCAGTCTGCCGTTCATGATATCATCGCGACTCATCGTTGAAGGTCCGATTTCAACAAAATAAGCCTCAGATGCAGAGCTTCCTGCGAGCATTCCGGTTCTCCACATTCCATCGAGGAAGGATGAGATGGTCATGCTGACTCTCTGCCACAGCGTTGCATCGTTGGGCTCGAATACAACCCAGTTGGTGTTTGCCTTGATGCTCTCCTCCACATAAATGAACAGACGGCGAACATTGATATACTTGAATGCACTGTTGTCGCTTGCAGTCTTTGCACCCCAGATGCGGATTCCCTGTCCCGGGAAAAACCGAATCAGGTTGACACCCTCGGGATTTAAGATATCCTGCTCTGCCTTGGTATAGTTGGTCTTTAATCCGGTACAGAATATGGTCTCGTTTGCCGGTGCCTTATGTACACCACGGTTTACATCTGTTCTTGAATATACGCCGAGAACCGCTCCTGACGGAGGTACAAAATCAGGCTTTCCGGATGCACGGTCAAATACCTGAATCCAGGGATGATACATAGCTGCGTATGTAGAATCGATCATATTTCTGTAATCGATCAAATCCTTGGTCTTATACATATCAGCCGGCATATCAATAACCGCAACGCGGCTCTTTAAGCTCTCGCAGTGTCCGACAAGCGCTACAATCACCTCGGGAATTGTAACTCCGGGAACAGCCATCATGCTGACATACTCATTCTCAAGGAACGACTGGATACCGGTACGCTTACCGGGGCCGTC
The DNA here is from genome assembly GCA_029012425.1 of bacterium. Lineage (GTDB taxonomy): Bacteria > Bacillota > Clostridia > Lachnospirales > Lachnospiraceae > W0P33-017. Next base: position 30,605 of record JAQXMB010000112.1, on the reverse strand, counting down.
ATCCTCTCCGATAAAGGTCTGTGCATTCACCTTATCGATCGTACCGTCGCTACCACCCTCAAGAGTGATCATACCGCTGGTCTGTCCCTCACCAATGATTGCTTCCACAGGATTTCCGATCTGATCCATGGGCGCTACAGTTACTTTTACAAGTTCACTTACAGCAAGTTTGGTTCCAATGTAATTGGGAGATGCTGTGTTAAAGTTCAACTCTGTGTAAACCTCAGCCTCATCGTTGTAACGGATACTTACATCTACAGTTACCAGATAAGCAACGGTCTTGGGAATCAGTGCATCGTCTACAACCTTTCCGGTAAACGGCTGCTCGAATACAATTGCATTGTCAAAAATCGATTTGATCTTGTTGTACTCATCGCCTACAACAACCAGATCTCCCTCGCGGAAACCTTCCACACTCTTTGCGATATAGCCTTCGCCTGCCTCTGAGATGAGCTGCATTTTCTTCTTGGTCACGGTATTAAAGCTCATCTGGATACGATTGCCCCATTTTCCTTCATTTGCTGCTTCCACAGTAAGAATTCCTGCTGTCTTGCCTGCTGACTTTGCATCAGCGGGTACTACACGGGATACGAAACATCTTGTTCCGCCATTGATGAAAAACTGCTCTACACTGTTTGCAAGGAAACGGTACTCTCCGTGTGTAAACTCACTTAAAAATCCACCAAACTGCTTGGTAAAGCTCTTAAAGCTTGTGACAAAAGAAGGTGCTCCGCTTGACGGTCCTTTTTCTGCCAGTCCAACAAAACCTGCGGTACTTGTTCCAACTCCTTCAATACTTCGGGGAGAATTATCATATTCTTCCACATATACGCCAGGTGACAAATATTCAGCCATTGTATATTTCTCCTTTCATTTTTCATTTCAAATTTCATTTGTGCCTGTTCTTACTTTATGCTAACCATCAACTGTCCCGGATACTTCACTTCGATTGTTCCGGCTCCGTTTGTACACATGAGTTTACAGTCACTTGTCAGGCAGGGATTTCCTCCAATCATTGTCGACGGTGATGTGGGAATCCATGTACCGGATGTCATTGGCATACACGGCTGTGGGGTCAGAACACCGAGTGCTGCGGCAGTCGCTGCCGCCACCTGCGGATTTGCCAATGAACTGCACATCCCAAACGATTGAATATTTACCATTCCCTGTGCATCCTGAATCGTTGCCGCGGGCTGTCCGCCAACGGTACAGATTGTCTGTGATGTAACATTCAGATTCGATGGCGCCGTCCCAAACGGACATGTAAGAAGCGCACCTGTTACTACAATTTCTCCCATACGCTACACCTCTGTCTGCAGTTCATTTTCCCTGCATTGATGAAAATCAACAATTTGGAATCGTTCCTCTCCGTTTATGCGGTAGCAAACCAGATACTTCAAATTGTCTGCATCATCTCTGACACGAAGTAAATAGCTTCCGTCCGGCGATACACTTCCGAATATCACACGGGCGATGGGTGAATTTACTGTGAATGTCTCTTTTAACGGTTCCTTCAGCTTTACCGTATTGGGCGGCAGTTCCTCAGCCACTTCAAAATGCTCATAGTGACTGCCATTTTCACTGATCAAACCATAATGGACATTCTCCATACTCAGTCTGCCTCTCGCTAAAAACAACTTCAACAAGCATTTCTTCTCATTGAATTCGCTAAAGCTAAGATTCGACTTAGAGAGGCTGACTGCCTCAATTTCCTCCAGACCTTGAAGTGTACCGGTAAGTGAGCAGAGATGTTCTCCCTTTGCGAGCTTCTCTGACGGTATCAGGAACACTTGCTTTAGAGGCATTACAGAATCCAGTTTGTCATACACGACATCTATCGTGACATCTTCGTAGCCGGATACCTTTATCGTCAGGGTGTTATCCCTGCGCCCGGTGTTGATAAAGACGAAATTGCCGCCTCCTCTTGAAATCGGCCAACACTGTTTGTCATCGACAAAAAACTGTACATTCTGTTCTTCCACCGTCACTCCGGTTGTCGTATCAACGAGCTGAACCACTAAGTCGAGCCTGTGGTGGATGGTAGATGCTTCCACTTATACTCACTCCCTCCCTTCGCCTGTAATATGCAGACCAAATGTTGCTTCTGCGACACGAGGTGTATTGATGATTACCTCACTAGACAGGAATACGGGTGCCGCCTTGTAAAACAGGCTAATCTGATAGGGCTTATTGATTGCCTGCCACACCCTTACCTTTTCCTCCAGACTTATCTTCGCCTGAGATAGCACAATCGGAGGTTCTTGCGTGTCCAGCCAGGTCTGCAATTGATTTGGAAGGACAGAACTGTTGTCGTTGACAATCTGTGCAACCCTTCCGATAATCTTTTGTATATCCGGCGCCTTAAGTCCCATCTGGGAGGAGCCGTTGATAAATACCATATAGTATAAGCCATATGGTCTTGGCGGTCTTTGCAGCTGAACCTGACCTCTTTGCATGAGCGGCCGCTGCGTAACATCACTTTCTTCCCTCACATCATATAGATACAAACCAACGATATAATCCACATCCTGATCTGCCGGAGAAGAAATCTCTATATTGTTCGGAGAAGGAATCGGCTCCGGACACATCTTTTCTCTCAATGTCCGGACGATATATGCGCTTACATCCGATATAATTGTATAATCTGCCATTTCATCACCTCATAGAAAACATATTTCTGACACAGCATCCATCCTACTTACCGGTCAATGTGCCATACAGTTTCTCTACTTTTTCTTTTACTGTCTTGTTCACACATGCGCCGTAATCGGTATCAACAATATATTCTGACTCACAATCAAAATAAGTTCCTGCCGTATCCTCATCAATATAAGGTACCCTCTGGAATTCCACCTTATATGTTTTGATTGGCTGGCTCGTAGAGTCTCTCAATACCACCACGCGCGCTCCGACACGGAATCGATAAGAGGTTGCTCCGTATGTCATAGTCGCTTCTTCTCTTAAATCGCTGTATACATATCTGTATGGAGTAACAACTCTGTTTCCAATCGTCTCTAACGAGATGTACTCTGTCTCGGAATGGCCGCTTAACTTCGCATATACATACGGACTGCGCTCTGATGCACAGTTTGTAATAAACCGTTTTGCCAAAACTCTTGCATTGACATTGCTGTAATTGTCGAATAAACGATCCATCGCTACTGCAGCTGCTATCTTCCCGCTTGCATCCAGTTCGTCAAAAGAACCACCCAGTGCCTGCTTAATTGCATTCTTGAGCATCTGTTCACTCATCGTTGCAGGATTTGTGGCACTGCTTCCACTTCCGCTTCCATTTCCGCTTCCGCTTCCGTTTGCATCTCCGCTTCCATTTCCGCTTCCGCTTCCATTTCCGCTTTCACTTCCGTTTGCATCTCCGCTTCCGTCTCCGCTTCCGCTTCCGTCTCCGCTTCCACTTCCGTCTCCGCTTCCACTTCCGTCTCCGCTTCCACTTCCGTCTCCGTTTCCACTTCCGTCTCCGCTTCCGTTTCCGTCTCCGCTTCCGTTTCCGTCTCCGCTTCCGCTTCCGTCTCCGCTTCCGTCTCCGCTTCCGCTTCCGTTTCCGCTTCCACTTCCATCTCCGCTTCCACTTCCGTCTCCGGATGCACCGGCATTCGCCTGATCATGAAGACTGCTCTCCCTGCTGGCTTCAAGCGCTTCATCAATCTTCCTACCCCATTTATCCTTATCTGATGACGAGAAATCGGAGTCTTTCAAAACATCCTTCAGATCAAGCAGCGCATTTTCTGCACCAAGTATACCTAACATATCAAGCGTATTTTCTAATCCATTTGTTGTTCCGGAATGGAACGCACTCATCGCCTGTTGCTTGAGTGTTTCAATATCATTAAGCAGTCCACTCTGACCGAGTGCCACACGCGCTTGTGCCTTCTCAGCCTCAGTTGATGTATCTGAATTCAATATATCATTTAGTCGGGCTTCCTCTGCTGCAATTTTTGCGCTCGTTTCGAATATCAATGCAGCATACTGCGAAGCAAGGTTTAAGTTATCTTCATCAAGCGCATCCTGCTGCTTTTGCTGATAATCTGTAAGTAATGCCTTCAATCGGTCAAGCTCAGACATCAGACTCGCATCACCATCCACAATTTTTTTTGCTAAATTCTGCAACCACTCAATATGTGCGATAGAGGAGGATTTCGCTGTGTTTGCAAACGCATCCTTGGGAATTTGTTGTTCCTGCTCCTTCGTCCATGAAATTCGTTCAAACACATATTTCAAAGCATCAGCAGATGACATACGCTCTTTCTGTGCAGTAATCATATTCTCAAGTTCACTGCGCGCAACTTCTACTTCAACCTTATCCTTATCAAGAATTCCTTTCTTTGCGGTTTCGCTCTTATTTGCAGCATCTGCTGCCTGATATTCCTGAGACACACCCTTTTTCAGCTGATTGCTGAATGCCGTTTCCACAGTCGGCAGAAACTGCTCCTTGATTAAGGTCAATTCGCCCTCAGCATCCGCGACAACGCCATTTTCAACATTCATCGCATACTTGATATTGTTAACAAGCGCAATGACTTTCCTATCTGTCGCCAGAGCGTTCTGTTCTGTTTCTTCTGTTTCTTCTATTTCTTCTGTTTCTTCCTCGCTGGCGGCACAGAGGTCTGCCAACTGTTTACTCTGTTCATAAATAAATGCACGAATCATTGATCCGCCGGGAGAAAGAATCTTAGCATTATATGAAGTAAGGCTCTCATTGCACTGGCCGATGCTGCTCATAACTGCCTCGACCAATGTAATATCTATGATAAAAGGTTCATCAGACTGTTGTGTAGATTCCTCCTCCTCTTCTTCAGATTCAGTTGACTCTTCCTCTGAACCCTCTGTCGACTCTTCCACATCATCCTCGTCTTTTTTCTTTCCTGAATAATACTCACCGTTTACAATGCCGGACAACTTATTCATGTTTGTAAAACGAATATAAGTCGGTTCTCCGGTCGGTTCTCCGGTTTCCGGGTCGAGTTCATAAACCGGTATGCGTCCGGGGCCTTCCAACAATCGTTGGTACACATCTGCACGACGCGCCGCATCGGTTCCTTCCATCAGTGACATAATAATCTGGGCATCTTCATCCATTTTTTCTGCACAAAAAGCCTCGTAACACATCTGCAGATTTTTCAGTATCTGATCGTATTCATTGGTTGTATCGTTTTTCATATCCTGTTTAAAAAACGAATCCAATTTATCTTTCAGATAAATGAACGAATTATCCTCTGAAGTGGTTGCCAAATATTTCTCCTGATACAGCCTTCGGATTGGCTCAAGCTCGGCCATCTTCATCAGATCGTACGGATCCGGAGCATCAAATATACAGACAACCGCTCCGCTTCTCGCATCGGTTGTGAGACCATTCGCCCCCGTATAATGGGTAACAAATAAATCATCCAATTCCGATTCCTCCACCGGTGTTCCTTCTGATGTGATATCAGATAATCCGGTAGCATCCGTGATGTTGTACCACATTCCGTCAGCCAGTTCGGATTTGTAATAGATTTCCCCCTGCTCGGAATCAATCTGTGACTGAATTGCCTTCGCATACAATTCATCCGTCAAGGCTTGCAAATGTATCAGATGCGTGCCGATAAATAATACCGAATTTTCTATGGTATGAGATTGCTTATAGGTTCGAAAACGAACGGCGTCACTCTCATTAAATGTAGCCCACGCCCGCAATGCGGGAATAGCCACCACAAGTACGACGATCGTAAGCAGTGCCGCTACACCTGCTACCAGTTTCTTCTTATTCAGATTCAGATGCTTTTTGCTTCTTCTTTCTCTCATACTTGGGTTACCTCTTATTCCTCCTGACGCTTTATCAGCTTCAGATTCGAAGTGTCAAAGCTTCCATCATACAACTTGTTCTTTTCCAAATCATAGAACTCAACCGTCACCTTCGCCAGATCCGGTTCTAACAGCGATAAATACTGAAATTCTTCCGTAATTGCTATCAATTCCTCGGAACATAAGTACTTTCCGGTAGAAGTGCAGATTCGATAATACCCGATACCTTCCGCTGTATCCGGCGTCAATGTAAGCTCTGTACATTGGGTGGAATCGTTTATTTTGCAGCTATAGGTTCCGATTTCCATGCTCTGCGGATCCACAACATGATAATCAATTATAATCGCCAGTTCTCCGCTCAGCTCACTCTGGTCAATCTCACAGTCACAGACAAAATCATTCCCATTATAAAAACGAATTTTTACGACATCAATGCCGGTAAGGGCAAGTGACAAGTGTCTGATTGTTTTATTAATCGGTGTCCGCGCGCCAATCTGCGTCTGATCGCACCACAATTCATAATCGGTAATCTTTCCGTCCAGTTCCTCTGCCAGCTGAATACGCAGGCGGAACTCTTCGTTCTGGATAATCTGCTCAATATAATAGTGTGAGCCTTCCACTTTCTCCTCGATGACAACACTCTCACCGCCATCGGCAGCATTCGCATCGAGAGAGCCCTTCTTCATATATTTTGATACCGCTCCGCAGGTTAATCGGTCAAACTCATATAATGCGCTCGAATACAGCTGCATGCAGTCCAACATCTCATCCTGAAGAGATTCATAGTTCTCCAATGATGATGAATACTCATCATAAGTCATCACACCCAGCTGATTGAGGATCAGATCGCGATCCAACTGCGCTTTTGCTGTATCCACCTGGTCAACCGCATTCTGATAGGCATTTTTTACAGAAATAAAATTGTCAAACGAATCCTCAACCTGCTGCGTCAGATCAGCTTTTACACTCTCTGCCTCTAATCGCGCCTCCTGATATTCCAACGCCGCCTCGTACAGTGCATACGGCTCATCCTCGATGTAACGGGAACCGTCAATGGCACCTTTGAACCACACCTTGGGGAATTTAAAGAACAAAATTCTCTTTTTCCCCTCCCACGGTTTATCGATTGCTTTTAGAAACTCTTTGTATTTTTGCTTAAACGCCCGAGCATTGATTTTCTGTCCGTTTAATGCCTGATTGTAATAATCACGAATGATTGACATATCACTGCTCTTATACTGCTTGCTCATCAGCGTATAATATGTCGTAAGTGCAACTCTCGCAGAGGTCTCTGCCAGCTTCGCCTCGTAATAGGTCTCATCATTGTCAAGCGTGCTTTGAATCAGAGCATTTAAAACCTCACTTCGCTTCATGTCTGAAACCACAAGCGGGTTTTCAAATGAATAATCTGTATAGATGCCTTTATTTCCGGTCAGGGTTACAAGCTTCTTCTTTCTGGAATTCAGATTTCGCGTCGCAGAGGCAACCTTGGAGGACAGCGAATTGCGTTTTGATTTCATCGCATCAATGTCCGCCTGCGTCGCCTGTCCGATTGTCAGTTTAATCTGACTTCTTCGAATAGACTCCTCAAGCGCATCCAGTTTTTTCTGGTTTAGATCAATCTGTTTTTCCAGCATTACAATATCCAGATAAACGGAATTGACCTGCTGATAGATCATAAATTTCTGATCGCTCATCTGATGCTTGATCTTATCAATCTCATACTGGATTGACTTCGGCTTAAACTGAAATTCAAATGCCTCTGCCAAATCCGGATTTGTCGGAAATGTGAATGAAAGAAGCGGACTCCAGCGAAAGGTAGACATATTCTTCTGCTTCATCTGAATCGTCTTAATTGCCTGTGCCAACTGCATCTCTTTGGTTTCTAAGCGCCCTTCTAACTGTTCCATCTTTGTGCTGTGAATATATGCCTGTGCGCGTGCCTGCTCCATCGTATAGGTGGTCTTTATCTGCGCGGAAACGCTCGAAATATCCGAAGCTATGGCTGTGGTAAACAATATGGTTCCCACAAGCACCAGAGCAACCACGCATTTTAGTCTGGCTCTCATTCTCATTCACCACCCTCCTCACTCATCATCGAGTAGAATGAAAAAGTGTCATCCTTATCACTACATACAAATGTATACAAAAGTCCATCCTTACGGAAGGAATACAAATAGACCGGATAATCGTCCTGAATACGGTTTACCGTGATCACATCCGCATAATCATCTGTTGTCTCAAGCTCCACGCTGCCGTTCAGCGTCTGCTTATGCTTATTCAAATAATTGATGGCAACGGCTTCCGGAAGTGTTACGATGGAATTACCTTCATAGACAATGTCACCGAATACCTCTTTCAAATCCCGGATTGTTGTGCATTCCTGATTTCCAATTTTTAGAGAATTCTTCAATACATAAATACTGTCGACCATAACTTTTTCTTCAAGGTTATTCTCGTCAGTCACTCCGACATATAACGCCTGAATATCCGGCATCAGTACTGTAAAATCACTCTCGTTTCGGTAAATTGTCCGTGAGCCCTTATATGCTTCTGACACCTCAACGGTAGACTTGCCAAGCAATGCACTGTACACGAGCTGATCTTTGGAAAAACTGCCCTCATAAATCGGCTTGTCACCGGCTGCATACAGCTTACCGATTCCGTCCTTCATGCCTCTGGCAAATTCTCCTTCGTACACAAGGGAGCCATTCTCACGGTACAGTTTTCCGTTTCCCTCATAGAGATTTCCACTGAAATTGCCTTTGTAATGCATAGTTCCGTCCGCATAATACTGGACACCACTGCCCTCATATTCATTTTTTGAAAAATTGCCCTGATAAAGCAAGGTTCCGTCGACACCATACAGATTACCGTAACCGGTAACGCTTCCTTTCTCCACATCTCCCTGATAGGCAAGATAACCTGATTTACCGCGAATCCGAACGGTTCCCTTTGCAAAACGCAACATTACATCATTATAATCGTAGGTCTTAATCCCGTCTGTCTGTGCCTTCGGAAGGTACATGGAACGGATACTGACCAGATAAATCATGCTGAGTACTCCGATCACAACCACAATCGCATAAGCAAGCTTCTTACTGATGAGCCAGCCAAATACTTCGTAATAGTCTTTCTTGTTCTTCGGACGGACATCGAAAAGCTTCACAAAGAACTGACGGATTTTTGCAATTAGTCGTGCTCGAACAAAACTGCCGCTTGTTAATTGTCTGAATTTTGAAACAAGCGGTGTAATTCTTGCTTTTATTGAGGCAAGCAGCACCTGAATGAGATTATTTCCCATTTCTATCTACCCCTGTCTTTCCAATCCTGTGACTTCGTGTTTACGATTTTACCTTTCATAATGAAGACCACATGAAACATTCTCCGTATGTTCCATATTTAAGTATGTCTCACAGGTAAACAAATACCATTTTGCAATCTCATCTGTCGGAAGTTCTTTCAAAATATCTGAAAATGCGCTCCTTGCCAGATAAAAATCATACTGGTAAAACAGCTCCAATGCTTGAGAAAACCGTTCGCACACTGCACGCTTTTTCTCCCGTTCGCGAGCATCCAGGACATCTAATACCTCATACATATTCATCCTGCTGTTATCTGCCATCTGAATATATCCGATGCATCGCAAGGAACCATCATATTTTTCGCGTTCCCTGACTGTTTCTGAAATTACAAGCCTTAGCCCGCGTTCACGGAACCATGTTGCAAAATGCTCAATTTCATCTGTTTCCTGTGATACAAGAAATGATGCGCTCTGTTGGTTGGTACCTGCAATACCGTATACAAATGATGAATAATGCAAAAGAATGGTTGTGCGCGGAACAATTCCTACGCGACCGGTCTCCTGTTCTTCCAATTCGTGGAGGAAATCAATGGAACTGTTTAATGTACTTGTGCTGTTTTCCATAAACAGAAATCTTAACATTGACAGTGAACCGTCATTGGATAAAAACACGCCATCCTTTTCCTCCTGATATCTTCCAATCAGTTCCAGCAGACGGTTCAAACGACCGATTTCCTGCTCACTGCCGTTCTTCGGTCCAACCGTAGAAATCAACGCCATGGTTCCATCCAGTTTGGTAACATCCCCACTTGCAACTTCTGTGATCGATTCTTTATTCAAAAGTCTCTCAATATTCTTCGGTGCAAAGCGGTAATACGCTTCAAAGGTAATATATTTTGAATAGTTCACCTTGCGGATCTTGTTCTGAATCTCTCCGAGTGAATTCCACAGGATACGCATATCGCCGCCATATACGCGTGGCCGCACAACATCTGTTTTGCCAACGGCAATCCGTTGCATACTGTGCGCCAGTTTGCCTAAATCCGCAGACTGCAGGGAAAGGATCAAAATACATAAAAAACTTGCAAGTGCAAACAGAATTAACGCTCTGACAAGCTCATCCTGTAAACCTTGCGCACTCCATGTATTATCGCGATATACGGCAAACAATGCGTAATTATTTTCTACAACATCTCCCGCGGTTGCTGACAGAATCTGATACTTCTGTCCATTTAAAACAAATGGATGCGATACTATGCTGTTTGGAACAATCAATTTCTCCGCCTCACCTGACCGGTCCGCGAAATAACGCGCATCCACAGTTTCCTGATTATGTCCGCTTACGCTTACAGCTACACATAAATTCGTGGTATCTGCAAAAAACAAATCCACACATCCCTCATCTACCGTCTGCGCATATGCCGCCTTCAGGCGTTCCCGAAGCATGGTGTATTCCTCCGACAAATAAAAATCCGCTTCCGTAAACGGAAGATCTCCGGGATTTCCTACATCGTACAATACCTGATTCAGCATCGCAGATGCCCACTTTGTCTTTGTCTTCTCATCTGCCTGCGCCTGCTTGTAAGCAAACACGCCACTGCCACCCATGATGACAACGAACAGAATCGTCTCTAAAACTACAGTCAGATATACAACACGATTACGATTATGTAATAATATATGAAATAAGAAAATTATCAGCCAACCAACCAATACACCGAATACCAGGTAGATGCAATAGTTGCCGTGCAGCACCATTAACTGTCCGAAATTCATGTGACACAGCGAATAGGTATAGCGGATACTTTTGTTAATTGCAAACGGACCGGATGCAAGATCCGCATCACTTCGGACACTGATATTTCCCATCTCATAGCTGGACGCTACAAGCTCGCGACCAGCCACAGCTTCCTGACGGAGAAAGCTCTCAAGACTTATTGTTGACTGAACAGCTGTTTCAAGATCCATCAGTTGATCGTATGAAACCTCATAGACACAGGCTGCACTTCCATCCCGTGAAACAGTTGCCAGATACAGTCCCTGATCATCTACAACCAAATTTGTCACCTGATCTGTTTCATTGATTGACAGCAACGGCGTCATGGCAGTCAGATTCAAACCATCCTGAAACTTGAGAATTCTGTATGCATATCCCGTCGTTGTCTTTGCCGATTCCGGCACCTCCATCAGTGCATACACCACACGATCGTAAGACGCTATTTTATGGATAAAAGCATCCTTCTCCAGCTTTTTCGTTGTAAAAAAGGCGGACACTTTTCCGTACGGGTCCATCTCAAAAATACGACCCTCATTTTTCTCATTATCAGTAACATATACCTTTTGTTCAACCGTACAACCATCATTCTCATAGGTGTAAACCCCATTCGGTTGTCCGTGCCAAATAAAAACTCCATATAGTGCGGCGGCAACGATTAACCAAACCAGACCGAGGATTATAGGTATCTTTTTTTTCATATGTTTTCTCCCAGCATTCTATTTTATTGAAGCAGAGATTCTGTTCCAATTTTCTTGAATCCATTTATGAACAGTCGAAGCCATGGAATATCACCAAAGATTGCCTGCGTCACAAATGTAGCCAGTACCAGTATGACCAATAACACGCAGACACGCAGCATAATCTTAAAAATAAAATCTCGGTTTCTCAAAAACCATGCACGGATATATCCTGTGATACTGTTCCGTTTTTGGGGTGCGGCAGCAATCCGAATATCCTTATACAGCTCAGTGAATTTACGATAGCTTCTCTTTGAGATTTTTTTATCCAGCAGCTGATAACTGATTGCCTTCTGTGATGCTTTGGGGGTCAACAGTTCACGCAGAATTTTGGCACATTGAACCGTACATTCGCGCTCCCCCCATCTTTCATCCAGCTCCTCGAGATTAATTGCGTATCCAAAATACACATTATGGTTCTTTGCCAGATGAAGCTGTCTCTGCTTTAATATCAAATACAGGATCGGATACGGTATCTCAGCTGAGATACATGCCAATATGGTATTTATACAGATATCCTCACATTCACCCAGCGAATACGATGTACCCATATAGAAATCCTGCAACATGCGTTCTCTGAAATACGGATAGACAATCAGGAATACTCCCTGGTCAGAAAAGCTGTCCACACAGGACTGCTTTCTGTCATATTCTGACTGCTCATACACCTTCAAAAACCTTCGTACTACCTCATGATCATATACGGCAAGCACGGTATAAAGTGTTTCCTCAGTAGAATTCAAATCCTGACAAATCAGAACATCATTCACTTTTGTTTTCTGCAGAACCCTTATGCACTTTAAACGCTTTCCCTTCGACTGATATATCATTCTATCAGCCCTCCTTATGCTTCCTCAGACTCATCCAGGCCTTTCTTCTTAACAATTGCATATGCATATGTACAAATTGACGGATAATCCGCACAGTAGATCAGGATCTCATAAACACCTTCTTTTGCAGGGGATGTATAGATTCCGTCGGAACTGATCTCACCGCTTCCGGGCTCCGTCAGTTCATATACAATACTACAGCTTTCCATATTATGATACTTCACACCAAAGTAATGGTTCTCCCTTGTACCCATCACAACCGTCGGTGTCTCTGCTGCAATACTCTTGCCTTCCATATCCTCCGGGATTCCCAAATCATTGCCTGCGGGGAACTTGATTGCTACCCAGCGGTACGACAAAATGAGATAATCTACATTCTGCAACAGCTTCACTGCAACCACAAAGCTGCCCTTGTCATTAAGCACCTTGACTGCTGTCTCGGCATTCACAGCAAGATTTGCACTTTCTCTAAACAGGTCCGGATTACCGTATACGGTACTCTTGGCATTCGCACCAAGTGTCGCATCCTCGGAAATATACTCATATCCGATATCCACATACACATTGCCCTTTCCAAGACCGTGCATAATCTCACCGGAATAGAAAATCTCACCTTTGCGCGCCATATCGCCAAGCGGAATCTCCAAAATACCGGTGGACACCTCAGGCACATTCATCCTTGTGACAAGCTGCGGCTCGTTTTCCTTCTGCTCGACAAATGTTTTCTTTCCGGTACCAAGTTCCACATCCTTCTCGAAATAATCCAGATACTCACTTCGAAGCATCTCCTGTGCCGGTGCATTAATATACTTCTTGACGGCTGTTTCCTTCACTTCTTCAATAATATAAGCACTCTCCGTGCGCACCAGACGCAAATCTGCCAGGCGTATAAAATCTGCAGAACCACCGATGTTTTTCATTTCAAGACTCATCCGTCCGATTTCCCGACTGACAAGCTCTCTTGGTTTACAATCCGTCAGAAGAATCTTCAGGGACAGTCCGGTTGCCGCCGCCACAGCCGCATCGTTCACATAGGCTCTTGCCGATCCGCTCTTTAATATTACATTCGTATCTACCGCCGCAGTCTCATAAGCTGTCATCCAAAACTCGCGTTCAAGCACTTCTCCCTCTGTCAAAGAGACATCTTCTATCTCGATGGGGAGCTCGTGCTCACCGGTAGCGGTCACAAACGCCGGTATCTGAAGCACACCGTGATAGCTCAGTCTCCTTTGCTCCGTGCTTAATTTTGTCACGCGCAAAACGACCTTAACATTTTTTCCCTTGCATGCAGTGGCCGGCATCACCAGCTCCACGCGGTAATCATCATCATTTAACAGCACGCCGCTTGTAAGAAATTCAGTCTCCATCTCAAAGGTTTGAGGAATGTCCTCCGTATCCATCAAAAACAGCCGGTATCCTTCACTGATGCGGTTATATTCATATTCCTTATCCGATTCTTTCTGGTTCACCGCATAGACCGCATGAACCTCATCCTCCTTGTATTGCAGGCACAAACTCACATCATTTGTTCGCAGCTGCTCAAATCCGTCTACTGCAGACAGCTTCTTTACAACAGACGAATCTACAACGATTTCTCTTCCCAATCCGTCAATCGCAACACCGCTCTCAACAAGAATCGATAAATCATCCAGACTGAACACTCCGCAGCCACACACAATTCCCGATCCATACATCAGATTGTTCACAAATCTGCGCTTATTATTAAAATAGTTCTGTTCTGTCTGAAAATCCGCACTGGTAAGCATCTTACCTGAATAATAACGATTTCTTTCAAATGGATATAATTGATTATTGTTCATGACTGTTCTCCCGCCCTTGGTAAAATATTATTAATGTTACACAAAAGAAATCCTTCTGTTATGTCCGTTTTCTCAAAGGATATCATAATGTACATGACTATAAAAAATATATAATAACTATAACGAATAAATACAGACAAAAGATGGACAAATTTTGATTGAATATTACATTTTCCACAATCCTCATCCAAGCTGCAGCAGCCTTCGCATACCAAGCTCTCTTTCATCCTTCTCCTTTGCACCATAATAATCTGCTATCTGTGCAGTCAAAAGGCTGTTATTCACCCGCTGTCCGGGCAATACCCGGTCCAAAACCGCCGCATACCGGTTACTCTTTAATATCACACGCACTTCCGTACTGTAACTGTATTTTGCCACCGCACGCTTTAGTGACGCCGACATCAGCTTCCATGCATCCTGTTCGTTCCATGCACAGCACAGCACAGGATAGAACACATTTTCCTTCGCGCGAATGATTTTGTTTGCCTTTATCTGCGGCGTAATGCGCTCCACGCATTGTATCAAAAGACCACCCTTCACCTGTGTGCCATCTGTCAGCAGAACACTTAGATCCGGGTCATAATATCGTGTCTGTGCATCCATGGGATAGAGCATTTCACAGGCTTCCTGCTCCTGTAGCGTTACGATCGCAGCGCTTGCCTGCGAGACACTAAGCGTTCGAAAGGATACACAGTCCGCCTCCGAAACCTCATTTGCGCATCTGTTCATCTGCATTTCCAGCGTCTTTATATCTGTCATCCACTCACCGCCAAGCACCTGTTCCTTCAAAAACAGATGCTCGAAAAAGTAGGTCTTCTCGTCAGCGCATATCTGATTGCGTCCGTATTCTTCATTGAAATAGGCGCACAGCCTCACCGCGCCCTTCCGCGCGGCAAAATGATATGCCTCAATCAAAAGCTGCTCTCCGATTCCCTGCATCCGCTTCTCGGGCACGACATACAGCCAGTCAATTGTCATCTGTGCATCCTGCATGGAAGCAATCAGTAAACCTACCGGCAATGCATCCTGTGTCATTTCATCTGTTTCCGTTGCAAGAAGCGCCATCGAAGCGGGAAACTCCAATCGATCAAGCATCATGAGCGGATCAAGGTCTAGTACCAGCGCCCGTTTTGCCATATCCAAACATGTGATTCTCATGCTTCTTTTTCCTCTCTTATTCTGCAATCGGTTATGCCTCATCCTCAGCAATCTTTTGCTGCTTCATCGTCACCTTCATTCCATAGAAAAGTCCTATACGACCTGCTGCTGCCTTCTTGTTCGTCATAATGACATCCCCCATGACATCAAAAAATGTATCCAGCGGCTTTCTCATCTGTTCAAACGGTATTGAATGTTCCAGCACATCATACATTCCCTTAATCTTATGGGACAGTATTTGCATATAAATACTTTGCATCTGAAAGCTCGCCTGTGGAAGTTCCGTTGAATTTGCAGCCTTCGCCTCACGGTATCTATGATAAGCCTCACGGAATTCTTGGCCCATAAATGACTCGTCATGGAACATCGTTCCAGCATCTTTTTCATCTTCCATACTCAGCAGCTGCTCTATTCCGGCGGCTGTCATACCCTCGCTTTTTATCATTTGCAGCTGGCGCTTCATGTAGAAGTCAAAAAACTCCGATTCCTTTTTCTCGAGTTCTCCGGCCGAATGATTTGGTTCCTCCTTCAGCTGCCTCAATGCCTGTACGCGTTCCCGATAGCCGGTCGTAAATTCATTCAGCTTTTCCTGTTCATAAGTTTTCATCTGCACAATACTTCTCTGTATGGTATTCAGCTCGTCAAGAAATCCGGGAGCAAACGGATCCGATACGCATCTGCGGACTTCCGTAATCAGCCTTCTAGCTTCATCGTTGATACCCTCGTCATACTGATTTTGCACTTCCTTAAGCTTCAGACACAACTTTAATCCCAATTTTCTAATATCTTGCTTCAGGGTTGTTTGTGCTTTCTCGCCTCCTGCCTGTGCATTGGCAAGTATCTCCGGAGACACCTCTTTCATAAGCTCCTCCATTTGTTCCATGTAGCTTGCATCCGGCCCTAAGTGGACAATACAGTTTTGCTCAAACTCCGCCTGCTCCATTTCTGTTTTCTGTGCATAAAGCGATTTTAAAAATTCCTCTCTGCTAAGATCAATGGGAAATCTTCGTCGCACTTCAGCGCACGACTGTGCCTTGTCTTCGTTGTTATTTGCCACGCCAATAATATTTTTCTGGATATCAATCAGCGAAGAACAATGCATCTGTTCATATCTCAACCGTACCATAGCTTCGCTCACCTGCTTAATCATGTTGTTCAGTTCCTCAATGGTCTGTTGCAGGCGAATCTGACTTTGCGAAAAGTTGGCGATTGCAGGCGGAAGCTCCAATCCAAGCTCCTGTGCCTTAAGCAGTGCAACTGCAATACGGGAACCGGTATCCTCCTGAGTTCCCATCTCAAACACCTCTTCTAACATCTTTCCGAGCTCCTCGCGTTTTTCCTCATATTTCTCCGGCGATGTATTTTGTAGCAGCATATGGAAGCCATGTCTGAAATCATCTACCATTCTGCAGCTGGCTGCCAGCATCATTTTTACAACATGACACTGTTGCTCATGATTGAGCTGGGTTGCATTACCGAAATCAATGATTGTCATCCCATCGTCATCTACCATAATATTTCCCGCATGCAGATCACCGTGGTAAAAGCCTTTGCCAAACACACCCTCCGTAACCCATTTGTCTGCCAGTGTAAGCAGATACTGCTGACTTTTTCGCAGCTTGAGATTCAGCTCGTTGAGTTCCGCGTATGTCTTGTTGAAATCGGCATTTTCATTGTATTTCAGCATGGGTTTGCCATTAATGTTCTTCCGGATATTGCCATCCGCGTCTTTCTGTTCAAAGGTTGCCATATTTTCACGGAGTATTCTGCGCGCCTGATCCATATATTTATCAAGCGTCGTTCCGGGTGCCTTCTCAACAACCATCGCGTTAACCGTCGGCTCAACAAGCGGATTTAACTTCATCGCCCCAACTGTACTGACACCCTCATCGTAGAGTCTGCCACGCTCAACATTGCGTGCTTCAATGGTCAGATCCAACTCTTCCTCAATACGCATCAGCTGACCCATATAGGTTGCCTCCATACCGCCAATCTCATCCGGCAGCGTACCACTTGCCATATCGGTCAGTTTTGCACATTCCAGCATGATTTTTTTCTCACGCATCATGTGATTACGCACATTCGGACGCAACAGCTTCACCACCACATCCTTACCTTCCGCCGGAAGATCCGGACCCTTGAATCTGCACAAAAATGCCTGGCCGACGGAAGCGGCTCCCAGCGCCCGCACAATCTCAATTTCCTCTACCTTGCCCTGTGAACGCTCAATCATGCTGCGCAGCTGTGCCTGCACGATTTCATCGGGAATCGGTGCCAGGTTCGAGCGCATATCCTTAAGCGCACTTTTCAGTTCCTCAGGCATGGAATCAAGCGGCATACCCTGCAGCATCTTCTGAAGCAGTGGTCCGGCTCCTTTTAAGATTCCGCCCAGATAGTTGCCCATGACCTTTTTCTTGTGCGCATCCTTTTCCTTCTGAGACAGATTCGCAGCTGCCTCTTCCATCGGCTTTGCCCCACGCAGTGCGGATGCGAGCATCGCACGCTGATCCATGCGGGAAACTCCGACAAAATAATTCTGGAACACATTTTTTGTAAACAGACCCTGTCCGCGGTCACCGTTTGCGGCCTCACGCAGCAGCCGGTTTAATTCCTCCCTTGAATCAGACTGCCATTTCTTTTTATCTGTATACGATTCTCTGTTTAGCTTCTTCTTCCCACCGGACTTATGATCCGGCTTAAACACAACAGAAACAGAATCTGTGATCATATCCTGGATGCTGTTCATGCTCTTCTCAACCATATCGTTGATCTGCGCATCCATCTTTGCAAGCTCTTCCACTGCATCATCCTTGCGAAGCATCGGACCAATCATCATCTTAAAGCCAATTTTTGCAAACGCTTCAAACGGACCGTGTGCCGCCTCGCGCAGCTTTGCAAGCTGCGGCATTTCAATCATCTGTCGGACGAGTTCATGGATTTCCTGCTTCATGCTGCCTTCCGCTTCACCCTCACCAACAGCTGTTCCCGGAAACGGCAGCCGGTTTACCATCTGTTCTAACAGCTGTGGCTCCCGGATTACCGCATACAGAGCATCTGTATGATTCAGCAGCACGCCACGCATCCGCTCTGCAGACTGCACCTTTTTAATCTGCTCGATGCGCTTCGCATCCTCCGCCTGCTTTGCCTCTTTAAGCGGTTCCGTTGTCGCACGCTCATTCTCGTCGAGTTCCCATGTCTGGGTAGAGAAAATAAGGTCTGAGAGCATATTTTTCACACGAAGCTCTTTTTCCTGCCACTCGGGTTCCTGATCTGTTCCCGCATTTTTCACCTCAGGCGCTTGTCTTTGTGTCTTTATCCGTTTCTCCCTGGCACGAACCTTCTCGTTCTTTTTCAGCAGCTCTAATGCTTCCTCACCATTGATCAACGCGGCATTCTCAATCTTGTCGACATCTTTGATCACATCCTCTTCGGTAGTCACACCCTTTAGAAGATACAACGCGTAATCAGTCAATCTGCGATTCGAAACATTGTTGAAAAATGCTGCCGATTTACCGGTTCTGCTCTGAAGCACCTTCAGACACAGGCTGCGCGAGCGAACCATCTCTCCACCGCTTTGTGCATCAAAGTCCTGCTCATGCAGCGCCTCAACAATCGATACAATATCGTCCTGCTCGAATAACGATTCATGCTCAAGCAGGTCTGCTTCCAACCGGTCAAGCAGCATGCGTGTGCCAAAAGGCAGCGTGACTATATGTCGACCTTCTACCAATGACAGCACGCCCATCTTGTCACGCACCAGCTGTACCTTCGCACCTGCAAGCGTCACGCGTTCCGCAGCTTCTGATTGTTGATTGTTTTCCAAACGCAGCAATGCCCTTCGAAGCGCTAATATCTCACCTGATGTGTTGTCCTTACTCTTCTCGACAAGCTCCGACGCTTTCTTCTCAAGCATCAGTATTCCAAGTACCTGTTTCGTCGGTTTACTCATCTTTTCCATCTGACTTTTCACATGGCCTGTCATCCGGTCCATATCCGGTCGCTCATTCTGTTCCTCTATCGTCCGATTTACCTGTAACGGACGCACTTGTGCTTCGATACGCTCTACAGCCTCAATAAAAGAAAAGTTCTGTTCACTCACCAGTGACTTTATTTTCTCTAATCCGCTTGCAAAACGGGTATCCGCCAATTCTTTTGTAACAAACTCCATATCCACCATGGTTTCATTGGCTTGGTTGTTCGCCATCGGTTGTACCAACTGCTGTATTCCGTTTGCAAGATTACGCATCTGAAGATATTCTGCGTCGTCAAGCCCCTGTTCCAGAGCTTTCTTCTGCAGCATCGATAATTCCTGCAGCTGATCGCACAAATGCTTCAGGCTATCAAATCCACGCTGCATGCGCAACGAACCCGTTTGCCAGCGTGAACTTTCCGGGAGCTGTCTTTTTATTGCCTGTTCTAATCCTTCAGACCCTTTTACTGTCAGATCACCGACAAATGAGTGCTCAAAGTCCTCCTTGAGATCGTTTTTTTCACTCAAAGAAAATGCCATGGCGGTTATGTATGACTTCTGCTCTTGTTCAGCTATTTTTCGCAGTTCCGGAGTTTCTGCGGTTATTTTTGATATTTCATAGGACATCAGCTGATAGATGAGTGTATCTCTGCCGGCCACCGTGTTGATATCCACATCATTTCCCTGATTGATACGGCACATCATATCATATACAGAATTCATTGATGCAAACAATCCGTCAAGCAGCATCGGCAGATTGCCTTTCACCAATACATCCATCTGATGTTTGGATAACTTTGGTATCTCGACCCCGTTTTTGCCGGCTGTTTTGAACAGTCCGGCCAACTCCTTCTTCATCTCCTGCTCGATTTGTTCTGTCGTGTAAGTAACATCCCATTCACCAAGCTGTCCACCAATCAGTCCGTTCACTTTCTCAGCAAATACGCGTCTGCTCTCGGGAGCCTGATCTTTTGCCTTCAGTGTACGACTCAGCTGTGAGGAGCGCATGTTGACTGCTGTAATTACCTCATACAATTCTTTCCTTGACAAAGGTTTTGACTCCTTCTTCTCTGAGTCAAGTCCCAACAGACCCTGTATCTGGTACGAAACACCAGCAGTCAGCTGCTCGCCTATCTTTTCCTTTGCAAGTATAAATAACCGTTCGCGTAATTGATAGTTTTCTGCAGAAACGGATCCTTCGGACACAGACAGTGCGTGATTGTTAATCATACGAAGACCTTTTTTCGAGAACTCAATCTGTCCGCGATTATAGGTTCCGAGCATTGACGCAAAATCTGCGTAAGTAAGCGTTCCGATACTGATTGGCTGCTCTTCCTGCAGTGATTCCTCTTCTTGTGTCTCCTGTCCGGCCTGATATTCCTGTGCTGCCACAAGCAGATCCTTCTGTTTGTATACATCCAGCGGCATCTGACCGTTCTCTATCATATGCTTTAGCGCATGTAACTGGTCAAGCTCTGTCTGTAGCTGCATCAGGGTCTCCTGCACCATCTGCTTGCGTTCCTTTCCGCTCCGGAATGTTGGATGCTTGCAGTCACAGTATTTCTGACAGAACATAATTGTCACCGCATAAGCAGCCTCCAGCTCCTGCACCGTCTCCATCGCATTGTCTGCATTCCACTCGCGATTCAGCATCATCTCAATGCCTGCCACTTGATTCTTCACATCCATCATCTCGGAGCTGTCCGTTGAAAACTGGTTCTGCTTCAAAAGCAGGTGCGAAATCGTTCTGCCCTGAATGGCGCGCAGACGGTACGCTTCCTTGTCTGTCAGCTGAAATTCAACTGTGTTCTGCAAGGCCTGGTCAATCATCTCCTTGTTCGCCTTCATCTGCTCCACATTCTGAAACAGAGATTGCTCCTGTGTGACGGTCTGCTCCGTCATATGAGCATCCCTCTGCAACATCTGATGAATCTGTTCTCTTTTTATCTGCTGCAAATCTTCGTGTCCTATACTCATAATACCCCCTGTTCCAAATGCTAACCTTTTATATAACTGAGTATCATTTCCTTTTGTCTCAGAAGCTCCGGTGTATAGTCCCTGTCTGCCTGCGACCCCCAAATAAAACCGCCGGCATAATGTGCACAGGATGCCATCATCAGGTGCAGCGTCGCACGGAAAAACTCATCCTCAGGAATGTCTGTCCGAAAGGTGTGATCCTCTTTTGCTTTTTCATACATGAGGTGAAATCTCATATCCACCGAGTATAACGCGTCATAAAATACTTCAAGCTGCTTATCGTCACAGCATTCGTGCGTGATATAATGATTGAAATTATCATTAAATTGCAGAATATCCTTGCGATTGCGGTACAGATAAATATACCCATCCAGCGTGAATGTGAAACGATCAATCGCTGAAATATCCCCAACCGTTCTGACGGGTCGTATCTCATCGAGTTCATCGAGAATCTCTTTCCACTTCGCCGCATTCACCGCAATCACTAAATCTGCCTTGCTCGCATAGCACCGAAACAATGTAGCTCTTCCGATTCCTGCCGCGTCAGCAATCTCATTCATGCTGACAGCCTCTATCTTCTTTTCGACAAATATATCATATGCCGCATCCAGAATTCGTTTCAGGCGGTCATTTTCTTTTTTGATTTGTTTCTCTGATTTGCCCATGAAACACACTCCTTTTGATACTATGTGTCTCAATTATTTTATCTGATAAGCAAAGCAGTGTCAATTCCATATACAAAGAAGACCGGAGTTCTCCATCTTTGCAGCATTCCGATCTTCTTCGATTCATAGTTCTACTTTTATTATTTTATCTGAAGTCTCACCTAGTACACCGAATAATAAGTTTCTGATACATTGACGCAGGAAGATTGTTTCATATGCAAGGCGGAGGAATGAGGCGTAGCGGTGGCTACGTCGATTGACGACAACGCTGCAGATGAAAAATCAGACAAGTCAAGGTGTCGGTTATTTATTATTCGGGGTACTAGAAGCCCAGTCGGGAAATCATCGCCTTGGCAGGTTTACTGAGCTTTGCACCTTCCAGTATCGCTTTGAGTGCATCTGTCATGGCATTCATCTGTAATCCGATGATATCCATGGAATTCTGATACTCGTCCCGCTTAATCGATGCCCGCCTGATAAATACATACTTTTCTTCCGTTTTATACCAGAATTTCCTATCCAGCCTGTCAATCACACCCTCTGCAACCGATGCCTCCCGCGCCAAATCGCCATAGGAATCCACGGCACGGTACAATTCCTGATACAGCTTATCAACAAGCGGTGCATTTGCCGCATACTCCTTCGGATGATCCTCAATGAGCTTCCGATAATCTGCCAGATCCTTCATTGTATATCCGGCTGCATAAGCAGTCAGCCCAAGTCCCGCCATATCGGCACCCTTCTCGGTCATCGTATGGGTAGCATCGACCTGCGTCTTCATCGCATTGGAGTTTTCTATTAAAGCGGTTCTCTCTGCCGCAGCAAACCTTTCATATTCTTCAGCAATCCCATTTTGCTCATTCACTCTCGATGTGCGCAAGGATTCCCTCATAAAATCCATTTCTGTCTGAAGTGCTTTTTTTAGCGTAGCCACTTCGTGGGGTTTCGAAATCTCCGGCATGATTTTTCCCAGCTCCGGATTCACTGCTTTTATCGAACAGATTCGCGCCATAACCGCGCCATAAAGTGCATACCGGTCAAGCACGCGATGCTGGAGCAGCATTTTGGTACTGCTTGACAGATTGTCAAAAAATGTTTGATTTATCGGATCATTCATCACATTCTGGAATGATACCATACGATTGATCTTTTCCTGCATTTCTCCCGCATGATGTTCCAGATATTCCTCTGTCATCATATCTTCCGATATGTTGGTAGAAAGCACCTGTGCAACCATACGTCTCAGATGCTTATTTCTACGCCCCGGCTCTCTTGTCAGATAATCCTCAATAAATTGCTGATCGATGATCTTTCTTTGCTGCTCAAAGTCATCTTCCGGTTCTCCCTGGGCATTCTTCTGATAGCCGGATAAGAAGCTGTGAATCAGACGCAAATCAACATGCTCTGTCTCAGCCACACGCTTCTGTTCGTCTGTGATCAATTCAAACGAATTATCGCGCAGCTGCTGACGCTCGCGCAGGCTCTCCGCCATATGAATGCTGACATGGTCGGCAACCGCCGACTTTTCCTTTGCCAGTTCATCTAACCTCGCATCCTCGCGTCTCTGCTTGTATGTTTTTTTTGCCGGCTTCTGGATTTGCGCCGGGCTTCCTTCTGCCACTGCTCTTGCCACAAAGGAGTGCTTCTTATTGATCCATGTTTTTCTCAGTTCTTTATTTCTCTGCAATTCCTTGCCAATCAGCAATTCACTTTGAAGTCTGCGCCGTTCTTCCACAGACTGGCCTTCCTCAAGATCCCAGCTCTGCAGCTTTGTGAGATGCTCGCGCAGCTGCTGCTGTTGTTCCTGCATATTCATCTGCTGTTTCTGTTTTTGCTGATCTGCCTGCATGATGTCCATGATATTTGCCCCCCTTCTTTATATCGTCCGTCGGTATGTATATGATACCTTCCTTGCCTTTGGCACCAATTTCATCAGCAAGGTAAGCGACTGGTCATTTACTGTCTGTACCGCCACATGTGTCTGTGGCGGATACAGCTCTTGTGCATGGGCAATCACCGTCTTTAGCATCGTATTTAACAGCATACGGTTCGTATCACCAATCCACAGTGCACACAGTGTCAGTGCCCCGCAGCAGGAATCATCCACAGCTGCATATGCTTCGATTCTTCCGTTTTTAACAACTGCACAACTCAATTCCCGTTCAAGCTGCGGACTGGTCAGCTTCTGTTCCGGATGCGGTGTTCCAAGCGCTACACTTTGCTTCTGCGCTGCGCGCAGCATATCCTCTGAAAGCTGTGCGAAGGAGCGAATCCGTCCTTCCTTCTCATCCGACTGTTTCGGCAGGGTGACCGGATTTAGCTGATCTAATGTAAACATATAAATATTTTTTCCGCTGTCATTCTCCTGCATATACTGCATCGCGTCCAGAAAAGGAAGCAATGTTTCATTCTCGGTCACAGCCGTTGTAAACGAAAGATCGATTGCCCCGATGTCGGGCTCATCCCACAACAGACTTTCCAATATATGCATGAGCAGCCGGCCTCCGCCCTGCCTGCGATAATCGGGTGCTACATACAAAGAAGCAATATGGAAGCAGTTGTCAGTCACATAACCCGCCAATGCGCCACATGCAGTCTCTTCCTGCACAAGTCCAAGCACCGTAACCGGTTCGTCACGCTCAAGTGCTTCTACCACCTCCGGAAGCAATAACGATTTAAATGCCGACATATCTTCATCTGCAATCACGCCCACCATGAATGGGTTTTGTCCGGTTGTTTTTCTTCCCATTTATCATCCCTCCTCCGATTCTGTTCTGTCTGTTTGCAGTAATGTTAATAACTCGTAATTGCAATATAGGTAGATTGTATCTTGTCGCGATACACATGTCTATGTTTACCCTTTCTATTCTACGAGTATTCCCGATTTTATCATTTATTCACCTATTATACTTTCCCTCTCCGGTATATCGGGTCTGACGCTGAGATTTTCCTAACGACCTGATTTTATTTGTTATCAAGCTCTACCGCAGTGTTGAGTGCAATCTCCATCATCTGTGTAAATGAGGTCTGTCGTTCTTCCGCAGTTGTCTCTTCACCGGTTATGATGTGGTCAGAAACAGTCAGTAATGCAAGTGCATTTTTTCCTGCGCGCGCAGCGTTCATATACAGTGCAGCAGCTTCCATCTCGATGCAGAGGACACCCATCTTCTTCCATCCGTCGTTGGCGGTTTTGTTATCACTATAGAAGGTATCTGATGAGAGGATGTTGCCTACATGGTAAGTTGCATTTGCTTTTTCGGCCTGTCTGATTGCCTCGCTCATCAGTCGGTAGCTTGCAATCGGAGCAAAGGTTCCCGCAAGTCCAAACTGGCTTGCATAATTGGAATTGGTGCACGCACCCATTCCGATAACAATATCACGCACCTTTACAGCTTCCTGAATGGCACCTGTTGAGCCGATTCTCATAATATTGTCAACGCCAAAGAAATTGAACAATTCATAAGAGTAAATCCCAATCGTCGGCATACCCATACCACTTGCCATCACGCTGATTTTTGTTCCCTTGTAGGTTCCGGTGTAGCCCTGGATTCCCCTGATATTGTTCACCAGTTTTGCATCTTCCAAATAATTCTCGGCAATAAACTTTGAGCGCAGCGGATCCCCCGGCATTAACACGGTTTTTCCAAAATCGTTTTCATCTGCATTGATATGCGGTGTTGTTATGTATGACATAATCATTCCTCCTTCGTCTTCTTTTCAGATTCATATATTTTACATATAGTTTACCAAACTACAATAAAATATGAAATACAAAAATTGCAGATCATCACTTGGACTATCTGCAATCTTGTATCACTTACGATCCACTTCCTATTCGATTTTCTTATCATGCAGTTTTGTGAGTAAGAAAGCTTTCCAAATGATTATCTGCGCTGAGGCGTTCTTGAACTTCCCTGATATTTACAGCGTACGGCGCTCAACAACCAGATTCCCGTCTGATTGTGCATCCATATACCATTTGACGAGCGTGATCGTTTCATTTTCAATTTCGATGCATGTAATGAAACAGGGATGCACACAGCTTCCCGTATTCATGTAATTCACGCGCTCCTGCGAAACCATCGGTCGGTGTGTATGTCCGGTGATCAGAATCCGTTTTCGTTCTCCTGCCCATTCAGCCAGCTTGCGCTCGGTGCGCTGTTTCGTCCTGTAATTTTTCGCAGCACTTGTCGGGTCTAACACCCCAACCTGTTCGAGCGGTTTCCAGACATACCG
This sequence comes from bacterium, assembly GCA_029012425.1. Lineage (GTDB taxonomy): Bacteria > Bacillota > Clostridia > Lachnospirales > Lachnospiraceae > W0P33-017. Next base: position 4,332 of record JAQXMB010000112.1, on the reverse strand, counting down.
CACCAGAAAACGACTGAGCGGCCAGAGAAGAGAATTTAAAATTGACGCCTGATGCCCGTGTGTGAGGTAATACCGGTTTCCTGTGATCGGATGTTCTAATATCAGACCGGAATAAAATACGATGCCCGGAAACAGGGGCAGCTCACACTGTCTTGTCGCGCAATAAAAGCAGGCACACTTTTTCTGTGAAAAGGAAGCCTGCTTTTTTACTATGTCATGATTCCCGTATATCATATACAGCCGCCCACACCGATAAAACCGTGAAAGCAGCTCAAACGCTTCTCCGTGAACCTCCTCAATCTGATCCATACTCCGATTTTCCCACAGCTCATCACCATCTCCCAGCTCAATATAAGTATATTGCGTTCTCAGATAATAGCGCATAGCGGCAAGATACAGATGCTGATTTTTTAAAAAATTATCATTGTGTGTACCGTTTCCGCGGTGGCAGTCACTAAACAGCACATACTTTTTCCCCTGACCAAGCGGCAATACCGGTACATCGTCAAAGGCGCGGTCGAGTCTTTGTTTATATCCCATCCAATCACCGCCTTTTCTTCGGCGCATGGCGCAGCTTCAGCACATGACGACAGACAACCGGGAAATAGAAGGAGAGATATAAAATCTGATCACGCGTACTGTTACAGCAGCGCGTAAACAGATGAAATATCCTGCTGTTTATTCGGTTGAGGAGCTGTGCCAATCCCCGCTGAAACCGTTGCCACGACGACAGTTCCGGATCAATCATCGGGAAATAAAAATGTACAGTTGTAAAAGTAACAAGCATTTTTTTCGGATTCATTCCCGTCGCTATGAGCGCCCGGCAAAATGCATCCCGCATCGCTGCATCGGCAAATTGGATCGAGATACCCATCCGAAGCTGTGACGGTTTTGAAAAGTTTCCCACATCAAAGGTCGTCAGCCACCAATGCGTTCTTTTCAGAGCTGCGAGCAATCGTCCCTCTCTCCATAATCCGGTTGCCATACGGGGCATTTCCTGTTCATCTACCGCACGAAAAATCGTTGTCGCCCGCTCCTTTTCCGATACGAGATGATCGGCATGATAGATTCCCACTTCACAACCGGTGCATATTCCGTACTGTCCCTTCCAAATCTGAATCAGCCAGGTTTCCTCCTGATAGTCAAAATAAATCGGAAGCGTATCCAATACCATATGAAAATACGACGCCGCCCGGTCATAGAGCACGCCGTATCCAAACTGCTTCTGCCACGCATCCACGCGACTGCTAAAGACATCCCACTCCGGCACATAGGCGTAACCAAACGGCTCGGCAAGCGCGTTGAGCGCCTTATTTTTTTCTTCGTCAGTCATCCCGGCAAGTCGCAGCAAAATCGTGTGTTTTCTCCATTCACAAACAGCAATGCAAACGCCTATTAGAAGGAGAACACTTCCGCAAATATAATAGAATGTTTCTTCCATTGACAGCACCCTCGCATCGAGTGTTTACTATCAGTGTATGAAAAATATGTCGAACAGTGCCTGTATCTCTCAGAAAAAGGAATTACTACCGGTTGTCTCTCATTTCTTATATCTGGTAATATCATAGATAAAGACATAATACACATTCCCATACATTTCCGTATGGACGAATCTTCCAAAATCAGAGACATGTTTTTCCGTGCCGTCCTTACAGATAATGCGATATTCCACATAATCGGTATCGTTGTCGTTTTTTATCTGGGCAGAAATATCATTCTCAACAAGTACGATATCCTCCGGATGGACCATACCCTTAAAGGAATTGCCTGTAAGCTCCCGGAATTCTTCCTCTGTGGCACAGCCATACAGCTTCAGAATCTCCTTATTAAAAAAGAGAATCTGTTCATCACCATCGGCACGATATACAAAAAATCCACCCGGCAGATACTCGGCCATCTCTTCCATTTTTTTGAGGAAATCCTCTGTACCAAAACGATTCCCCCGTCTGCGGTCTTGAATTCTCTTCTCGTAATACCGGCTTTTGTCCCGATACATTTCTTTGTCAGCCAGGGCGACATTCAATTCCAGCTCCGTGGCATTGTTCAGCCACACACTTCCAACCGCAGCAGACTGTCCTTCCGTCCATTTTGTTTCAAGCAGTCTGATTTTCTCCCGGAAAACATCCCTGTTATCGTCAAAGGACAATACCACGAACTCATCGCCACCGAGTCGATAGATATTGGCATCGGCGAACACCTCCCGCATAGCCTTTGCAATTGATGCAATCAGCTTATCTCCGGCTTCGTGACCGGCTCTGTCATTGGTATTCTTAAGCCCGTTAATGTCGGCAAATACAAGCCCCACCGGGCAGGAACATCTGGCGGGGTCACTTTCAATCGCCCGGACATCCTCATAGTATGCCTTGCGATTTTTAAATCCTGTGAGAGCATCTATTTCCAGCTCTGAAATAATACAGTCACATTCTCGTAATCTGACGATATTTCCAACCCTCATTAATATGAGCTTGGCATTGTAAGGCTTGGAAATGAAATCAGTTGCTCCAAGCTCTAAGCATTTTTCTTCCTCTTTCACTCCGTCCAGAACAGTCGTAACAATTACAGGGATCTTGCAAAATACGGAATCCTTGCTTACATACTGCAAAAACTCATATCCATTCATCACCGGCATTTTGATATCAAGCATAATTGCCGAGATATACTGCCCCTGCTTTCGTAAAATATCCAGACCTTCCTTGCCGTTTTCTGCCGTAAGCACATCGTATTCATCAGATAATATCTCTGTGAGCATCTCACGATTCAGATCATTATCTTCAATCACCAAAATCAATCGTTTGTCCGTATCGTTTTCATTTTTTATCTTTATCAATTTTTTCTCCTCTGTAATTATCCGGAAGGTCTTCTTATGGATTCAAATACTTTCCGATAATTTCCTCTAATTTTCCCAGATTAAAAGGTTTTGCAATATGCTCGTTCATTCTGATATCTTTTGTAACCAGTCATTTTCCGAAAAACCTTTCCGTCAAAACCCAAGTTCTTGCATACGATTGAAAAATATCTAACTGTATAATTTTACCATCTCTGCTTCATAAAAATCAATATTTGAGCAAGAAATGAACTGTAATTTGATACAAAAATCTGAGAGTGGTCAGCCCATCGGGATGGCTTACTGTGGGGGATATGTCTGCGGATACGCACTGATTGGAGAGCCTGATCTATTGGTATTGGATGAGCCGATCAACGGATTAGATCCGCAGGGAATTTTAGAAGTAAGACAAACCATTGAAGCTTTAAACAGAAATCGTAAAACGAACTGCATCTACCAGACCATGACTAATCATTGCACTCGTAAGATCTCTTTTTCGTTGCAAGCACTGAAAGAAGGACTGAAATAATCATAGATTTTCCGGAAGGCATTCTCTTCATTGTTGTTTCCCTCACATTTTCGAATATTCCGCCTAATTGCTTCCAAAACTGCCGGAATGTTTTCAGTGCCATCAGATGAACGGTAATTCTCCCTCTGCCTTACTTTACCGAATCAAGGAAGCGGAATGTATGTGGAAACAAAAACTGCGACAGAAATTATTTTTGCGTATCCGGCCATCTGAATCAATCATCAATCTTTTCCATCCACTCTGATTCCTTGAATCCAACAAGCACCGTATCCCCGCTTACAATCAATGGTCGCTTTACCAACATACCGTTCGCAGCAAGCAATTCTAACTGCTCTTCTTCACTCATAGTCGAAAGCTTGTCCTTAAGCTGCATTTCTTTATAAAGGATGCCGCTGGTATTGAAAAACTTTTTAAGCGGAAGACCGCTTTTCGAATACCATTCCTTCAACTCGTCATAAGTCGGATGGTTCTCAACGATATGACGCTCTGTATAATTGATATCATGCTCATCGAGCCACTTTTTTGCCTTCCGGCAGGTTGAACATTTTGGATAATATAAAAATAACATCGGTATCCCTCCACTCGTCTTATTATATGCACTTATCTCTTTTGACAGCGAGCGCAACATATCAACGGTACTTTCATTGCCCCCTGATATCTATTCCCGCATATTATACATTCATACTTCTATGACATCAATGGAAAATTCAATTCCGAAATATCGCTGCATGGTCCCATGCGCTTATGAATTGCAGCTTTGAATTTTGGATTGTTTATTCTTCTTTTTCTGCTCTACAAGTTTTTCGTGCCGATACGGCACGATCGGAGAGGTGTTTCTATCGAAATCAAAGTGCAGTTTGCGCCTCCCACAATGTGCCGTCTGACAATTAAGGGTTCTCCTAATTATTCTCTTCTTGTTTTTATTCAGTTTCGTTTTCTTCCTCTAATAACTTTATTAATGCAGAAGGTTCACACACCT
>JAQXMB010000111.1 GCA_029012425.1 bacterium | reverse complement strand
ATGGAAAAAGCACCGGTAGGTTTTTATGAATTCAGCAAAGACGAAGGACTGAATTTCCAATTAAATCGGTTTTATTCATCGCGGACGCTGGCGTATGATGAGTTGATGGAAATCGGACATAAAGTGCAAAGCTTTGAAGAATGGATTACATGTTTTACCGAGCTTGGAAAAGCAGCAGAGGAAAACAAGGAGTTCTTAAAGGCGGCGCAAAGCTATCGTGCAGCCCAGTTTTATACACTTGGAGAGACAAGGGATGCCAACGGAATTCCGATGAAGAAGGTTCTGTACGAGAAGTGTCGCGAGAATTATGACAAAGTGTTCAGCGAAAAGGAAAACTTAATATATGAAAGAATTCCTTATCAGAATGGCTATCTTCCGGTTTATCGCATGACAAGAGAGGATAGTAAAGGAACGGTTGTCATCCATGGCGGATATGACAGCTTTGTCCAGGAGTTTATGCAGTTTATCTTCTATTTCTATGAAAAAGGATACAGCACTTATTTCTTCGAGGGACCGGGTCAGGGCGAAGTTTTGCACAGATGCAATATTAAGATGACGCATGAATGGGAAAAATGTACTTCGGCAGTGTTAGATTATTACAACCTTAACGATGTCACACTGATTGGTATTTCACTTGGCGGTTATCTGGCAACCAGGGCAGCGGCTTATGACAAACGAATCACAAGACTTGTCATGTACGATTTAATCTACGACTTTTATGGCTCTCTGACCGCAAAAATGGGTAAGAGTAAAGAAAAGTTTTTCAATTGGATGATGAAGAACCCGTCGAATCCGTTCTGGGGAATTGTTGAGAAAAAGCTGAATGGAATCTATTTCACCAAATGGCTGTTGCAGCAGGGTTATGAGATTTATGAAAATGTCCATACACCGTATGAATATTTCAATCATATCAAACGGTATCACACGAGAGATATTTCCAAACTGATTACTCAGGATACACTAGTGTTAGCGGGTGCAGCAGATATTTACACGATTTACTATAAAGACCAGTTAGATGCCCTAACCAACGCCAAAAGTGTAACTGGAAGACTGTTTACCAAAGAAGAGTCCGCAGATCATCATTGTCAGATTGGCAATCTGGGACTCGTTCTTGATACGATGGAAGAATGGATTGGCAGTCATTCCTAACAGAATGGTTTCTATTTCATAGATACATAAGCATGAAAGATGAGGAGGAAATACGATGCTCACAACACCGAGAATGGAAACCGAGCGATTATTGCTTCGGGAAGTGCAGGCAGCGGATGTGCAGGATATTTTTGACTGCTGGATGCAGGATGAGGATGTATCCAGATATATGTGTTGGAAGGCCAGTGATGATATTGAAGAGGCAAAAGGATTTGTCGCGTTTGAGCTGGAACAGATTGACAAGGAAACCTGGAACCGCTGGATGATCGTTTTGAAGGAGACCAATGAGATCATCGGAACCTGTCTGGTGTTCTACAACGATGAAGATAAGGAGAACCATTGGGATATCTCTTACAACCTTGGCAAGAACTATTGGGGAAACGGATATGTCACGGAGGCAATGAAGAAGGTTATGGAATTTGCAAAGCGCGAGCTTGGCATGACCGAGTGCATCACGACATACGCTAAGGTGAATACCGGATCTGCCGGAGTACTGCATAAGCTTGGATTCGTGGATGAGAGCGAGCTACCATATGAATGCAATGGCGGAGAGATTGTTACAGAGGGAATTTTGTGCAGATATACGGCAAAGAACCGAACGACTGAACAAAAAGGAAGATAATAATACCTATTATCTTCCTTTTTTATTTATCTATTGACAAAACGGTTTGTTGGTGATATGGTTAATTACACAAGTAATGAACTATACAACTAAACAACCAAACGATCATAACAGCTTGATTGCAATAACATTGTATGGAGAATTGGAGGAAAAAATGAAAAACAAAGCGCAAAATAACAAATGGCGTAAGCCGGTTGGTCTGTTTCTGGCGGCATTGGTGACTGCTACCACAATTTTCGGGCAGCCGATATCTGCCAATGCAGCAACCAATGATGGAAAACCCTGGGTGAATTATTCCCTTCAGGAAAATATTGCACAGGTGGAAAAGACAGATGTGAAGGATGACTTCTATCTTGCAGTCAACTATGAGTGGCTGAAGGAGGCGAAGCTGCAGGCCGGAGCTGCTACGAATAGCACATTTTATGAAGTCTCTGAGAAAGTAAGGGAAAATGCCAAGAAAATACTGAAGGATTCATCCATCAAGGGACATGATGCGAAGCTGATTCGTACTTACTACAATGATTATATGGATTGGGATGCAAGAAATAAGGCAGGCGTAAAACCTCTGAAACCGACGGTAAAGGCAATCAAAAGCATTTCAAATATGAAGGAGCTTTCAGATTTGATCTGTTCCTTTGATGATGTATCCATAGGTGTACCGACACTGATTAGTATCGGCAACACCACCGCTTTTAGTGATTCATCAAAATATATTACAGCAATCGGCGGCAGTGGATTGCTGCTTGGAGATGCAGCTGAGTATTCCAAACGGACAGAACTTGGAGACCGTTATTACAAGGCATACAGAAAAATGGCTGTGACGATGTTAAAACGCCTCGGCTATTCATCGAAAGAAGCAAATGCGATGTATAAGCGTGTGATTCAGTTTGAAGGGCAGCTTGCAGCAGCAACCTATACATCCGCAGAGATGATGGATCCGAGCTATTTGCAGCGAATCAATAATGAGAAGAGCAGCAAGCAGCTCATGAAAATGATGAAGAACTTCCCTCTGAAGCGTTATGTCAAGGCGATGGGATACGGTAATGCCAAGAAATTCCTTGTTGAAAATCCTGCATACATTGCCAAGGTCGATAAGCTTTATACGAAGAAGAATCTGGAGAACATAAAGGAGTACATGCTTGTTCATTATGTAGTAGGCATGACCGGAATGCTGGATCGGAAAGCATATGACTTGGCATTGGAGGCCAACAAGACGATTTCGGGTGCAGATGGAAAGAGACCGGATGAGGATTACGCTTATGCAACGGTAGTAAATGCGTTGTCAGTTCCGATGCAGAAGGTATATTTGCAGCAGAATAATGCGGCTGAGAAAAAGGAAAGAATTACGAAGCTTTGCAAAGAGATTATCGCTGAATACCGTGAGATGTTAAAAGAGACCGACTGGCTTTCCGCACAGACGAAGGAAAAGGCGATTGAGAAGCTGGATGCGATTACATTGAATGTTGTTGGCCCTGATAAGTGGGAAGACTATTCCGATTTGAAGCTGAAGGGAAAATCTTATTTTGAGGACACGATGATCTTAACCAACTATTATACGAAGAAAAATCAGGAGCTGACGAATAAAACCGTTGATAAGACAGAGTGGAAGCTGAATACATTGGAAACCAATGCATATAACAATTTCCTTGACAATTCGGTTAATATTCTGCTTGGTATTTTAGGCGGAGATATCTATAACGATGATATGACGGATGAAGAGATGTATGCCGGAATCGGAATGATTATCGGACATGAGATCTCACACGCATTTGATCCTACCGGATCACAGTTTGATGCACAGGGTAATATGGTAAACTGGTGGACTGCTGAGGATTATGCCCAGTTCGAGGCAAGAAAGGGAAAAGTAATTAAATACTTTGATCAGATTGTTTCCTTTAACGGAACGAATGCAAACGGTACCGGCGTTCAGGGTGAAGCGATCGCTGATATCACATCCATGGACTGTATGCTTCGTCTTGCAAAGCAGAAGAAGAACTTTGATTACGAGAAATTCTTTAAACATTATGCGGTTTTATGGAAAGAATGCTATACACCGGAGTATGGTTACTATTGTCTGACGCAGGATTCTCATCCGCTTACCTATCTGCGTACCAATGTCGTTGTACAGCAGTTTGAAGAGTTCTATCAGACCTTTGGCGTGAAGCAGGGCGATAACATGTATCTGGCTCCTGAGAATCGGCTGACAGTTTGGTAAAATATGTAAAAATAGTTTGAAAACTTAATTTTATTAAGAATAACGGCAATAGATTTGACATTAATAATGAGTAAACATATAATTGCTATAAAGCAAAGGCGCTTTGGGATGTGACTTTCCCGAAGTGCCTTATTTTTTGTTTCATAGGAAATTCCGCCGAATTTCCCATGAAACAAAATGCTCCGCAAGGGTGCACGATGTCCTGTGGACACCGGTTTTGCACCGACCGAAGTGAAACGGAGACTGCGCACCTCGCGGAGATGAGGTATATGCT
>JAQXMB010000110.1 GCA_029012425.1 bacterium | reverse complement strand
CACTTCTCCTTTTGCAGAAAGCATAATGATCGGTATACTGTCTTTTGCACGAATCTCCCGGCAGACCTGATACCCGTCGATGCCGGGAAGCATCAGATCCAGTAAAATCAAATTGGGCGCATAGGATTTATACACCTCAAGCGCTTCCTCTCCATCATTTACAATTTTTGTATCAAAACATTCCTTTGTCAGATATAGTGCAATGAGTTCTGCAATATTATTATCATCATCTACTATCAGAATTTTCTGTTTTGCTACCATTTCAATTCCCTTCTATTATTTGAAATCTACAATTGTCACACCGGCATCACCCTCGCCGAATTCTCCCAAATGGAAGGAATCCACATAAGAAAGGCGTTTCAAATGATTGTGTACGGCATTTCGTAATGCGCCGGTTCCTTTTCCGTGTACCACCCGGACAGACGGCATATGCGCAAGCAATGCATCATCCAGATATTTATCAAGCTTTGCAATCGCCTCATCCACGGTAAGGCCAATCAGCATCACCTCCGTTGATACGGTTGCTGATTTTGACATCTTGATTGAGCCGGAACTTGTTTTCTCATAGCGCTTCTTCGCTGTTTTAACATCTGCATTCTCATCAATTAATACCAAGTCCTGAATATTTACCTGCGAGCGAAGGATTCCCATCTGTACAAACAAATTTCCCTTCGTATCGGGAAGTGTATGCACGGTTCCTGTCAGATTCATGCTAAGCACCTTTACCTGATCGCCAACTCGAAGCTTCTTCGGAACCTGCATATTCTTCTGCTTGTTTTCCTTCTTCTTATCCGCAGCATTTTTCTGCTTCTTTCCAATCTCTTCTCGAATTGCAGCGCGGTCGCGCTCCATATCCTTCATGGAAGGTGCGGTCGAACCATACTTCTGGAAATTTCGGATGGTCTCATCCGCAAAGTTTTTCGCCTCCTGCAAAATTGCTGCCGCTTCTTCATTTGCCTGACGAAGCAGCTTCTCCCGGTTGGCATCCATGCGCTCCTGCTTCTGCGCGAGCATTTTATTTAAATTCTTATTCTTCGCTTTATACTGCTCAATTTCCTGGCGTTCTTTTTCTATCGTGACACGACTTGCCTCAAGGTCTGCAATTAAATCTTCAAAGTTCTGTTGTCCGGTTGTAATCCGGCTCTTCGCGTCATCAACCAGGTAAGTGGGCAAGCCCAGCTTGGTGGAAATTGCAAATGCGTTACTTTTTCCAGGGATTCCGATTAACAGTCTGTATGTCGGACTGAGTGTCTCCACATCAAATTCACAGCATGCATTTTCTACGCCATCAGCTGTCAATGCATACACCTTAATCTCACTGTAATGTGTCGTCGCCATCGTTCGAACACCCTGCTTGTGCAGACTGTCAAGAATTGCAATTGCAAGTGCCGCACCTTCTGTCGGGTCTGTTCCGGCACACAACTCATCAAACAGTACCAGACAACGGTCATTTACATGCTCAAGAATGTTGATAATATTCTTCATATGAGAAGAAAAAGTTGATAAGCTCTGTTCAATACTCTGCTCATCTCCGATATCTGCAAACACTTCCTCAAAGATCGCAAGCTCGGAGCGGTCATTCGCAGGAATATGAAGTCCTGCCTGACCCATAAGCGTCAGAAGCCCAACGGTCTTAAGCGAAACGGTCTTACCTCCGGTATTCGGTCCGGTTACAATCAAAAGATCAAATTCCTCTCCTAAACGAATATCAATCGGTACAACCTTTTTCGCATCAAGTAACGGATGGCGCCCCTTTCTGATATTGATCTTTCCCTGTGTATTGAAGATTGGCGCAACTCCATTGTAATCGCGCGCCAATGCTGCTTTGGCAAAAATAAAGTCAAGCTCCACCAATACCCGATAGTCCGACTCGAGAGTCACCGCATGCTCTGCTGTCATATTTGAAAGTTCTGTAAGAATTGCCTCTATCTCCTCCTGCTCCTCAATGAGCAGCGATTTCAGCTCGTTATTCAGATTCACGACCGACAAGGGCTCAATAAACACTGTAGAACCTGTTGATGACTGGTCATGCACCATTCCCGGCACCAAAGACTTATATTCTGCTTTTACAGGCAGACAATAGCGGTCTCCGCGCATGGTTACAACCGCATCCTGCAAATAGTTTCTGGTGCTCTCCTGTGCCATCAGCTTATTTAACTGCGCATGCACGCGGTCATTCATTCCGTGAATCCGTTTTCTGATGCCGCGCAATTTCACGCTTGCATCATCTGCGATTTCATCTTCCGAGACGATGCATCGGCGGATCTCATCCTGCAATGTATTTAACGGCTCCAATGCGGTAAACATTGCATCCAAAGAGTCTCTGGGCGCCTGCGCATCCTTTCCCTTTGCGTAGTTTTTCATACGCCTTGCAGTCTCAAGCAGTGAACATATACGAAGTAGCTCAATTGTTGATAATGATGCTCCGATACGAAGCCGCTGTAACGAAGCATTGACATCTGTGATTCCTGAGAGCGATACACTTCCGTTTTTGATCAGGCGGGTGAAAGCGTCTTGGGTATAGGTCTGCGCTTCATTTATCATCGTAAGATCTGTCATCGGTGTCAGCTGTCTGCATCGCTTTTTTGCTTCCTGTGAAAAGGCATGAGCCTCTAATTTATCGATTATTTTATTGTATTCGAGTGTTTGATATACTTTTTCATTCATAGCCATTATTCTACCACAAAAAAATACCCAAGGCAATTTGCCTTGGGTATTTTGAATTACGAATTAAACTAACTCAATAACAACTGTCATTGCGCCGTCACCTTTACGCTCACCAATCTTAACGATTCTGGTGTAACCACCCTTGCGGTCAACATACTTCGGTGCAATCTCATCAAATAACTTTGCAGGAAGATCTACCTTCTTTGTGTTTCTCTTGCGTCCTGCCAACTCAGTGGGAACCTCTGTTACAGGATAGAGAATCTGAAGCATCTGGCGTCTTGCATGAAGACGGGAAGGAAGATCCTTCTTGATTGTCTTCTCTACTTCGTCATATACGGTAACTTTCTTTCCGTCTACAACTTCTTTTACTCTCTTGCCTTCAGCATCCTTGCGCGCAACCTTAGCCTTAACAGTAACTTCCTCGAAGTTATCTTTCTCTTTTACAGCTAAAGCGATGAGCTTCTCTGTCCACTTGCGGATTTCCTTCGCTCTTGCCTCAGTAGTAACAATCTTACCATTGTAAATTAACTGTGTTACCTGATTTCTTAATAATGCTTTTCTCTGAGAAGAAGTCTTTCCCAGCTTTCTATACTTTGCCATGTTTTTTTCCTCCATTTGTGGTACATCGGCATGTGCTCTTCGGTCTTACCACGCCAATGCCGGCTTCTGCCACACTTTTTTATTCGTCACCGGAATTAAGCTGCAAGCCTAACTCCTTTAATTTTGCTAATACTTCCTCTAATGACTTGCGTCCAAGGTTACGAACCTTCATCATATCCTCAGGTGTACGGTTGGTAAGCTCCTCAACCGTATTGATTCCTGCGCGTTTCAAACAGTTGTATGATCGAACGGAAAGCTCAAGCTCATCAATGTTCATTTCAAGAACCTTAGCCTGTGCATTATCCTCTTTCTCAACCATAACATCTACATTGATTGCAGCATCCGATAAGTCGATAAACAGACTCAAATGCTCGCTCAACACCTTTGCTGCAAGACTGATTGCCTCATCGGGATCCAGTGTTCCATTGGTGTATACATCCAATGTCAGCTTATCGTAATCCGTAATCTGACCAACACGGGTATTCTCAATTGAAAGGTTCACACGCTCAACCGGAGTGTAGATAGAATCTACGGAAATAACACCGATCGGCAGTTCTTCACTCTTATTCTTTTCGGCACTGACATATCCGCGTCCGTTAGTGATGGTGAGTTCCATATATAATCTGCAATCTGCACCACCATTCAAATGTGCAATCACAAGATCCGGATTCATAATCTCAATATCAGGATCTGTCTGAATATCACCTGCGGTTACAATGCCCTCGCCTTCAAATTCGATATAAGCAACTTTAGATTCGTTTGTCGGGCTAGTATTCTTAATTGCCAGGTTCTTAATGTTCATAATGATCTCAGTTACATCTTCCTTGACTCCGGGAATCGAACTGAACTCATGCAATACACCGTCAATCTTTACCTGACTTACTGCTGCACCCGGTAATGAAGAAAGCATAATTCTTCTCAATGAATTACCAAGTGTTGTACCATATCCTCTTTCCAAGGGTTCTACGACAAATCGGCCGTATTTCTTGTCTTCGGAAATTTCTGCTATTTCAATCTTCGGCTTTTCAAATTCGAACACTGCAAAGTCCCTCCTTATTAGATATCAATTGTTGCAAGTTCATGCACGCGTCATGCAGCGATTGCTGCATGTGTGCCCATATAGGGATTCCGGCAGGCGTTCGCACTTTGCTGCGAGCGACCTGCAGGCGCCATGCAGCGATAGCTGCATGTGTGCATAAGATAATTTCAAATAATCGAAGATTATTTGGAATATAACTCGACGATAAGCATCTCATCTACAGGTACATCGATCATGTCGCGAGTAGGTAACTCCTTAACGGTTCCCTGTAAATTCTCTAAATCTCCGTCTAACCACTCAGGCACTAAGCGTCCGGCAGTGGTCTCCTTGATATCCTTGAATCTCTGGATTCCTTTGCTCTTCTCTTTAATCTCGATTGTGTCACCGGCCTTAACTAAATAAGAAGGGATATTTACCTGCTTACCGTTAACTAATACAAACTTGTGATCTACAATCTGTCTTGCTTCTCTTCTTGTTCTTGCGAAACCAAGACGGAAAACTACATTGTCCAATCTGCTCTCAAGAATTGTCATCAGGTTGGCACCGGTCATACCCTTCATACGGTCAGCTCTCTCATAGTAGTTGTGGAAGGGCTTCTCTAATACGCCATAGATGAACTTTGCTTTCTGCTTCTCACGAAGCTGCAGACCGTACTCTGACACCTTACGGTTTGCTCTAACCAGATTACGGTTAGACTTTTTATCATATCCTAAATAACTCGGCTCTAAGCCAAGAGATCTGCATCTTTTCAGAACAGGTACTTTATTAACTGCCATCTTAATAATACCTCCTAATTAAACTCTTCTTCGTTTGGGTGGACGACATCCGTTATGAGGTACGGGAGTTACATCTGTGATTGATGTAACCTCAAGACCACATGCCTGAAGGGCACGGATTGCTGCCTCACGACCTGAACCAGGTCCCTTTACCATAACATCAACAGTTTTCAAACCATGAATCAGAGCAGCCTTGGTAGCTGTCTCTGCTGCCATCTGTGCAGCATAGGGAGTAGATTTCTTTGAACCTCTAAATCCTAGACCACCAGCACTCGCCCATGATAATGCGTTACCTTCAGTATCTGTGATAGTTACGATGGTATTATTGAAAGATGACTGAATATGTGCCTGTCCGCGTTCAACGTTTTTCTTTACGCGCTTTTTTGTTACTTTTTTTGCAACTTTTTTCGCCATGCTAAACTAACCTACTTTCTTTATACTATAAATTCGAATGCTTCTATTATATATATAGAAGCGTATGTCTTATTTCTTCTTATTTGCTACGGTTCTCTTAGGACCCTTGCGTGTACGCGCATTGGTCTTAGTCTTCTGACCGCGTACAGGAAGTCCCTTTCTATGACGAATACCACGATAGCATCCGATTTCCTGCAATCTCTTAATATTCAAAGCGATTTCTCTTCTTAAATCACCTTCTACAGTCATGGTTTCATCAATCACTGCACTGATTGCCTTAACTTCATCATCTGTTAAGTCTCTGCAGCGAGTATCAGGATTAACATTTGCCTGCTCCAAAATCTTGGTTGCACTTACTCTGCCAATTCCGTAGATATAAGTTAATCCGATCTCTACACGTTTTTCTCTTGGTAAATCTACACCTGCGATACGAGCCATGTGTGTTTGACACCTCCGTTTAAGATTTGTTAATAACTAATTCCCCCGTCAATCCAAACCCATGCAGCTCCGGTTTCCCGGCCTGAAATGTGTGCATACACCTGAATTCCGGTCCTCATACTTTTCTTTTACTTTCGAATCATTTCCTCTCGGTATAGAAGGAAATTTCTTCCAGCAGTATTGCTGTTTATTATGAATCAGTGAAGTTAGATAGGCTTCACTGACAGCCGCCATAATACTTTCAAAGTTTTCCGCTCCTTCTGTTGGAGCCTTCGGTAATTAACCCTGTCTCTGCTTATGTTTAGGATTTTCACAGATAATACGGATACTACCTTTTCTCTTGATAACTTTGCATTTCTCACAGATAGGTTTTACTGATGATCTGACTTT
>JAQXMB010000109.1 GCA_029012425.1 bacterium | reverse complement strand
CATACGATTACAATATCGTCTTTGATATTAGACAAAAGTTTATCCATCTTTCTTTCTAACTCGGCGTAATTGTTGTAATCTCTGCCGCCAGCAATAATAACTCGAAACATAGTACAGCCTCCGCTTTGGATTTATTTACCTTTTATGCTGCGATAGTAATAGAACTGAAGTTGCTGGATAAATCCCTCAAACCCTTGATAGGGTGTCGGATCAAACTCTCCATGATAAATATTTTCAATCAGCTTTTTCATCCAAGTATCAACAGGAAATTGCGAGAGGTCATGCGCACCAAACAACATGATACAAGATGCAACTTTCTTTCCAATACCACGCATTGAAAGCAAGGTTTGATAGTCAGGTTTGATTTGTGCTGAATCACAATGAAATAAATCATATAAATAAGCGGCACGATAACCAAGTCCCAAATCAGATAAATTTTCCAATGTGGTATATTGCAATTCAGATTTACAAGGGAATGTGTAATAAACACGATCTTGACAAAGTATTTCTCTACCAAATCTTTTACATAGTGCTTCGATAGATTTTTTAATACGAGGAATATTATTATTCTGAGAAATTATAAAGGATACTAAGACTTCCCAAAAATCCTGCCGTAAAATCCTCATACCTTCTCCATATGCCATTGCTGATTTCAGAAAATCATCATCAGATTGCATGATTACTTTATAAAACTGCTGATAATCTGTTTGCAAATCCAAATAATTCTCCCAATACTTCCATTCATGATCTGGACAATCAAAAAGATAGCAATTTGATGATGGTTCATATATTACATGAACTGCATAATTACCAGATAAAAGATCATACTCATGTTCCTTAATTTCAAATATCCGAAAGCACTGCCCACTATTCATAATGGTATGTAAATTCAATTCATAACCGCTTACTTTTATCATATCGACACTCGCTTCTTGTATTTATTGTTATTAATTCAAAATAAAAGGTTGCGGCTGATTATGCGGTGGAAATTTGCGTTCCTCCATCGGAGGCAGAATATTTTTCTTTAATCTGGATGCTCCGCATTTAGGGCAAAAGAGAAATTGCTGATACTCTGGAAACCGATAGCTGCCGCCAGCCATAACAATACTTGCTCCATACCTATCTACGACACATGAGGCTGTTCCAAAATCGAATTTCTCACAAAAGTCACACATGAAATGCCTCCTATTAAAGCCGTCTATTATTTTTAGCTTGCCATTCTGCCCAACACTCATTGAAACGGTTTGGACTTTCATCCTTGCTCTTGAGATAACGACTATATTTTCGCTTGAGTGGCTTCATTTCGTCCTGATATACATCAGAATTGACATAGTTCCAAATGTCCATATAGATACAATCAAATTTCTGACCCTTTTCAGGTTTCCACTCAAACACATCTGCACAGATAATCTTTACCTTGTCGTTAAACGGAAGCTGCGCTGTGATTATATCAATGACTTCCTGATACTTTTCCAGAACTGTAATAGATTTTACTCTTTCATCGTCCTGAATTGCCATGATGATCATTCCGATACCAAGACCACCGATCAGTATATCTCCATAAGCATTGGCGCAAAAACTGCTATTGGTTCGTTTCTCCATATATGTATCACTCATAACAACCTCTCCACGGTGCATGAGTCTTACATAATTGCCGGGATTAATACCACTTAGAATGACTCGAATATCTCCGTTTCTGACTTCAAAATGTTCCAGTTTAAAATCTCCATTCTCCGTAGGAGATAAGAGCTGCACCATATCTTTATACATAATTTATGTCCCTCTCTAAAATATTATGCTTTCTTACTTTGATTTTAACTGGCAGATAAATATTCCAAACAACTGACTTTTCAATAGGTTTTAGGTTAGATTTTATGTACTTATGTAATCTTTCCGTTGCCAATTTTCCAATCTCCGCATCCTCTAACACAGTATTTCGATCAAAGTAAGTCCATGCTCTGCATCTTTTGATAGCTGAGATTGTTCCAAAAGCAACTTTGTATATATCTGCAAGTAAAGCTGATTCATATCCTTTATCAAGCAAATAAACAATTTGTTTAGCTTCCAGTTCAGTTAATTTCGCATCTCCATTGTTCTCTCCTGTCTGAGCTGCCTTCATTCTGGATGTATCTTTTGTCTTAACACCAGTCATGCGTTTAGAATGTCTTTCTCGTTCTTCTTGTGTCCATATTCTGTTTCTTGACGCTTCCCACGCTTTTTCCATCGTTGCTCTCGGAATAATATGATTCTTGAACCAGCTATTTTCATCGTTTATGATTTTTTCCATCTTTTCACGGTGTTCTTCAGACCACTTTACACCACGATTATTTACTGGATCAATTCTAATATTGTATCCTACTTGGTTTGACTGATAACAATTTATCCAAAAGAGTTCTCTCGCATCCAGATTTTCCAACGGACAATATTCCAATACTCGAAATTGAAAGACATCCTCACCATATTTGTTCCAAGCATTCTGAAGGTGTTTATTTGGATGAATATTCCGTCTTAATTTTCCAATATGACTACATTGCCGCCTATAAAGGTTCTTCGTCTGTCCGATATACCGTTTTTGATTTCTTATATTGATGATTTCATATATACCAGAAACAGAGTTTTCCAAACGGTTAATCATTTTCAATAATCATCACTCCCTTATTACACTGATAAGAATGTGTGGATTTTTGGGGGTGTCTTATAATAGAGGACACCCCTATTTCTCCACATATTCAACTAAATAATGCCACCATAAACATAACCGCTCCAAATGCAGTTACAATCCACTGAAATATGGGGACTTTACTTCCTTGCCGTTCCTCTTTCCTGTATCCAGATTCAATTTCCTGCGCTCTCTCACGCAGAAGCAAGCCGCCTGTAATAATCCATCCAAACATCTTTATCGTCCTCTCATATTCTCATAATGTTTCTGAAAGCGCTCTTCCATCTTGCGGATCATAAACTCCCTTGCCTCTGGAATGGTCATCGCCTGACAAGGAACATAACCGTCCTGTCCAAAAGGAACGCCAATGGTCACTTTTCCAGCATAGAACAGGCTTCTAATTTCCTGCGGCATTTGCTCATACATAGAAGGTCTGTAATAATTCCCACTGCTGTTACGATGGACAATGTATTTTTCCACATCGGACAGCTTCAGGTACAAATCTGCATACTTGCCGCTCTCCGTAGGAACTATCTTACAATCAAAGCCGTCCAACTTGCTTTTCTGTAATGCCTGATCCGTAATGGGCAATTCAAAGGTCTGTGAATAAGGGAAATATCCTTCTTCCAGTAAGGCCAGCTTTTCCAGTGCCTCTTGCCAATGAAAATCCTTGCCGCTGGCAAGCTGCTCTGTGCCAAACAGAGTAAACATATCTTCCTGCCACTTGCGGCTTTTAGCGAAAAACTCACGGCGCATGGTTTCCTGATCATTTATCATGGATTCTGCTTTTATAGCTGCGGTTTTCCGCTCTGCACTTTCACTGCCAAGAGTGAATGCAAGAAATAAGGCTTCAAAGATCATAAGGAACGCTCCTTTATTTCATCATATCTTCCACTTCAAAGATTTCTCCAACATGGACAGTCAGAACATTGTTGTAGTTCAGCATTTCAGCCAACTTTTCCATTAACTTGTTTCGATCTTCCGCACTGGCAAGATAACCACGACTACCGCCATTCACATAATAAACAACAACAGAATACACACTCATATTTTCCATTTTATTTTCTCTCCTACATTGTACTTGTATTTATTGTTATTGTCAAGAGTTATTTTCGCATTCTTCCAGTTCATCAGAAAATGCGTCCAGTTCACTTCCATCTTCCAGTTCGATTT
>JAQXMB010000108.1 GCA_029012425.1 bacterium | reverse complement strand
AGAGTAAGCTGTGTTGCTTAGACCCGCGAACCTGATTTGGGTAATTCCAACGTAGGGATACATAATGACTTCAATAATAGAGGATAGATATTTATAGAAGCTGTGTCGTATTTCCTACGGGCACAGCTTCTTTATATTTCAGTGTAACTATTCAGAACCACATTCGCAAAATCGCTGCTTCACAGCTTTACTTTTGCTCATGTTTGGTTCTCACCAAAGAAATTTTCAAAAATAAGCTTAATGATGCAAGCATATACGCTTATTATTTGAAAATTGCCTTGGTTCTGAATTGTTTCATTTTTGAAAAAAGTATGAAATCCGCTGCCGTTTTATTGACGAAGCGTGTGAAAGGATTTATGATACCTCTTATATATTTAGAATATGTGATGGTGAAGACATCACAAAATAAAGAGGTATGGATATGAAGCTTCAAGAAAAAATGCAGCAGTTTATGTATGGTAGATATGGAAACGACCAATTGTCCAGAGTATACCTTGGCATTACATTAGTGCTTTTGGTGTTATCGCTGTTAACGCGCTGGACAATTTTTTATATTGCAGGCATGGCACTGCTCATTTACTGCTATTACCGGATGTTCTCAAGAAATATTGCAAAGATGAGTGCTCAGAATCAGAAGTACTTAAACTGGCGTTACGGTCTGGCAGTAAAGCGACAGAAGGCAAAGACACATATGGAGCAATGTAAAATTTATCATTTTTACAAATGTCCGCAGTGCAAACAAAAAGTGCGCGTGCCGAAAGGACATGGGAAGATATGCATCACCTGTCCGAAGTGCAGGATGGAATTTGTCCGCAGAAGCTGATCTGAGGATAAGAGGAAACGATGTTTGGATATATTCATGCAAATACAAAAGAACTGACAGAAGTAAATAAGATTACTTATCAGGCATATTATTGCGGACTTTGCAGACAGCTAAAGCAAAGCTGTGGGAAAAAAGGTCAGATGCTGTTAAATTATGATATGACCTTTCTGGTGATTCTGCTGAGCGGACTTTACGAACTGGAGAATACCCATGAGGCATTCAACTGTGTGCGTCATCCCGGCAGGCGGCAGAATGTCTGGATCAATGACGCCACTCGCTACGCGGCTGATATGAGTATTCTGCTGTCTTATCACAATTGTCTGGATGACTGGCGGGATGAGCATTCCGTGGCAAAACGGATGATTGTCAAGGCGTTGCAGGACGATTATGAGCGAATCGGTGCGCAGTATCCCAGACAGCTGCACGCATTGGAAGATTATATGAAACAGCTTGCGGCAGCGGAAGCACGACAGGAGACCAACATTGATCTGGTAGCAGGACTGACCGGTCAGATGCTGGCGGAACTGTTCGACTGGAAACAGGATGAGTGGTCTGAGGAATTGCGTTGGTTTGGTTTTTATATGGGTAAATTCATATATTTAATGGATGCATATGAAGACCTGGAGAAAGACCGGAAAAACAAACAGTACAATATATTGTCTTATATTGCTGATGGCAGGGAATATGAGATCTATTGTAAGCAGCTTCTGACCAGCATGGTAGCAGAGTGTGCCAAATCCTTCGAACGGCTGCCGATTCTGCAGCATGCCGATATTTTGCGAAATGTGCTTTATTCCGGCGTGTGGACGCGCTATGAGTATCTTCAGTTAAAACGACAGAAGCAGGAATTAAAGGAAAAGAAGGCCGCGGCGGCAAGGCGCACAAAGAATCTCAAAAAACAGAGTAAAAAGCGAACTAATTAGAAAAAGGAAAGAATGACAGTGGCAAATCCATATGAGGTGCTTGGGGTATCTCCCGGTGCCAGTGATGATGAGATAAAAAAAGCATATCGAAATCTGAGCCGGAAGTATCATCCGGATGCGAATATTAATAATCCAAACAAGGCACAGGCAGAAGAACGATTCAAGGAAGTCCAACAGGCGTATGACCGGATTATGAAAGAAAAACAGCAGGGATACAGCTATGACGGATTTGGTGCCGGAAGAAATCAGGGCGGATTTTACGGTGATTTTGGAGGTTTCCGCGGAGCTTATGGCGGTGGAGCGCAAAGCACCGGTTCTTCTGATACGGATACGATTGAATTGCAGGCAGCAGCGAATTACATCAATCATCGCTGCTACCGTGAAGCACTTCATGTGTTGGAAAACATCAGAAGCCGTTCTGCAAGCTGGTACTATTACAGCGCAATGGCAAATGCCGGAGTCGGAAACAATGTAACGGCAAAGGAACATATCGCGCAGGCGTGTGCGATGGAACCCAATAATATGCAGTTCCGTGTGTTTGAACAACAGCTAAACTATGGCGGCGACTGGTACAGCAATAGAGGACGAACCTATACCAGACCCTATGCAGGCAACAGCTTTTGTCTGAGCCTGTGCCTGATGAATGTTCTGTGCAATTGCTGCTGCATACCGATGTGATTGTGCGCTTAGCCTTTATACTTGGTTTCGCAGTATTTACAGCGGTATACCTTGTTTTTTTCATCTGTCAGGACAAAAATCTGCTGAAGGCCTTGCTCGATGGAGGTGATACAGCGTGGATTCTTGCAGGAGATGACATTGTGAACTTCCTTTGGAAGCTGTAAGATTTTCTTTTCCACAATCTGATCATCCTTGATTACATTTACCGTAATCTTGTGATCAATAAAACCAAGAATGTCCAAATCGAGCGCATCGATGGGACATTCGACCTTGATGATATCTTTCTTACCCATCTTATTGCTCTTGGCATTTTTGATAATCGCAACCGTCCAATCCTGACGATCCAGCTTGAGATCGTGATAGATACGAAGACTCATTCCTGCCTGAATATGGTCGAGCACGAAGCCTTCATGAATTCCACTAATATTTAACATCTATGTAATCCTCCTATTCATCAACCTTGATACCAAGCAGAGTAAGAATCAATGCCATACGCACATATACGCCGTACTGTGCCTGCTTGAAATAAACAGCTCTCGGATCGTCGTCTACCTCGATCGCGATTTCGTTGACACGGGGAAGCGGATGGAGAACGAGCATGTCTTCTTTTGCCATCGCCATCTTTGCTTTGTCTAAAATATAGAAATCCTTCATGCGAACATAATCTTCTTCATTGAAGAATCGTTCACGCTGAACGCGGGTCATATATAAGATGTCGAGATCGCCGATGGCATCTTCGAGTTTTTCCATCTCACGGTAAGGAATGTGATTCGCCTCTAACACATCGGTACGAATATAACTCGGCACGCGAAGCTCCTCGGGAGAGACCAGTACGAATTCAATGTCGGGATAACGGATGAGCGCGTGAATCAGTGAATGAACGGTTCGACCAAATTTTAAATCTCCGCACAGACCGATTTTCAGATGATCAAAATGTCCTTTGAGGCGATAAATTGTAAGTAAATCGGTGAGTGTCTGAGTGGGATGTTGATGACCGCCGTCGCCGGCGTTAATTACGGGAATAGAAGATTTTGAGGAAGCTACTAATGCAGCACCCTCTTTGGGATGACGAATTGCACATATATCTGCGTAACTGGAAATTACACGAATTGTATCGGAAACACTTTCTCCTTTTGCAGCGGAACTGCTGTCTGCACTGTGAAAGCCAAGTACATTACCACCAAGATTGAGCATCGCAGCTTCGAAGCTAAGTCTTGTCCGGGTGCTGGGCTCATAAAAACAGGTAGCGAGCTTCATTCCGTCACAGGCGTGAGCGTATTTTTTTGGATTGCTTTCAATGTCAATTGCGAGAGCCAACAGGTCATTTAGCTCTTCCACGGTCAAGTCCAAAGGACTCATGAGATGACGCATGACGATTCCTCCTTAATGCATTTTTATCATCATATCTCAACCGTTTCTAAAATTCAAGAGGAAGTCGAGCGGCATCCCAGCACCTTTTCAAAAAGCAGACCGGCGCCAATCCACAGGGGGGCGTAATCAAGGCGGATAATGCCTCTTACATTTAATTTTGCGCGACTGTAATCCCAGGGGCAGCAGTTGTGTTTCTTCAGGATGCTTCCACTTAAATACTCGCCGGAGAAGATTGCTGCACAGTATATGATACCGCGCTCAAACAGGGGCATATTACGAATAAAATTGTAGAGTGGTTTGATGAGTGCGGCACAACCGTAGATTGGAAACATCCAGATGGAGGTCTGCCCCATCAGCCGTTTGTCGTTTCGTTTTAGTCCTTTTAATGATGTGAACAGAATCTCCATGCACCATCCAGTCAGTCCGCAGATAAGAAAATCTTTATATAGTTTCATGGTGTTATTATGCCGTGAAATTCATGTATTATACTTGCTAAAATCTGCAAAACGAAATAAGATATAAGGAACGGATTTTATTGTGGTAATGTCGCCACTGACGGAACTGCCACGAACCTTGCCGGCAGAGACTGTGGCAGTGTCGCCATCAGACTGCTCCGGTTGTCTGTCGGTGTCTCGCTGTCCCTTCAGCCTCGACTCGATGTGTCCTTCGCACACATAGTCTTCGGCTTTCAGCTATGACAGGCGAAACACTTACGATTCGCTCGTACTTCTCCAGACAAATGTCGCTGCTGATGAGAACTGCCACGAACCTCGCCGGCAGATTTCGGCATGCCCTTGTTCGTAGCGTGGACAGGGAGTGCGATACACATATATCCAGCAGGTACTTTGGAGCGGCTGGTACTTAGCGTCCGTAGTTTGGACGCTTATGTACCACTGCCTGCGACAAGTAGCGCGAGCGTGCCTGCGCTATATGTGTACGCATGACCGCTTACGGTAACCTAACACAAGAACAAGTTACAAAATCTTACGATAGAAAACTGATTGCACACAATAACATATAATTCGGAGGTAGAGAAATGAAGCTTACCAGTCTATTGGAGAGAATGACATACACCCTTGAACAGGGAAACATCGATAAAGAGATTACAACACTGGTTTACGACTCGAGAAAGGTCGAGGAGGGCAGCATATTTGTATGCATGAAGGGCGCTGTGTTCGACGGTCATCAATTTGCCGGGCAGGTATGCGAGGCGGGAGCAACAGCGATTGTTGTTCAGGATGATGTGAAGGTGCCGGAAAGCGTAACAGTGATTCGTGTGGATGATACACGCCTGGCTTTGGCAGAGCTTTCAGCAGCTTATTTTGGACATCCGGCAGAACGCATCAAGACGATTGGAATCACCGGAACCAAAGGAAAGACAACAACCACCTACATGATAAAATCTATTTTAGAGCAGGCAGGCTTTCGGGTGGGACTTATCGGAACGATAGAGACCATTATCGGGGCTGAGCATATCCCGGCAGTCAATACAACTCCTGAATCCTATATTGTGCAGGAGTCCTTCAAGCGGATGGTCGATGCCGGAATTGACATTGTTGTGATGGAGGTGTCATCGCAGGGACTGATGCTGCACCGTGTGGCAGGATTCGTGTTTGATATCGGTATTTTTACAAATCTTGAGCCGGACCATATCGGACCGAATGAGCATGCATCGTTTGAAGAATACCTTGCATGTAAGAGCAAGCTGTTCTCACAGTGTATGCTTGGTATTGTGAACGCGGATGATGTCCATACGAAGGAACTATTAAAAGGACATACCTGTAAGGTGGAGACCTATGGATTTTCTGAGGATGCAATGCTTCGCGCAACAGATGTAAAACTAATAACAGGAAAAGGATTTTTAGGAACTTCTTATCATGTGAAGGGACTTCTCGACTGTGAGATCGAGACGCGTGTTCCGGGGCGATTTAGTGTCTACAATTCACTGACTGCTGTTGCAGTATGTCGCCACTTTCATGTGCCGGAAGATAAGATGAAAGTTGCACTTTTGCAGGCGAAGGTAAAGGGTCGAATTGAAATGATTCCGGTATCGGATGACTTTACCCTGATGATTGATTATGCGCACAATGCGATGAGTTTAGAGAGTCTGCTCTCAACACTTCGCGAGTATGAGCCCGGAAGACTCGTATGCTTGTTTGGATGCGGTGGAAACCGTTCAAAGCTGCGCCGCTATGAGATGGGAGAGGTCAGTGGGAAAATGGCCGATCTAACGATCATCACATCAGATAATCCGAGAAACGAACAGCCGCAGGCAATCATTGATGACATCAAGATTGGAATGGCAAAGACAGAAGGCAAATATGTTGAGATTGCCGACCGCAAAGAGGCAATTCGCTATGCGATTGAAAACGGTAAACCCGGAGATGTCATTGTGCTTGCCGGAAAAGGTCACGAGGACTATCAGGAGATAAACGGCGTGAAGCATCATATGGATGAGCGTGAACTGATTGCGGAGATACTTGAGGAATTAAAGGATAAATAGTTTACATGTACGCAGATATCATTGTTGATATATCACATGAAAAATTAGACAGAACCTTTCAATACCTGATACCGGAGAAAATGCGTGGAACGATTACCATTGGTATGCAGGTCGAGGTAATGTTTGGAAATAGCAGGCGCACCGGATATGTGATTGACATTACCGATGAGCCAAAGCTTGCAGTTGACAAGATAAAGCCAATCGATGCAATCAGCCCCAAGGCTGTGCCAATCGAGTCAGAGCTCATTGCGCTTGCAGCATGGATGAGGCGTTCGTATGGCGGCACGATGAATCAGGCATTAAAAACAGTGCTTCCGGTCAAGGAAAAAAGAGTTGTGCAAAAGAAGCAGACGATACTGCTTCGCATTGACCGGGAGGAAGCGTGTGATTTATTGGAGCAGCTGGAACGGAAACATCGCACGGCACGGGCAAGACTGCTTCGTCAATTGCTTGAGCATGGGGCGGTTGACAGACAGCTTGTGATTCAGAAATTAAATATCACACAGGCGGTCATACGGGCGATGGAAGAGCAGGGTGTGATTTCAATCGAATCGGAAGACCGGTTTCGCAATCCGGTAGCTCATTTTGAACAAAAAGGATATGACCTGACATTAAATGAGATGCAGCAGGAGATTGTCGAGGCGATTGACAGTGATTTTAAGCAGGGTGCTTATCAGACTTATCTGATCCAGGGTGTGACAGGCAGCGGCAAGACCGAGGTATATATGGAGCTGATTGCAAGAGCAGCAGCACTTGGAAGACCGTCAATCGTATTAATCCCGGAGATTGCCCTGACCTTTCAGACTGCCATGCGTTTTTACAACCGCTTTGGTGACCGTGTGAGTATTCTTCATTCAAGACTCTCGGCAGGAGAGCGATACGACCAGTTCATGCGTGCAAAAAACGGAGAGCTGGATGTCATGATTGGACCGCGCTCCGCACTTTTTACACCGTTTGAGAATCTTGGATATATTATCATTGACGAGGAACACGAAGGAAGCTATAAGTCTGAAAATGTACCTCGTTTTCACGCAAGAGAAACCGCAGTTGCAAGGGCGAGACTTGCAGGGGCGAGCGTAATTTTGGGATCGGCAACACCTTCGATTGATATCAGTTATCAGGCACAGCTTGGGAAATGCAGACGATTTTGTCTAAAACAGAGAGTGAATGAAAGAGCACTTCCGCAATGCCATGTCGTTGATTTGCGAGAGGAATTGCACAGTGGGAATCGTTCGATACTAAGCCGAAAGCTCCGGGAACTGATGGAGGAGCGGTTAGCGAAGCACCAGCAGATTATGCTTTTTATCAATCGACGGGGAATGTCAGCCTTTGTATCCTGCAGGGAATGTGGGGAAGTCATCAAATGTCCCCACTGTGATGTGTCGCTGAGTCTTCACAACAACGGAACAATGAAGTGTCATTATTGCGGTTATGAGGTTCCGGCAATCAGGAATTGTCCAAAATGCGGTTCAAAATATATCGGAGGTTTTCGTGCCGGTACACAAAAGATTGAACAGGCGGTGCAACAGTGTTTCCCTAATGCACGCATTCTTCGTATGGACTACGATACAACACGGGGGAAAGACGGGCATGCGCATATACTGTCGGCATTTGCCAATGAAGAGGCAGACATTTTAGTAGGAACGCAGATGATTGTCAAGGGACATGATTTTCCAAAGGTCACACTGGTTGGTGTACTGGCAGCGGATCTTTCACTCTATGCGGGAGATTATCGTGCGACAGAACGCACTTTTGAACTGTTGACACAGGCTGCCGGTCGCGCCGGAAGAGGTGAGATTCCGGGAGAGGTGGTCATTCAGACTTATCAGCCGCAGCATATGGCGATTCAGACGGCAAAGGAGCAGGACTATGAGAGCTTCTATGAACAGGAGCTTGCCTACCGGGAGATGATGTGTTATCCTCCCGTGTGGAACCTTTTGATGGTTGCGATTACATCGCCAAGTGAGAGCGAAGCACAGATATGCAGTGAAATGCTTGCCGGGTGGTTACGGGAAAACAGAAGGGAACTTGCAATCATCGGACCAACAGATGCGATGCTTGCAAAGCGTAACGATAATTACCGGAAAGTGTTGTATATCAAGTCTAAGAACTACGAAGAATTAATCGATGTTAAGGATTGTCTCGAGAGGCTTATATTTGAAGCAAATTACCGACAGACAAGCGTACAATTTGATTTCAATCCGATGAACGGATTTTAGTAAAAAATAAGGAGGACGGAACCATGGCTTTACGGCAGATTCGTATTCAGGGAGATGTGATCCTTGAAAAAAAATGCAGAGAGATTACTGAGATTACTCCCAGAATTAAGGAGTTAATCGAGGACATGTTTGATACGATGTATGATGCGAACGGTGTTGGACTTGCAGGACCGCAGGTTGGTGTGCTCAAACGCATCTGTGTAATTGATATTGGTGAAGGACCGATTGTAATGATCAATCCTGTAATCACGCAGATGGACGGAGAACAGACCGGCGAGGAGGGATGCTTAAGTCTGCCCGGAAAAGCAGGTGTTGTTACCCGGCCAAACCATGTTGTTATGCGTGCATTTAATGAGAATATGGAGGAGTACGAGCTTGAGGGCGAGGGTCTTCTCGCACGCGCGATTTGTCACGAGGTGGATCATCTTGACGGCCATATGTACACTGAAAAGGTAGAAGGTCAGATTCATGATGTAACTTATGAAGAGGAAGATTGATCAATGAGAGTGATTTTTATGGGAACACCGGATTTTGCGGTGGGAACCCTTGAGGCATTAATTGAGAGCGGATATGAGGTTGTGCTTGTCGTGACGCAGCCGGATAAACCGCAGGGAAGAAAGATGGAGCTGATGGCGCCGCCGGTGAAGAATTGTGCAATTTCGCATGATATTCCGGTATTCCAGCCAAAACGCGTGCGGGAGCCGGAGGCGCTTGCGCAGATCAAAGCGCATGATCCGGACCTGATTGTTGTGGCAGCTTTTGGACAGCTTCTTCCAAAGGAGCTGCTTGATATGCCCAAATTTGGCTGTATCAATGTGCATGCTTCACTGCTTCCGAAGTATCGTGGCGCGGCTCCGATTCAGTGGTCAATTCTGAACGGAGATGAGACGACGGGTGTCACAATCATGCGCATGGATGTCGGACTCGATACCGGAGATATGATTGCGAAGGTCGAAATTCCAATTGGGGAGGAAGATACCGGTGGAACCCTGTTTGACAAGCTTGCGCAGGCAGGAGCGAAGCTTTGTGTGGATACGATTCCTTCGATTGTGGACGGAAGTGCAGTGTATACGCCGCAGGATGAGTCACTCGCAACCAAGGTCGGAATGATAAAAAAGTCGGACGGACAGATTGATTTTACCCGCAGCGCGAAGCAGATTGTCTGTCAGATTCGCGGTTTAAATCCCTGGCCGAGTGCGTTTACTTCACTGCGCGGCAAGACTTTAAAAATATGGTCAGCCAAGGCGGTTGCATCTACCGGTACCGCTGCTCCCGGAACCGTGATTGCAGCCGATAAAAAACAGCTGCTTGTGCAGACGAAGGATGGGGCGCTTTCTTTACAGGAGGTTCAGTTAGAAGGTAAGAAGCGCATGGCAATCGAAGACTTTTTGCGCGGTGTGAATGTGGAGGAAGGCGAGTGCCTTGGCGTGTAACACCGAAGACAAAGCGGTGATTTGGAGGATGAGACTGTGACAACTACAATAAAGATAAATGAGAGAGAACTCGTGCTTGACATCCTGCTTCTTGTCACACGGGACGGCATACACAGCCATCTTGCAATCAATCAGGTATTGGAAAAGCATCAGTATCTGGAAAAAAACAGACGCTCCTTCATCAGCCGTCTGGTACATGGTACACTTGAGCGGATGATTGAGCTTGATTATATTTTAAACCGTTATTCAAACACGCCGGTAAACAAGATGAAACCGGTGATTCGAAATATACTAAGAAGCGGTGTTTACCAGCTGCTTTACATGGATAGTGTACCGGCTTCCGCGGCTTGTAACGAGGCGGTGCGTCTTGCAGAAAGAAAAGGATTTCGTGCACTCAAAGGATTTGTGAACGGTGTGCTCCGTTCCATCGCGCGAGATG
The DNA here is from genome assembly GCA_029012425.1 of bacterium. Classification (GTDB taxonomy): domain Bacteria; phylum Bacillota; class Clostridia; order Lachnospirales; family Lachnospiraceae; genus W0P33-017. The sequence goes on along the minus strand of JAQXMB010000108.1, from coordinate 13,377 downwards.
TGGAGGCAGGAAAGCTTGCATATCCGGATGAATCGGATGAGAAGCTTTCTTTGTCGGTAAAGAGTTCAGTGCCGCTTTGGCTGATTGAGCATTGGGAGAATTCTTACGGAATGGATCAGACAAGGAAAATCTGTGAAGCATTCCTAATCGAAGCACCAACATCCATTCGCGTAAATACAGAAAAAATATCTGTTGAGGAATTAGCGGACAAATTAGAAAAAACCGGTGTGACTGTGGTTCGCAATCCGGAAGTGAAGCAGGCATTATTTATCTCAGGATATGATTATCTTGGAGGCATGGAATCTTTTTTGAACGGAGAATTCTATGTGCAGGATGTAAGCTCCATGCAGGCAGTCCTTACGGCAGATGTACAAAAAGACTGGAATGTCATTGATGTGTGTGCCGCTCCGGGTGGAAAATCAATCCATGTGGCACAGCTTTTGGAAGGAAGCGGTCATGTGCTTTCCCGTGATTTGACTGAGTACAAGGTGGATTTGATTTGGGATAATATCGAACGCAATTGTGTGAAGAATATGGAGGCGCAGGTGTGGGATGCGACGCAATTGGATGAATCACGAATCGAAACGGCAGATCTTGTGATTGCGGATTTGCCCTGTTCGGGACTCGGTGTGCTTCGTGCAAAGCCGGATATCAAATACAACATGAAACCGGATCAGATGATGGAGCTTGCCATGTTGCAGCGAAAGATTCTTTCCGTTGTATGGCAGTATGTAAAGCCGGGCGGAAAGCTTTTGTTTAGCACCTGTACCATCAATCGGGATGAAAATGAGAATAATACCGAATGGTTTCTGAAGGAATACCGGCAGTTTGAACGGGTATACGAAAGACAGCTGTTTCCGAATGAATATCAGGATGGATTTTATATTGCACTTTTGAAACGGAAGTAAGAATGGAAAAATATGACTTAAAATCGGCGACAATAGAACAGTTAACAGCATATATGACTACGATTGGCGAGAAGCCTTTTCGGGCAAAACAGTTGTATGAATGGATGCATGTAAAGCATGTGGCAGAGATTGATGAGATGACAACACTCTCTAAGAATCTGCGTGAGCGTTTGAAGCAGGAATGCATCTTTACCGTGTTAAAGCCTGTCGATGTGCAGATTTCGAAATATGATGGAACGAGAAAGTATCTGTTTGCGCTGGGAGATGGCAATGTCATAGAGAGTGTTCTGATGAAATATAAGCATGGGAACAGTGTGTGTATTTCCTCTCAGGCGGGTTGTCGAATGGGTTGCAGGTTTTGTGCTTCGACACTGGATGGGCTTGCAAGAAATCTTACGCCGGCAGAAATGTTAGAACAGATTTACCGTATTGGCAGTGATATCGGAGAGCGAATCTCGAATGTTGTTGTAATGGGAAGTGGGGAACCGCTTGATAATTTTGATCATCTGCTCACATTTATCAGAATGTTGACCGATGAGCATGGACTCAATATCAGTCAGCGAAATCTGACCGTTTCAACCTGTGGAATTGTGCCGAAAATCAGAGAACTTGCAGAGCATAAGCTCCAGATTACTTTAGCACTTTCCTTACATGCTTCGTCACAGGAAAAGCGCTTGCAGCTGATGCCAATCGCCAATAAGTATGACCTTTCGGAAGTGCTTTCGGCATGTGATGATTATTTTAAAAAGACCGGCAGACGGATGACTTTTGAGTATTCGCTTGTTGGCGGTGTGAATGATACCGATGAGGATGTGCGTGAGCTGGTTGCTCTGCTGAAGGGTAAAAATTGCCACATCAATCTTATCCCTGTTAATCCGATCAAAGAGCGCAGCTTCGTGCAATCGGATGGGGAGACGGTGGCGGCATTCAAGAAAAAACTTGAAAACAATGGGATAAATGTTACAATAAGGAGAGAAATGGGCCGGGATATTGATGGTGCCTGTGGCCAGCTTCGAAAACGATACATGGAAAGGTAGGCGATAAAGAATGAAGACTTATTCCCTGACGGATATTGGAATGGTCAGAGAGTCAAATCAAGATTATGTGTTCACATCTGAGAGTCCGGTGGGAAGTCTGCCGAATCTTTTTATCGTCGCCGATGGTATGGGTGGACACAACGCCGGAGATTTTGCTTCAAAGTACACGGTGGAGCAAATCGTGGCATATATTGAAAAGTGTCCGATGACGAATCCGATTGATGTCATGCGCGGTGCAGTCAATAAGGCAAATACCAGACTGATGGCTTGTGCGAGGGATGACGAGCGTCTCTCGGGAATGGGTACGACGGTCGTGATTCTAACAATTATAAATGGAGTTGCGCATGTAGGAAATGTCGGTGACAGCAGACTGTATCTGCAGAAGGATGCGTTGGTTCAGATTACCAAGGACCATTCGCTTGTTCAGGAAATGGTTCGGATGGGTGAGATGGCAGCTGATGAGGCGAAGTACCATCCGGATAAGAACATTATCACCAGAGCTGTCGGAGCCTTTGAAGAACTGGAGATGGATTTCTTTGATTTTTCGGTTTCCGACGGTGATTGCATCATTATGTGTACCGACGGCCTAACCAATATGGTGGATGATGTGCAAATCAGCCGGATTGCCCGGAATGGGAGTGATGTATCTGAACGGGTGCGCCAGTTGATTGCTGAGGCGAACCGTGCAGGAGGAAGAGATAACATCACCGTTACAATGATTGAAATATAGAATGCATTTGGGGGCATTTTTTAATTACTATTTATGAGGTGAAAAATCTATGCTGGAGATTGGAAGCTATATTGCCGACCGCTATGAGATACTTGAAAAAATCGGAGCCGGCGGCATGTCAGATGTGTATAAAGCCAAGGATCAGGTACTTGGTCGATTTGTTGCAGTGAAGATACTGAAACCGGAGTTTGCCGAGGATGTGAATTTTGTTTCAAAATTCCATACAGAAGCACAGTCCGCGGCAGGTCTTTCGCATCCGAATATTGTTAATATTTATGATGTCGGCAGCGAAGAACATGTACATTTTATTGTTATGGAATATGTGGAGGGAATTACCCTCAAGACATATATTGAGAAAAAGTGTCAGCTCAACTACAAGGAGGCAATCAGTATTGCAATTCAGGTGGCTCGCGGAATTGAGGCGGCACACAATAATCAGATTGTTCATCGCGACATTAAACCGCAGAACATCATGATATCCAATGAGGGAAAGGTTAAGGTAACAGATTTTGGAATTGCCAGAGCGGCAACTTCAAATACCATTCACTCGGATGTAATGGGAAGTGTACATTATACTTCGCCGGAACAGGCCAGAAATGGATTCGTGGACGGTAAGAGTGATATCTATTCACTCGGTATTGTGATGTATGAGATGGTGACCGGAAGAGTACCGTATGATGGAGATACAACGGTAGCAATCGCAATTCAGCATTTGCAGGAGGAGATGATTCCGCCGTCAGAGTTCGCACCGGATCTGCCAATCAGTCTTGAAAAGATTATTCTTAAGTGTACACAAAAGAGTCAGGATCGCAGATATCCGACGATGGGTGAATTGCTTGTTGATCTGAAGCAGGCATTGATGAACCCGAATACTGATTTTGTCGTGATGGATACCGGAATCAATCAGGGTAAGACAACGGTAATCGGTGAGGATGAGGTGCGTGGTATCAAGGAGCAGACTTCAGGAAGAAGCTATCCAACAAAAGTAAATACACCGGAATCTCCACAGGTTACGAAAGTCGATGATGATGATGACGACGATGATGACGAGGGCTTCCTTAATCCCAAGATGGAAAAGGTTGTCACAATTCTTGGTCTGATCACGGCGGTTATCATTATTGTTATTATTATCTATCTGATTGGCAGTATGGCCGGTATCTTCAAGGGAAAGAATAAAAATAAGGTTGAAGAGCTTCCGCAGCAGGAGGTTGTAGAGGAAGAGGGTCGAATTGAAGTAATTGATTTGAGAGGCTTAACCTTTGATGAGGCAAAGGCACAGTTAAGAGAGGCTGGTCTTAACATTTATCAGGCTGGCGTTGAGGCATCTGAGGAGTATGAAGAAGGACAGATTATCTCTCAGGATGTCGAACCCGGTGAGATGGTAGATGAGGGTACAACTGTACGAGTAGTAGTCAGTGCAGGTAAATTGGAAGAAGAAGTGACGGTACCAAAGGTTGAAGGCTTAAAGGATACGGCCGCAATTGGAATGCTTCAGGATGCGGGTCTTGATTATGTCCGTGAGTATGAAAGCAGTGATACAGTTGCTGAGGGAACAGTTATTCGTCAGACGCCTGCCGCAGACAGTAAAGTTGCACCGAAAACGAAGGTTACAATTGTAGTCAGCCAGGGTAAAGAGGCTGTCACAGTACCGGATTTGAAAAACAAGACGCAGGAAGATGCACAGAAGGAATTGGAAGCACTTGGTCTTGCAGTCGGAACGGTAAACTCTGATTATGATGATACAATTCCTGAGGGAAGTGTAATTGATCAGAGTGAGATTGCCGGAAAAACCGTATATAGCGGAACAAGGATTGATCTTGTCATCAGTCTTGGACCGAAGGAGGTTTTGTATTATTTCAAGGCAAATATTAAGCTTCCTGATAATGATACCGTTGTTGCAGCTAATATTCACCTGACGGATGCAGACGGTAATATGTTGGACTCCTGGGATAATATCTCAGCGGATTCTTTCCCGTTCTCAATTGAAGTGGATAATATTCCGAGCAGTGAGGGAACGCTGTCGATTGAGTGGGTGATGGAGAGCGAGGAAGGCGAGATTACTACCAGTACGCAGGAGAAATCATATTCGTTTTCACCGATGAATGAATAACAGGTAATTCAATGATAGGAAAGATACTAAAAGGGATTTCCGGATTCTACTATGTCCATGTAGTAGAATCCGGAATTTATGAATGTAAGGCAAAGGGCATTTTCCGTCAGCAGAATATCAAACCGCTCGTTGGAGATATGGTTGAGATTACTGTGATTGATGAGGAACAAAAAAAAGGAAATCTTGTGCGGATTCTGCCCAGAAAAAATGAATTGATTCGGCCGGCAGTGGCGAATGTGGATATGGCTCTGATTGTTTTTGCGGCAAAAACACCCGATCCGAATTTTCAACTGCTCGACCGTTTTTTGGTATTAATGGCCAGACAGCAGGTTCCTGTTTGTATCTGCTTTAACAAATCTGATCTGGTGAGTGATGAGGTGCTCGATGAATTTGCAAGGGTCTATCGTTCCTGTGGATATCCGGTAGAATTTATCAGTGTAAAACAGGATATTGGAATTGATCGGCTGATGATGCATTTGAGCGGAAAAACATCAACAATTGCAGGACCTTCCGGCGCGGGAAAATCATCTCTGATTAACAGACTGCAATCCTCCGTCATGATGGAGACAGGAGCTGTTTCAAAAAAACTCGGAAGAGGAAAGCAGACGACAAGACATACGCAGTTAATCCATATTGAAGGTAATTCTTATATCATGGATACGCCGGGATTTTCATCGCTCTATCTGCCGCAGATGGATAAAGAGGAACTGCAGGGATTTTACAGTGAATTTGCCCCGTTTGAACCGGAGTGTCGATTTGGAGGCTGCAGTCATATCAGCGAGCCGGATTGTGGTGTGAAGAAGGCGCTGGAGGAAGGAAAAGTATCAAAGGTTCGATATGAGAATTATGTGCAGCTTTACGAAGAACTGCTTGAACAGGAAAAGAAGAAGTATTAATGTCTGAGGAGAAAGATATTGGATAGAAAGCATATCGTCATAGTAAGCGGCGGCGCACTTGATGATGCGTTTGTCCGGGAAACGCTGAAAAAAATCGATTATGATTATTGCATTGCCTGTGACAAGGGAATGGAATTTTTTCAAAGAAACAGGATGACTGCGAATCTCATTCTCGGAGATTTTGATTCTGCCGGAGAAGCTGTTTTGCGGGAGTTTCGAGAGAATACATCCGTAGAAATGGAACAGTATCCACCGGAAAAAGACTGGACAGATACGGAGCTTGCCATTCGAAGAGCAATGGATTTCGGGGCAACACAGATTGACCTGTTCGGAGCGACCGGAACACGGATTGACCATGTGCTTGGCAATATCCACCTGCTTGCGATGGGACTGGACCGGGGCGTATTAATTACGATACAAGACAGCCACAATCGGGTGCGACTTTTTGAGCGTTCGGTGACACTTACACGGGAGGAGGCATTTGGCAATTATGTCTCTCTGATACCGTTTGCGGGGACCGTTGAGGGGCTGACCATACGAGGCCTGAAATATGAACTATCGGATGCTGTGCTCTTGCCCGGGAGAACGATTGGAATCAGCAACGAATTTGTTGCACCAAAAGCAGAAATCACATTTGACAGAGGAAGATTACTTGTGATTGAATCAAGAGATTGATGAAGATATGTGTGGAATGATTTCATTTGTATGGGGAATGCTAATGGAAGATGGAGGGATGACAACATGTTTGGATATTATTTTTGGGATAGCACTTATGTGTTCGTACTGATTGGAGCGATCATTTGTATGATTGCTTCTGCACGCGTGAAAACAACTTACCGACGCTATTCGCGGGTTCGCAGTGGAACCGGAATGACCGGCGCACAGGCGGCAGAGCGAATGCTTCATGCAGCCGGGATTTATGATGTGACAATCCGTCATGTCTCAGGAAGTCTGACAGATCATTATGATCCGAGAAATCGTACCTTAAATCTTTCGGATGATGTTTACGGGTCACCTTCTGTAGCAGCAATCGGAGTGGCTGCGCATGAATGTGGTCATGCGATTCAGCATCAGCAGAATTATTTTCCGCTCAATCTTCGAAGTGCAATCGTTCCGGTTGCCAATATTGGTTCGACACTTTCCTGGCCACTGATTCTGATCGGATTGTTATTCGGCGGAAAAAGCAGCAGTCTGTTTATTCAGCTTGGAATCATTATGTTTTCTTTTGCGGTTCTGTTTCAGCTTGTAACACTTCCTGTGGAATTCAACGCCTCTTCTCGTGCCATGAATGAGATGGAGCGACTGGGCATTCTTTCCAATGAAGAGCTTCCGATGACCGGCAAGGTGCTTCGTGCGGCAGCGCTTACTTATGTGGCAAGTGCGGCAGCAGCGATCCTTCAGTTGTTGCGTCTGGTTTTATTGTTTGGAAGACGGGATGACTAAAGGAAAAAATAACAGTACTTTGCAAATGATAAGAGTAACCTTTCATTAATTGGAAAAATTTACATTGAGGTTACATAAAATTGTTACGAAAAAGGGTAGCCGTACCTTACCGCAAGTGCTATAATGAGAGCAACGATTAGAAAGTGGTAAGTGCGAATGATGAAAAAGATTAAGAAAAACGGGAATTTAAAAAAAGGCGTTGCGTTTTTTCTTGTATGTATGATGTTGATGCAGACTTCCGCATTGACGGCTGAGGGAGAGATTCCGAATGAAGCGGTTCCGGTATCGGTGACAGACAGTGAGGGGGTTATGCCAATCGATGGTGAAGCGGTATCAGAGGACGAAAATGCTGCATCTGAGGGTGAGGAGACACAGACTGAGCCGACAGAATCTGTACAGCCTGAAGAAGAGACAGAATCTGAAGAGTCTTTTACCGGGTTGAAGAAAATCGATGGAAAGCTTTATTATCTGATCGACGATGAACCATTTACAAATGGATATAAGGCAGTTGAGAAAAACGGAAAACGCTATTATTACTACTTTACAGAAGATGGCTCCGCTTTTTCGGATGGATATAAAGAGGTAACAATTGGCGGAAAGAAGAAGTACTTTTTCTTCCGAAGTAACGGCGTTGCGTTTACAAACGGATTAAAGAAGGTAACTATTGACGGAAAGAAGTATTATTTCTATTTCAAAGAGAATGGCCGCGCATTGATCAAAGAGTGGAGGACGATTGATAACAAGACCTACTATTTCGGAAAAGACGGTCGTGCGCTTACGGGAAAGAACCACACCATATCTCATTATCTGTGCAGCTTTGACAGCAAAGGTGTGCTCCGGAGAAAAATTGATAAGAATAAGAAGATGGTTGCATTAACCTACGATGATGGTCCTTCCGTAAACACAAAGAAGATTCTGAATACATTGGAGAAATATGATTCCGTAGCAACATTTTTCGTAGTCGGAAATCGTGTTTCATCATATTCTTCAAGTGTGAAGCGGGCATATGAGATCGGATGTGAGATCGGAAATCACACCTATGATCACAAAATACTTACAAATTGTAATGCAGCTACCATTCAGAGTCAGTACAAGAAGACGAACACCAAGATCAAGAGCATTACCGGTGAGAACCCGGTCGTATTTCGTCCGCCGGGAGGAGGATTGAATCAGACGGCTCGAAAGAATGTGAAGATGCCACTGATCTTGTGGTCTGTTGATACGCTTGATTGGAAGAACAGAAACAGTCGTAGTGTTCAGACTGCCGTGTTAAGCAAGGTAAAAGATGGTGACATAGTTTTGATGCATGATCTGTATGAGACAACTGCCAATGCATCTGCAGTCGTGATTCCGGAGTTGGTAAAACGAGGTTATCAGCTTGTAACAGTCAGCGAGCTTGCTGCATGTCGCGGAGAGATGAAAAACGGAGTTTCTTATTACTCATTCAGAAAATAGAAGTTTGATAAAGGTTGGTCATATGATGATATGGCTGACCTTTTTCATTTCATGTGAAATTCCGTCTTCTATACGAACCCGTTGCATGTAAGAGAGCAAATCGCTAAAATAAGATTTGTGTGAACAAGTATAAATCTTAATAAAATCTTAAGCATTTCGATGATTGGATTTTAATGTGTGAATGCTTATGATAATACTATCCGGATAAAACATAAATAGGGGATGTGAAATGGCGAATATATTAGTTTGTGATGATGAAAAAGATATTGTATCTGCAGTCAGAATTTACTTAGAGAGCGAAGGATATACGGTATATTCTGCAAACAACGGGCAGGAAGCGTTAGAGGTGATTCGCAAGGAGGAAATCTCTCTGGTGCTTCTCGATATCATGATGCCTGTGATGGATGGAATCACTGCGATGGTAAAAATCAGAGAAATCTCCAATGTACCGGTGATTCTGCTCACTGCAAAGAGCGAAGATACAGATAAGATTCTTGGATTAAATATCGGGGCGGATGACTATATCACCAAACCGTTTAACCCGGTTGAGCTGCTCGCACGAGTGAAATCATCACTCAGACGATATCTTCAGTTGGGAGCGAAGCTGGAGAAAAACAGTCACATCCAAATCGGCGGCATAGCGATTGATACAGATGCGAAGGAAGCGTTTTTGGACGGGGAGCGTATCAGCCTGACACCGACCGAGTTTGATATTCTACAGCTTCTCATGGAGAATGCCGGAAAGGTCTTTTCACCAGGTGAACTGTATCGTGCCGTGTGGAAGGATGTCTCATATGGCAATGAGAATACAGTCGCTGTACATATCAGACATCTCAGAGAAAAAATAGAGTATAATCCCGCAGAACCGCGTTATCTTCAGGTCATCTGGGGCCAGGGATATATTATGAGGGCGGATACAGGCAGTAAATAGGGATGATGAGGAAAGGAAGTATTATGGAACAAACACACAAATACAGACTGCGCGGTTCTCTTGCTGCAAAGATAATCGCGATGATACTTTTGATTTGCAGCTGCTTTTCAACACTGTTTAGCGGACTTGGAATTCTGTTTTTGGAATCGCACGATATCTACATCAAGTCACAGGATACCGTACAAAAAGAGTATTTTGATGCAATCCTGTCAAAATATTCCATCGGCGCGGTGACAGGAGAGGCAAATAAGTACCGATATGACGAACTGAAGGATACCAACTTCCGTTATGGTGTCATTCGAACAACCGATTTTGATCAGGTGGATATCAGTGACCGCAACAGCTATGTATTTAATAATTTTGACGAGCGTTTTGATGTGCTGAGCAAAAATGCTGAAAATCTTCACCTGTATTCCTGCAATTACAATAGTACTACGGACTACGAGTACAATGACACATTATTTGGCAACGCGTACATCTACAATCACTCCATGCAGATGGAAGAGATACAGGTGCCGATTTCCGGAGCATTTTATGACTGGCAGACAAAGCAGTTTTATTTGAGCGATGGCAAGTACTTATACCACTTTGACGGACCGGTTGAGGTGGCATCGTTTGAGGATGGAGAAGAGTACACACTCAGAAACCTCGAGGATATTATCTATCTGTCAAATACAGAAAATGACGAGCATGCACAGGGAGAAAAGCATTTTGGCTGGACGCTTCCTGCGGAGACGATTGTCATGATTGATAGCGGAAGATATCAGATGCTTTTAGATGAGCTTCAAATTGTCGGTACCGCACAATTGTCTGAGGTTGCAGATCTCTCAGAGGGAATCTTTGAGGCATTACGCATTGAGGATACCGGATTTATGTGCACCAACAATTGGATGGAAGAAGAGAAACCGCAGGATCAGTACTATGTATTATCCTATGTGGCAGAGCCTATTGTCATGGGAAAGACATTTGCGTCCAGCGACCTGTTTGCGCAGGCAAAATACCTGATTACAATTGCATATCAGTGGAGATATGTTCTGGTGGGTTTTTTAATTGTCTCATTGGCAATTGCAATTGCAAGCTTTAGCTTTTTATGTGCGGCAGCAGGAAGACGCAAGGACAGCGAGGAGCTGGTGGGACATATTTGGGATAAACTGCCGCCGGATGTGTTTTTTGTCGGTGTGGCAGCAATTGATGCATGTCTGCTGATGCTTACAGGCGCAATCACCTATGAATACACCTTTCGGTCATTCGCTGATTTTCGACATGTATGGACCTGGCTGGTATGTGGGATCTGCGGAACGATTTGCATTATCATTACACAAGGCTGGTTTATGAGCCTTTCATATCATATTCAACAGAAGAACGCGCTCAAAAGTACTTTTATCTATCGGATTTTCAAATGGGTGAGAAATCTGTGGAGAAAGCTTGTCGGAGCAGTCCATGAAGTTATGACCAATCTTAGTGTTTATCAATACAGCATTCTGATGTTAGTAATCTTTGCTGTGGTGCAGTTTTTCATGATCGTACTCTCAAGTCAGGATGCAGGCATCGGCGTTCTGATCTGGATGATTGAGATTGCAGTAGTACTTGTACTTGGCGTGAAGCTTACGAAGCATCTGCATATGCTTTCAGATGGAGCGAAGCGCTTATCAGAAGGTGAATTAGATCACCGTGTCAATACAGAAAAAATGCTTGCTCCGCTTAAAAAACACGGCGAGCGGTTAAATGCAATCGGTGACGGCATGAATGCCGCAGTTGATCAGAAGATGAAGAGCGAACGATTTAAGACGGAGCTGATCACCAATGTATCGCATGACATTAAGACACCGCTGACCTCTATCATCAATTATGTGGATCTGCTGGGAAAAGAAAAGCTTGATAATGAAAAAGCAAAAGAGTACTTAGAGGTATTGGCGCGCCAGTCTGCAAAGCTGAAAAAGCTGATTGAGGATCTGATTGAGGCATCAAAGGCATCAACCGGAAATCTGTCAGTAAATGTAGCAGATTTGGATGCTTCGGTAGTAATGGCTCAGGTAGTCGGCGAGTTTGAGGAGAAGCTTTTGGCGAATAAGATTGAGCTTCTGGTGCAGACACCGGAGGAGCCGGTTCGAATTAATGCAGACGGCAGACATCTGTGGAGAGTATTTGATAACTTACTGAACAATATCTGCAAATACGCGATGCCGGGAACAAGAGCATATGTGAATGTGGAAAAGATATCTGATTCTTCGGCAAAGATTGTGTTTAAGAATATTTCGAGAGATGCATTAAACATCTCAAGCGAGGAGCTGATGGAGCGCTTTGTCCGTGCAGACAGCTCTCGCCACACCGAAGGAAACGGACTGGGGCTTTCTATCGCAAAGAGCCTGATGGAACTGATGGGCGGCGAATTGAAGCTGACTGTCGATGGCGATTTATTTAAGGTGGAACTGAGCTTCGGGGACGGGGTTTATGGGCCAAAATGAGTGATTGCAATCGCAAGTGATTCGAAAGTATCTATAATACATTAGAAAATCAGTTGTAAATCCGGCACACGAATTGGTATAATACCGATAAATGTACGAATGTGTGAAGGAGGAAAACACAATGGATCAGAATATGGAGTCAATGAAGGATTATGAACAGGAGATTGAGCGCTCATTTCGCAAAATCAATGAGGGTGATATTGTCAGCGGGACAGTGATTGCTGTATCTGAGGAGGATGTTACTTTAGACTTAAACTATTACACACAGGGAATTATCAAGGTAGAGAATCTAAGCAATGATCCGGACTTTAATCCGAAGGAGCAGCTGCCTGTTGGCACAGTGATTGAAGCAACCGTTATCAAGGTGGATGACGGACAGGGCAATATCGAGCTGTCAAAAAAAGAGGCAAATGATGTGCTTGCATGGGATCGGTTATCTGAGATGCTTGAGCAGGAGACGGTTGTGACCGTACACATTAAGGAGAGTGTACCGGCAGGTGTAATTGCATTCGTAGAGGGAATCCGGGCGTTTATTCCCGCTTCACAGCTATCAACCGATTATGTTGAGGATTGCAGTACCTGGGTCGGAAAAAATGTTGAGGCAGTTGTAATCACCGTTGATAGAGAAAAAGAGAAGCTGGTTCTTTCCGCAAGAAAGGTTGCCAGAGCAAAGGAGGAAGAAGCGCGTAATCACCGCATTGCTATGATGGTGCCGGGTTCTGTTGTTGAGGGCACGGTTGAGAGCATTATGCCTTACGGCGCATTTGTGAATATCGGAAACGGAATCAGCGGACTGGTACATATCTCACAGGTGAGTCAGAAGCGAATTGGTTCTGTTCATGAAGTGTTAAAGGAAGGCCAGAAAGTCAAAGTTAAGATTTTAAATACAAATGACGGTAAGGTGAGCCTGAGCATGAAGGCACTTGAGGAAATCATGGAGGAGAAGCAGGAGGATGCACCGGCAGAGGAGTATATCTCCGGTGAGAGCGCAGCAACAAGTCTCGGCGATCTTCTGGCAAAATTGAAACTGTAAGATACGAACCATATTTTCTGAATCGGGCAGGAGCGTCTCAAATAAGAAGCTCAAATAAGAAGAATTTATTGATAACTGTTTACAGCCCTACCTCGATATTTGCAAAACAATCCCGCTGTGCGGTCTTATGCTTCTTCAAAGCATGTGTTTTGCTTATATCGGGGATGGTGGCGTGAATAGTTATTTTTTTTAAACTTTTATAACCCCTGCGGACGAGAAAACCCACGGTTTTAACCGTGTGGATGACAGTCCGCAAATATTTTAACTATGTGTAGATGTGCATATTGTAAATATCTACACGGTATGCTATACTAAATCTATGAAGAACGAGTATAAACATACAAAAACAACAGTATCACTAATCAACTA
>JAQXMB010000107.1 GCA_029012425.1 bacterium | reverse complement strand
CGGTTTTCACCTCTGCGAAAGTAACATGCCCTTTTTTATGTTCCTATGGGGAAGAAACTTCTATGTTATTTGTGATCATAAGGATGAATGGTCTGAATCGTGCCATCCTCATTGTAATGAAGCTCTGTAAATTTGACGCTTCGTCTGTGATTGATTCCGCCGGACAGCTCGCAATCATGGTAAAACAGATACCATTTTCCATGATACTCAATAATCGAGTGATGTGTCGTCCATCCAATAACCGGCTCCATCAGTCTGCCGCGATAGGTAAACGGTCCCATCGGATTATCGCTTGTTGCGTATACAAGGTAATGGGTGGTACCGGTGGAATACGATAAATAGTACAAGCCTTGATACTTATGCATCCACGGTCCCTCAAAGTATCTGCGGTCTTCATCTCCGGCCTTGAGCGGTTCACCGTTCTCATCGAGAATCTGTATATGAACCGGATCTCCGTCGAACGAAAGCATATCTTCTGACAGCTTTGCGCACAGTGGCATAACTGCCGGTTCTTCCGAAGCAGGCTCTCCGCCCTGCGGATCAAAGGTACCGGTTCTCCACTTATCCAACTGACCGCCCCACAATCCACCATAGTAGATGTAGGCACTGCCGTCATCGTCAACCAAAACTGCCGGATCAATACTGTAGCTTCCTTCTATGTAATTCTCCTCCGGCGCAAACGGTCCGGTCGGGCTGTCAGATACAGCCACGCCAAGCCGGAACATACCGTCTTTATCTCTGGCAGGAAAATACAGATAGTATTTTCCGTTTTTATATGCCACATCAGGCGCCCACATCTGTTTGCTCACCCACGGAACCTGATCCATGTGAAGCGCTTCGCCATGATCGACACATTCCGCATCAATATCGTCCATTGACAAAACATGGTAATCTTCCATGCGGTACTCGTCGCCCTCGTCATTATCCTCGCCATCGTGCGGGATATCATGGGACGGGTAAATATAAATCTTATCATTATATACATGCGCAGACGGATCTGCTGTAAATATATGGGTGACAAGCGGCTCCCTTTCTTTGCTCATTGTTCTATCTCCTAGTCTTTCAATCTGTAACCATGTGTAACTAGCCTTTTACGGCTCCTGCAGTCAAACCTTCAACAATCTGGTTACTGAACGCACAGTATACAACGATTGTAGGAATGATTGCGATAATAATTGCCGCGAACATCTGCGAATAGTTCGTATTGTAGGGTCCAACGAATTTTGACAGTGATACCGGCAAGGTTTTCTTTGTATCATCTGAAATAAATACCATAGCTAAAAGCAGCTCGTTCCAATTGTTTACGAATGTCATCAGTCCGGTTACGAATAATCCGGTCTTAGACAACGGCAATGCGACCTGTGCAAACATCTTATAAATACTTGCTCCATCGATGCAGGCTGACTCAAACAGCTCATTTGGCATGCTCTGGAAAAATCCCGTCATAATATAAATCGTAATAGGCAACGAGAAGGTCAAATACGGCAATACCAATCCGGTCAGGGTGTTTGACAATCCCATTTTTGCAAATCTGGTAAACAGCGGAATCATTACGCAGTGTACCGGAATCATCATACCGAGAAGGAAATAGGTCATACACAGTTTCGAAAGCTTCCAGCGGAGTCTTCCGATTGCGAAAGCTGCCATCGAACCAATCAGCATGCTGAGCAAAAGGGTCACGGCACAGACAATAAATGAGTTGAGTGTCGCGGTTCCCAAATTACCGGCCGACCATGAAAAGGTAAAGTTATCGAGGAATAAGTGCTCCGGAAGTCCGAACGGATTCGTAAAAATCTCCTTATTTGTCTTAAAGGATACCGTGAAAATCCAAAGCAGGGGAACGATATATATAATTGCCATGAATGTCAAAAAGATGTATATAATGGCTGTTAATACTTTTGATTTTACGTTATCTTTTTTCATCATATACTCCTTTCTACATCTCGTAATTTTCAGACTTAAATGCTTTGTTGATAATAAAAGTAGCAAGCAGACACAATACTAAAAGCACAACACCAATTGTGCTGGCATATCCATACTTGTTATGCTTAAAGCCCTGCAGATACAGGTGTGTTGCAAGCACCTCTGTTCTATGGTTTGGTCCACCCTCGGTCATGTTATAAATCAGATCGAAGAATTTTAGCGAACCAATTGCGTTTAACGATACCGCTGTTCCGATCATCGGCTTGATCAGCGGTAAGGTGATGTGCCAGAAACTCTTTGCTCTTGTACATCCATCTATGTACGATGCCTCATAAATTGACTTGCTGATTCCTGAAATCTGAGCCATATAAAGCATCATTGACTGTCCAACATACTGCCATAATGCCACAAATGCGATTACCCACATTGGTAGAATAATGAATCCCTTGGTGTCCA
>JAQXMB010000106.1 GCA_029012425.1 bacterium | reverse complement strand
CGTCTTTTCGACTTGCATTCTTTATTTGCTGTTCACTGATAAAACGATAATGATCTCCCCGCATGGGACAAAACTCTTTACAACATGCGTTTACAAGCAGTTCGCATCTTGATCTGTCTTTAATCTTTGACAATGCATTCCGATTCAGTCCGGCAGAAGGCGGGACTTTTCCTTGTTTTTCGGTAGAAGAAGGGCAAAAGAAAAGAGAGTCTTGCATTACTGCTCAACTCTCTTATTTCCGTTAGATGTTTTTTCACATCTATTATACATTCTTACTTAAAGTACTCCACACCTGACTCAAAGATTTTCATATCCTGCTCGCCGTAGATATTGATTGCAACTGAATCACCGCGACGCTCTGAGTGTGCCATCTTTCCGAGCACACGGCCATCCGGGCTTGTGATACCCTCGATTGCCATATAAGAACCATTGACATTCCACTCTTCATCCATCGTAGGATTTCCTGCCTCGTTAACATACTGTGTAACAACCTGTCCGTTTGCAAAGAGCTTGTCAAGCCACTCCTTCGGAGCAACAAAGCGGCCTTCGCCGTGAGATGCAGGGTTGGTGTATACACCGCCAAGTGTTGCATTTGCCATCCAGGGGGACTTGTTCGAAACAACCTTGGTGTATACCATCTTACTGATATGACGACCGATGGTATTGTAGGTAAGTGTCGGTGAATCAGCCGTCTGCTCTGTTACCTTTCCGTAAGGAACAAGACCAAGCTTGATGAGTGCCTGGAATCCGTTACAGATACCAAGTACCAGACCGTCACGCTCGTTCAAAAGCTTCATCACTTCCTCGCTCATCTTTGCACTGCGGAATGCATTTGCAAAGAACTTCGCACTTCCTTCCGGCTCGTCACCGGCTGAGAATCCACCCGGGAACATTACAATCTGTGACTGAGCAATCGCCTTTGAAAACTCATCCACAGAATCGCGAATGCCTGCTGCATCAAGGTTTTTAAATACCTTGGTAATTACATTTGCACCGGCGCGCTCAAATGCTTTTGCACTGTCGTACTCACAGTTGGTTCCGGGGAATACCGGAATGAATACGGTCGGCTTAGCAACTTTATTCTTGCATACATAGATATTACTCTCCTTGTAAAGACCGGTCGCAATCTCTTCCTTATTATCTTCAGCGATGGTCGGAAATACTTTTTCAAGTGTTGCGGTCCATCCTTCAATCGCCTCATCCATAGCAACGGTCATATCACCGTATACGAACTGTGCCTCGTCATTGACTGCACCAATCACTGCCATTGCATCTGCAAGACCTGCTTCCTCAAATGCTGCTTTGATTGCATCCGGCTTATCGGCGGGAATTTCCGCAACAATACTTCCGAATGCAGGAGCAAACAATTCCTCAACTACAACCGATGCATCGATGGTAGCACCGAGCTTGTTACCAAATCCCATCTTGCTGACTGCTGCTGCGATACCCTTA
Organism: bacterium; assembly: GCA_029012425.1. Taxonomy (GTDB): domain Bacteria; phylum Bacillota; class Clostridia; order Lachnospirales; family Lachnospiraceae; genus W0P33-017. Next base: position 17,795 of record JAQXMB010000106.1, on the reverse strand, counting down.
CCATCAAGTGCATACGCAGAAACAATTGCGCCCTGTGTAATTAAGCTGTGAACCGTCTCATACAGCTTCATCGCCTGCTCGTAATCCGGAAGATCATAAGCATCCCTCTTCATTGCGAAGCGAACCAGCTTGTTGCCTGCTGCCTTAAGCTCAGGCGTGATGATTTCTTTTTCTGTCGCAACATCCACTGCAAAAGATACGAGTGTCGGAGGAACATCAATCTCATTGAAGGTTCCTGACATAGAATCCTTACCACCGATGGAGGCAAGACCTAATTTTACCTGTGCCTGATAGGCACCCAGTAATGCTGCAAAAGGCTGACTCCAGCGGGACGGTTCCTCGTTCATACGACGGAAATACTCCTGGAAGGTAAAGTGTACTTTGCTGTAGTCTCCACCGGAAGCCACAATTCTGGCGAGTGACTCAACCACCGCATAGACCGCTCCGTGATAAGGGCTCCAGCTTGAAAGATAAGGATCAAATCCGTAAGACATCATGGTTACGGTATCGCATGTCCCCTTTAATACAGGAAGCTTTGCAACCATTGTCTGTGTCTCGGTGAGCTGATAGCGGCCGCCATAAGGCATGAATACGCTGCCGGCACCAATCGAACCGTCAAAGCGTTCAACGAGACCCTTCTGTGAACACACATTCAAATCCTTGAGGGTCTCAACCCATGCGCGCTTCACATCGCCCTTGACAACTGCTTCCTCCACAGCGGGAAGTTCATATTTATCAAAGAAATTCTCTTCCTTTTCAGGGATATCAACAGCTACGGTCGTCTCCTGATGTGCGCCGTTGGTATCTAAGAATGCACGAGATATATTAACGATTTCCTTTCCTCTCCACTCGAGAACGAGACGAGGCTCCTCACTTACGGTTGCAACCTCAACCGCCTCAAGGTTCTCCTCTGCCGCATATACGAGGAACTGCTTTACATCCTCAGGCGCAACAACAACCGCCATACGCTCCTGTGACTCTGAGATTGCAAGCTCTGTTCCATCAAGACCTGCATATTTCTTCGGAACAAGGTCAAGATTCACACGAAGTCCCGGTGCAAGCTCTCCGATTGCTACCGATACTCCACCTGCACCAAAGTCATTACATTTCTTAATCATATGTGACACTTCGGGACGACGGAACATTCTCTGAAGCTTGCGCTCCGTCGGTGCGTTACCCTTTTGAACCTCAGCACCGCAGACTGCGGTTGACTGTGTATTGTGTGCCTTAGAAGAACCGGTAGCTCCACCGATACCGTCACGACCGGTACGACCACCCAAAAGGATGATGACATCTCCGGGATCTGAAGTTAATCGTTGCACGGCCGCGCGGGGAGCTGCTCCCATAACAGCACCGATCTCCATACGCTTTGCAACATATCCGGGATGATAGATTTCTTTTACATATCCGGTTGCAAGACCAATCTGGTTACCGTATGAGCTGTAGCCCTGAGCTGCACCGCGAACCAGCTTCTTCTGGGGAAGCTTTCCTTCAATGGTATCATTTACGGACACAGTCGGATCACTGGCTCCTGTTACACGCATTGCCTGATATACATAAGTACGACCTGATAACGGATCACGGATTGCTCCGCCAAGGCAGGTTGCCGCACCACCAAAAGGCTCAATCTCAGTCGGATGGTTATGCGTCTCGTTCTTAAAGTTCACCAGCCACTCTTCCTCTTTTCCATCAATTACAACAGGAACGACAATTGAACATGCATTAATCTCATCTGACTCCTCCTGATCGGTCAGCTTGCCCTCTTTTTTCAAGCGCTTCATTGCCATTAATGCAAGATCCATCAGGCAGACAAATTTATCATCACGGTCTTTGTATAACTCCTTATGGGTTGCAAGATAATCGTTGTAAGTCTCCTCCATCGGCGCACGGTAATATCCCTCACCAAAAGTTACATCCGTAAGCTCAGTTGAGAAGGTGGTATGACGGCAGTGGTCAGACCAGTAGGTATCTAACACACGAACCTCGGTCACAGAGGGATCGCGTTTCTCTTCAATATTAAAGTAATTCTGAATATGAAGGAAATCCTTGAAGGTCATTGCAAGATTCATGGAATCGTAAAGCTCTTTTAATGATGCCTCGTCCTTGGTGCAGAATCCATCCAGAATCTTTACATCCTCCGGATCATCAAACTCCTGAACTAAAGTCTTCGGCTTCTCCATTCCAATCTCACGGGAATCCACCGGATTGATGCAGTGCTTCTTGATTGCCGCAAACTGATCATCGGTAAGCTCACCCTCAATGACATAGGTTGTAGCAGAGCGGATAATCGGCTCCTCTTCCTCATTTAACAAACGCACACACTGAACAGCGGAATCTGCACGCTGGTCAAACTGTCCGGGCAGATACTCTACCGAAAAGACATGTGCTCCATTTGCATCAAAAGTCTCCTCATAAATATCATCTACCGGCGGCTCAGAAAATACGGTTACTTTTGCGCGCTCGAAAGTCTCTGCGGAAATATTTTCAATGTCGTAGCGAATCAGCACACGCACACGGCTGACGGTACGAATTCCAAGATAGCTCTTTATCTCAGAAGCTAAATCCTTTGCAGCCACTGCAAATGCGGGCTTTTTCTCTACATATACTCTGCGTACATTGCTCATGGTTTTTCCTCCATTTGTCACTATTCCGGGCCTGGGAAACTTACATAAAAAACGAAATCATTCTTGCATGAACAGAACTTTTTTGTAAATTTCTTTGGCAAAATTCCACATCATAACGAAGCTTTCGCAAAATCGAGATGGGCTGAATAGTAAAAAAAATCGTTATATGAATTGTAACAGTTACAATCTGATTATACGCTCCAATATATAATAAGTGAAATTAATATATCTTATTTCTTTTATTAGGAATGCTAATATTTTTGTTGTATGATCAGCTTCTCCCGGCTATAATGATGATTAGGGAATAAAATAGAAAAGGAAAATTACTCGTATGGATATCAATTTTGAATTATACAAAGTATTTTATTATGTCGCGACAACACTCAGTTTTTCTGATGCCGGCAAAAAATTATACATCTCACAGTCTGCCGTCAGTCAGGCAGTCAAAACACTTGAAAGTAAACTCGGACAACAGCTTTTCTCCCGCAGTACCAAAAAGGTAACTCTGACGCCTGCCGGAGAACTGTTGCTCCGCCACATCACGCCGGCAATCAATCTGATCCGCCGCGGCGAGACACAGCTTACGGATGCAAACAACCTCGGGCAGCTGCATTTATGCGCAAGTGATACGATTTGCCGCTATCTGCTTGTTCCGTATCTGCAACAATTCCATAAGCGTTATCCGAACATTCCTATCAAGGTGACGAATGCGACTTCTCTACATGCTGTGGATCTGCTCGAAGAAGGGCGCGTAGATTTGATCGTAACGAATCTTCCGAATTCAAGGCTCAACCCGGCAAATATCTATCGCAGGATTCTCACTTTCCGGGATGTATTTGTTGCAAATCCCGCCTTTTTCGACCTGTCTGAAAAAGAACTGTCACTTGCTGATCTCACACGATATCCGCTGCTGATGCTTGATGGAAAAAGTACCACAAGCGAATATCTGCGCGAACTGTTTCTCCGAAACGAACTGGATTTTGTTCCGGATATTGAGCTAAGTTCCAACGATCTTTTGATTGATCTTGCGTGCATCGGTATCGGTATTGCCTGCGTGCCGGATTACTGCGTTCCGAAAAACAGTGCGGACCTTTATCAGGTAATTCTCGCTGATGAAATTCCCCATCGCGAGGTTGCAGTTTCCTTCAATCAGAAGCTTCCGTTGTCCGGTTCCGCGCGCGCATTTCTAGAGCTTCTCCCCTCCGTCGGCGAAGTCTGATTCCCAGAAACCGGACAGTTTTCGTTCAATATCCTCCAAACGGGTGCAACGATAATCCTGCCACTCTCTCGGAAACAGACGCAGGTTCTCCCCCTGCAAAAAACGATCATCCAGAAGCGCAATGATACCGCGGTCTTTCTGCGTTCGAATGACCCGGCCGGCTGCCTGTTGGACTTTATTCATGCCCGGATAACGGTAAACATAATCAAATCCATTGCCATCCCGATTGTCAAAAAAATTCTTTAGAATTTCTCCCTCAAAATTTATCTGCGGAAGCCCCGTTCCAACAACAATCGCGCCAATTAATTTGTCTTCTCTAAGGTCCAGTCCTTCACCAAAAATACCACCCATTACACAGAATGCCACCATCGACTGCTCTTTTTCTGCATCAAATTCCTGAAGAAATGCCTCCCGCTGCTCTTCCTTCATGTTCTGTGTCTGAACAATCGCTGTTATCTCTTCTTTCTCATCCTGCAAATTCACAAACTGCTCATACACCTGCTCCATCAGACGGTAAGATGGGAAAAAAGCAATATAATTTCCTTTTTTCGAAGACGCAATTTTGATGATATACTGTGCGATTTTCCAAAACTCGTCTGCCGTACGCCTCGTATATTTACTGCTCACATCCGTTCCAATCAGCAGCAGACGCTGCTCCTTAGAAAAAACAGACTGTGCATATACCGCATAATTATCCTCTCTTGTAGAGAGAAGCTTCTTATAATACTGTATTGGAAGCAGCGTTGCGGAAAACAGAATCGCACTTCGCCCCTTATCCAGACAGCGTTGCAGATTCACGGATGGATCCGCACAGTACAACTTCACATAAAATGCGCCGTCCTCCCGGAAAGACGAGTAGATCACATAATTTTCATCTACAAGCTCATAGATATTCAGAAAACCGCGCAGATTAAAATAAAACTCCATCACCTCATCGCGTTTTTCTATCGTGAGTGGCTTCTGCAGGAATCGCTCCAGCTCCGAAGCCAGACGCATCAGTGCAGGCAGAAGCGCATTGATGTTATCATAGATTTCATATTCCTCACACGCATGCTTGTACTCAAGCAGGATCCGATTCACTTTGTCTGCTGCCTTTGCAATTCTCGCGCTGTAAGGTTTTAGAATTCTCTTTAATTCCAGCACATCCTCTTTTACAATTGTCTGCGAATACATCTGTCTTCCCCGTTCAACAAGATTATGCGCCTCGTCGATGAGAAACAGATAGTCACCCTTCACACCTTCCGCAAAAAATCGTTTCAGATATACCGTCGGATCAAACACATAATTATAATCACCGATAATCACATCACTCCAGGTTGCCAGATCCAGACATAGCTCAAACGGGCAGACCATATACTCATCTGCATGCGCAAGCAAAGCTTCTCTCGTAAAGAAATCCTCCTTTTGAAGCAGCGCAAATACTGCGTCATTGATCCTGTCATAATGTCCCTTGGCGTACGGGCATGCCACCGGGTTACAGTCGGGTTTCTCGCATTTACACAGCTTCTCCTTTGCAGTAATCTGCACAATTTTCCCCCGATAGCCATGCTCTGCAAACAATCCAAGCGTCTCAATTGCAACCGTTGCCGTAAGCGTTTTTGCTGTCAGATAGAACAGCTTTTCCGCCTGTTCCTCCCCAACAGCGCAAATTGCCGGAAAAAGCGTCGACAAAGTTTTGCCGGTACCGGTCGGTGCCTCAATAAAAAGATTCTTTTTTCTTAAGATTGTCCGATAAACATCTTCCACCAACTGTTTTTGTCCCGGACGATACTCATAAGGAAACTGTAATTGCTTGATGGTTGCAATGCTAAGCATCCGCCACTCATACTGAAAATCCGCCCACTTTGCATACTCCTGTAGGAGTTCATCAAACCATTTTTCCAACTCTTCAAATTCAAAGCAATCAAAAAAGCGATTGACCTCTTCGCTGTCAAGGTCACAATAACTCATCTGAATCCCAATCTGCTCCAGATTATTCCGGGCAGCATGCATGAAAGCGTAACACTTTGCCTGCGCCAAATGCACGCCTACCGGTTCTTCCATCGCAGAAACATCCTGGTATACTCCCTTGATTTCATCGATACAAGGCAAACCGTCCCTGGTAAAAATACCGTCTGCCCTACCTTCGATCGTAAGCTCGTATCGTTCCATCCGGATTGTAAATCCGAGCGGAATCTCAGCCATATAATCCCCACCATAAGCGCGTTGCAGTTTCTTGTGAATCCTGCTTCCTTCCTGCATCGCCTGTGTCTGCATTCCACGGCTTTTCCGATTATCAATATCTCCCGAGCGTAATAAAAACTCCACCAGGTTGCGTACCGAAATACGCACCTGCTGGAGTAATTCTAATTCATCGTTTGATTGTTCTGCTATTGTGAGCATACCCTGTTCTTTCCTGTTGCTTTTGCCTTATATAATGCCTGATCAGCCTGATCAAAAAACTGGCTGGCCGTGTTCCATTCACGATTATACTCTGCTACACCAATGCTGACTGTAAACTGGTGTTCTTCTCCATCAGTATCCTTAAATACCGTGCGCTCAAATTTCTTACGAACCGTATTCGCACGAGTCAATGCATCCTTCAGGTTACAATCGCCAAGAATCATTGCAAACTCTTCACCGCCATATCGTGCCGAAAAATCTTTCGCTCCGCAATATCCTTGAACAATACTTGCAAGCTCAATCAACACAATATCGCCGAACGCATGACCATATGTATCATTGACACTCTTAAAATTATCAATATCCGCAATCAATAACGAGAATTTTCCCTCTTCGCGTTCCTTTGTTGACAATCCTGCAAAGGTTTCCATACGATTTTCCAATTCCTCGTAAAAATACTCGTGATTGTACAAGCCGGTTGTCGCATCCTTCTTCACTGCATTTCCGAGTACCATTGTCTGGGTATGCACATACTGTACACAGAAAAACACAAGCACGCCAACGCAGAGCACTGCGTAAAAATTCATATATTTCATATAATGAATCTGTGGAATACCGATCAATTCGATGAATGCCTGTCGAATCAGAACAATCACAGCAAATACTACAAGCTGTATTTTCACCCATAACCGGTTATTCCACACCGGGAACACGGCTATGACGCCAAACAACAACGCATCAATAATCATCAGACCGGATGGATGTGCTAACAATATAATAATGTAAGCATTCAATACCAGATACGAAACCGCCGGGCTAAGCACTACCGCTCTCTTTGCAATTACCTTCCAGAAAACAAACCACAGAATTCCGGTTAATGAAACCGCAAGCAGGTAGTGTTTGACAAACATTCCGTTTTGATAGTCTCCACCTGCAATTGCAAAAATCATCCATCCCGTAATAATTGCCACATAGCATATCCAAAGATTTCTCATACAGGTAGAAACCAGTAGTGTTAAGTTCTTTACTGTTTCCTTATTATAATCTTCTAAAGCTCGCATAAATTTATCGTCTTTCCTTTTTGGAATTTCAATAACAAATTCAACAAAATAAACCTTCTCGACTATTCATTATACGTTAATTGTGTATGAATGAACAGCAAAAACTGCATCTTTTAACCATTCTTATTAAATTGTACCATATAGTATATGAAATACAACACCTGTTTTGTTACTTTTTACCTGTATTAATTTTTTGTCATTCCATCCAATGTGTAAAAGTTTTAAGTTTTCGTTTATACAATCAACTATTTTTGTCTATAGACACCAACACCAAAAACAGCTACACTGAGTTTAACAAATAAAACATAAATGGAGGGGTAAATTTATGGCAAAGTATGTAATGGCACTCGATGCCGGAACAACAAGCAACCGCTGTATTCTCTTTAATGAGAAGGGAGAGATGTGCAGTGTTGCGCAGAAAGAGTTCACACAGTATTTCCCGAAGCCCGGCTGGGTTGAGCATGACGCAGATGAGATCTGGTCTACTCAGTTAGAAGTTGCGAAAGCAGCAATGGCTAATGTTAATGCTACTGCAGCTGATATCGCAGCAATCGGTATCACCAATCAGCGTGAGACCACCATTGTATGGGATAAGAATACAGGAACACCTGTATATCACGCAATTGTATGGCAGTGCCGCAGAACTTCAGAGTATTGTGATTCTTTGAAGGACAAAGGATTAACCGATACCTTCCGTTCTAAGACCGGACTTGTTATTGACGCTTATTTCTCAGGCTCAAAGGTAAAATGGATCCTCGATAATGTAGAGGGCGTTCGTGAAAGAGCTGAGAAGGGCGAATTATTATTCGGTACCGTTGAGACATGGCTCATCTGGAAATTAACCAAGGGTGCTGTTCATGTAACAGATTACTCTAACGCAGCAAGAACAATGTTATTCAACATCAACACCTTAGAGTGGGATGATGAAATCTTAGCTGAGTTGAACATTCCGAAGTCAATGCTTCCTACACCTAAGCCTTCAAGCTGTGTATACGGCGACGCTAATCCCGAGTTCTTCGGTGGCCCGATTCCGATCGCAGGTGCTGCAGGTGATCAGCAGGCAGCTTTGTTCGGACAGACCTGTTTCAATGAAGGTGAAGCTAAGAATACATACGGAACCGGATGCTTCATGTTAATGAATACCGGTGAGAAGCCCGTATTCTCTAACAACGGTCTGGTTACTACCATCGCTTGGGGACTCGATGGAAAAGTTAACTACGCATTAGAGGGATCTATCTTCGTTGCAGGTGCTGCTATCCAGTGGTTACGCGACGAGTTGAAATTTGTTGATTCTGCTCCTGATTCAGAGTACATGGCACGCAAGGTTAAGGATACAAACGGATGTTATGTAGTTCCTGCATTTACCGGACTTGGTGCTCCTTATTGGGATCAGTACGCAAGAGGAACAATCGTTGGATTGACCCGTGGTGTTAACAAATATCACATCATCCGCGCTACTCTTGAGTCACTTGCATATCAGGTAAACGATGTACTCGCAGCTATGAAGGCTGATTCAGGCATCGAGCTTGCTTCATTAAAGGTTGACGGTGGCGCTTCTGCTAACAACTTATTGATGCAGATGCAGTCAGATATCATCCAGGCTCCTGTTGATCGTCCTGTTTGTGTAGAGACAACCGCTATGGGTGCTGCTTACTTAGCAGGTCTTGCAGTTGGATACTGGTCAAGCAAAGAAGATGTTATCAAGAACTGGGCAATCGATCGTACCTTCACTCCTGAAATCTCTGCTGAAGATTCAGCTAAGAAGGTTAAAACTTGGAAGAAAGCTGTTACCTACGCTTTCAACTGGGCAAAAGAAGATTAATTTCATATTGAGAAGGAGGATAAAATATGTTACCTTATATAGCAGAGCTAATTGGAACTTTTATGTTAATTCTCTTAGGAGACGGTGTTGTTGCGAATGTTACATTAAATAAGTCAGGTATGAAGGGTGCTGGTTCTATCCAGATCACATTTGCTTGGGGTCTTGCTGTTATGGTTCCCGCATGTATCTTTGGTGCAGCTTCCGGCGCACACTTCAACCCCGCTTTAACCATCGCTCTTGCAGCTGAAGGCAGCCTTGCATGGAGTCTGGTTCCCGGATACATTGTTTCTCAGTTTATCGGTGCTTTCCTTGGTGCTTGCTGTGTATATGTTCTGTTCAAGGGACAGTTCGACGCAACCGAAGAAGCCGGAACAAAGCTCGGTGTATTCTCTACCGGTCCTTCAATTCCGAACACCGGATTAAACCTGCTCAGCGAGATTATCGGTACATTCGTACTCGTATTCGCTATCAAGGGCTTTGGCAATGTTGACGCTGCTGGCGGAATCGGAAACCTTTATGTATTTGGTCTGATCGTTTCAATCGGTATGTCACTTGGTGGATTAACCGGATACGCTATCAACCCTGCAAGAGATTTAGGTCCTCGTTTAGCACATGCAATCCTTCCCATCAAGGGCAAAGGAAGTTCAAACTTCGCTTATGGATGGATTCCTGTAGTTGGACCTATCATCGGTGCATTATTAGCAGTTGGTTTATTCAACATTATTCCTTGGTAAAATTAACATCGTAGCTTAAAAATTAATATTTAGCAAGAGATAAGAGCCGTGCTAGAAGATACCGGAAACGGTATCTTTTAGGCGCGGCTTTTTTTTGCAGGAGGTAATCATATGTATGACGTAGTAATCATTGGTGCAGGCGTAACAGGAAGCGCCAGTGCAAGAGAGTTAGCACGCTACAAATTGAATGTGTGCGTAATTGACAAGGAGGAAGATGTCTGTGCAGGCACTTCTAAAGCCAACAGCGCAATTGTCCATTCCGGAATCGACTGTACACCCGGTACATTAATGGCTGAATTAAATGTAAAGGGTAATGAAATGATGGAGCCGCTCTCAAAAGAGCTTGATTTCTCTTTCAAGAGAAACGGATCTCTCATCCTCTGCTTTGCTGAGGAAGAGCTTCCGAACTTAGAGGCTCTGTTCGCTCACGCCGAGAAAAATGGTGTTCCCGGATGCCGTATTCTGAACAAGGAAGAGCTTCATGAGATGGAACCCAATATCTCTGACGAAGCAATTGCAGCAATCTACTGCCCTACAGGCGGAATCGTTTGTCCTTTCGGATTAAACATTGCTATGGCTGAGAATGCAGCTACCAACGGCGTTGAATTCCGTTTCAACACAGAAGTTCGCAAAATCACAAAGTCTGAGAAAGGCTGGATGATTGCAACCAACAACGGTGACATCTTAACCAAGGTTGTTGTAAATGCAGCCGGTGTTAACGCTGATATCTTCCATAATATGGTTAGTGCAAACAAGATTCACATCACTCCCAGACGCGGTGAGTACTGTCTGCTCGATAAGACTACCGGAGATCTTGTTTCAAATACAATCTTCCAGTTACCCGGAAAATACGGAAAAGGAATTCTTGTTACTCCTACCGTTCACGGCAACACTTTAATTGGACCTACTGCAGTTGATCACGACGATCGCGATGCAACCAACACAACGGCTGAGGGACTTGCTCATGTATGCGAAGCAGCTAAGAAATCCGTTCCTTCCGTTCCTGTTCGCCAAGTAATCACTTCTTTCTCCGGAAATCGTGCACACGAGGATCATCATGAATTCATCATCAAGGAGCTTGAGGATGCACCGTTCTTCGTTGATGCGGCAGGTATCGAGTCACCCGGTCTTACCAGCTCTCCTGCTATCGGCGTTAAGGTTGCCGGCATTGTTGCCGACCTGTTAAAGCCCGAGAAGAATCCTGATTTCAACGGTACCAGAAAAGGTGTCCTTGATCCCAAGTCTTTATCTGAGGAAGAATATGCAAAGCTTATCAAAGAGCAGCCTGCATACGGTAACATTATCTGCCGTTGCGAGATGATTACTGAGGGCGAGATTATGGATGCAATCAATCGTCCGTTAGGCGCTAAGTCACTAGACGGTGTTAAGCGCAGAACCAGAGCCGGAATGGGAAGATGTCAGGCAGGCTTCTGCTCTCCCAGAACAATGGAAATCATCTCACGCGAGCTTGGAATTTCACAGCTTGAGATTACCAAGAATGGCGGAAAGTCAAATATGGTTGTGGGATACAGCAAGAAGAGTGTTGAAGAGGAGGCATAAACATGAGTTCATATGATATCGTAATTATCGGCGGCGGTCCTGCCGGCCTTGCTGCTGCAGCTTCTGCAAAGAAAAGCGGAATCGACAGTATTTTGATTTTAGAGCGCGATACACAGCTCGGCGGAATCTTAAATCAGTGTATTCATAACGGTTTCGGTCTTCACACTTTCAAGGAAGAGTTAACCGGTCCCGAGTATGCACAACGATTTATCGATCAGGTACTTGAGTTAGGTATCGAATACAAATTAAATACCATGGTAATGGACATTACCAAAGATAAAGAAATCACCGCTATGAATCGTACAGATGGACTGTTCAAGATTCAGGCAAAATCAATTATCCTCGCAATGGGTTGTCGCGAACGTTCAAGAGGAGCTCTCAATATCCCCGGATATCGTCCCGCCGGTATCTATTCAGCAGGTACTGCACAGCGTCTCGTTAATATTGAAGGCTATATGCCCGGTCGTGAAGTTGTTATCCTCGGATCCGGTGATATCGGTCTTATCATGGCACGACGCATGACTCTTGAAGGTGCTAAGGTTAAGGTTGTTGCAGAGCTCATGCCTTACTCAGGCGGTCTGAAGAGAAATATCGTTCAGTGTCTGGACGACTTCGGTATTCCGTTAAAGCTCAGCCACACAGTTGTTGCTATCAAGGGTAAGGAAAGACTGGAAGGAATCACAATCGCTGAGGTTGACAAGAACAACAAGCCGATTCCCGGAACGGAGGAAGAATACTCTTGTGATACACTCCTTCTCTCCTGCGGACTTATCCCTGAAAACGAAATTTCTCGCAGCATCGGCGTAGATATGGAGCCTGTTACCTCCGGACCGATTGTTAATGAGAGTCTCGAGACAAGCGTAGAAGGTGTATTCGCTTGTGGTAATGTTCTTCATGTACATGATCTTGTAGACTTCGTTTCTGAGGAGGCTGCCACAGCCGGACGCAATGCAGCTGCATATGTAAAGAATAACGGTTCTCTCGGCGAGAAGAGCAAAGAGATTCCGATTCTTGCAGTTGACGGTGTTCGCTATACCGTTCCGAAGAAGATTCATGTAAACCGCATGGCAGATGAAATGATTGTTCGTTTCCGTGTTGGCGCGGTATATAAGAACTGCTACATCTCAGCCTACTTAAATGATGAACGCATCATTCACAGAAAACGCCAGATTATGGCACCCGGTGAGATGGAAGAAATTAAGCTTACCAAGGAACAGTTAGAGAGCTTTGGCAATCTCGAAAATATCACAGTGAAGATTGAGGAGGCGTAAGAATCATGGAAATTAGAAATCTGACTTGCATTGGCTGCCCTTTAGGCTGTGCATTAACTGTAGAATTAGATGGTGGTGAAGTTGTAAGCGTTTCAGGAAACACATGCAAGCGCGGTGATGACTACGCCAGAAAAGAAGTAACACATCCGACTCGTATCGTAACAAGCTCTGTATATGTAAGTGGCGGAGCAATCCCTATGGTTTCCGTGAAAACCGCAAGCGATATCCCGAAGGAAAAAATCATGGATATCATGGCAAGCATCGAGCGTGTAAAGGTTGCTGCACCGATTAAGATCGGTGATGTTGTATTAGCAAATGCTGCAGATACCGGAGTAGATATTATTGCTACGAAGGATATCCCTGCAGTTTCGTAATCCAATACATCTCTCTTATACCGAAAAAGAGACTCCAAACGGGGTCTCTTTTTCATTATATAAACAATCAACAATCAATCATATACTCGTTAACTGACCATTGTCTTTGGCTCAAGAAGCTGAAACGGCACATGGAAGCCCGGCGATACTTTTAAAAATGAAAACATACCGATGACATCCCGGAGCAATTCCTGATCCGATATCTGCTTCTTATGATAGATATAATCCATCAAAAAGTAACAGTAAGCGGTCGCATAGAGGTGCGCATAGGATTTAATATCTCTGGTGTCTATCATTCCAAGAACCTGATTCTGCTGTCGCATTAAGCTCGCTATGCCATCCTCAATCGGTGATATGATACTATTCAAAAGCTTCGGCCACTCCAATTCATTTACCACACGCTCGAAAAACGCTCTCTCCTCGCTGAGCACATGGAACTGATTAAGTATCCACTCTTCCACCGATTCATTTTCCTGATAGGCAATTCGCTTAGCAAAATCATATTCGGTTACCCACTCCAATACATCATAAATGTCTTTGAAATGATAGTAGAAGCTCTGACGACTCATATGAGTTTCGTCCATAATGTCTTGAATTGTAATTTTACGGATTTCTTTTTTTCTCATTAGCTGCTTTACGCAATCAGCTATTTTTCGTTTTGTTGCATAACACATATGCTATCCCCTCCTAAAAAATCCTCTGCAACTCTCTCTTCTTTACATACACCATACATTCCTATTTGTTGTTGAAATTGCAATTGCACCGGCATCCAAAGCCTGAATGACATCCTCTTTCTCGGAAATCAAACCACCTGCAATTACAGGTACAGCTAACTCGCGTTTCATCCGACGAATGATTTTGGGCATCAACCCCGGCAAAATCTCTACAATGTCCGCATATTCGCCAATCCCCCGATTTACATTCGAAATTGCTTTCGAATCAATCACGAATATCCGATAAATTGTGCTAAGCATGAGCTTTTTGCCGCGTCTGATCTGCTCAAAACGAGTAGAGATAATACCATCCGCTTTCGTGTACTTTGCAATGAAATCAACTGCATCCTCGCGGGAACTCAAACCGGATATCAAATCCATATGAACCATCACGATTTTACCGTTTTCTTTCAAGTAATCAACGATCTCAGCAATCGTTGCAACCTCCCCATATAGTACAAATACGACACGGGACTCCTCTAACTTCAAGCACTCCTTCAAACCCTCATCATCTTTTACCGCTGCAACAATCGGGTTATCAGATAAAGCATCAAACAGTTCCTGTTTCATATTTGTCCTCCCTTTAGTATACGATAAGCGTTCTCCGTTCATTCCTCGTCCAAAAAAAGAACAAAAAAAAGAGCATCACTTGAAAATAACATTTCTGTTATTTCTTAGCCCACTCTGTCTTCTCTTGGCTCACTTATTAGCTTATATTGTTATCATACGCTCTTTTTCTTGAAAAAACAAGAATTATTTGCATTTTCGACAAAATGTCAAATATTATGCGTTCTATTTTGTCAAAAACACACAAAATGAGTCGGTGAAAACCTGTTTCACCGACTCAGATAAACGATTTTGTCAGAATTTCGGTTCGCCTTTGGCTTCCTCAATCTCCTCTAAAATTGTCTCAAGATCGCTTCCGCACATCGCGCTGACAGATGCTACCACAGCACTTTCAACAAGCGGGGCATCGACCATACGAATACGGCTGTCATCATACTCCTCTAAGACCATTTCTGTGGTCATTACGGCGCTTCCCATATCCATGAGAACAATTACACCATCTTCAGAATAAACAGCGTCTACGGCCGCTTTTATGCGCTCATAGCTTGTACCGAATGTGCCATCCTCAAGTCCGCCTGCCGCAGCAATATTCGCTCCATCAGCCATCATCTTGGTTAAATCAACAACACTCTCAGCGAGTCGCTCACTGTGCGAGACGATTACAATACCAACCATATCTGCCTCCTAATAAGCTTTGCTAATCTCAGTCAGAATAAGTGTAAAGGAGGTTGCACCGGGATCCTGATGTCCAATGCTTCGCTCACCAACATAGCTTGCACGACCTTTTGTAGCAATAATCTCTTTTGTATACTCTACACCGGCCTCTGCTGCCTTGATTCCGGCATCAAAAATTGCTTTTGTGTCTGCGTCGTCAGCAGCTGCAGCCTTCATTGCATCGAGTGCAGGCACCATTGCATCAAGCATGGTTTTCTCACCGGTTGTTGATTTACCGCGAGCCTTCACACCTTCAATCGCCACCTCAAGTGCGCCAAGGAAATCATTCATATCTATCTCGGTTTTCGCACCGATTGTCATGCCTGCTTTCATAAACGCAGTTCCATATAACGGGCCTGAGCTTCCTCCGACCTTTGATACCAGTGTCATTCCAACCGTTTTTAATATATTTCCAATATCCTTACCGACAAGTGCATCTGCCTGTTTTTCAATCTCTGCAAAGCCGCGTGCCATATTGATTCCATGGTCTCCGTCACCGATTACATTGTCAAGGTCGGTGAGAAATTCCTTATTCTCATCAAGCACCTTGTATACGCTTAGCAGAATCTCTACTACTTTTTTCTGGTCTGTCATTGCTAGTCTCCTTTTATCCTACTTACTTATGCCTTGAATGCGGGGGTATCAGCCTTAGCAGCCAAAAGCTCCTTCATCTGATCATCAAGCTTCAATAATGAGATAGAGAATCCTGCCATCTCGATTGAGGTCATATACTCGCCAACAAAGGTCTCTACAACCTTGATACCTTTTTCAGCTAAAACATCTGCCACACGATTATTGATGATATATAACTCCATCAAAGGTGTTGCGCCTGAACCATTGATCATAACTGCAACTTCGCTGCCACTGTAATCGATATCAGCAAGAATCTTCTCTAACAAGTGATCCGTAATATCGTTTGCAGTCATAATCTTCTCACGATGTGTTCCGGGCTCACCATGAATTCCGATACCTACTTCCATCTCATCCTCAGCAAGCTCAAAGCCGGGCTTTCCACTTGCCGGAACCGTACAAGGAGCAATTGCTGCACCCATGGTACGCACATTATCGATAACCTTCTGAGCCACAGCCTGTACCTCATCAAGGCTTGCACCTGTCTCAGCCAATGCGCCTGCAATCTTATGTACAAAAACAGTTCCTGCAACGCCACGACGGCCAACGGTATATAAGCTGTCCTCAACAGCAACATCATCATTTACAACAACCTGCTTTACAGAGATGCCTTCCATCTCAGCCATCTCGCCAGCCATTTCAAAGTTCATAACATCACCGGTATAGTTCTTGATAACCATAAGGACACCGGCATCTGTTGCAATTGCTTTGATTCCTTCAAAAATCTGATCGGGGGTAGGAGATGTGAAAACAGCTCCGGCCACTGCTGCATCCAGCATACCTTCTCCAACATATCCTGCATGCGCGGGCTCATGTCCACTTCCACCACCACTGATGAGAGCTACCTTACCTTCTTTTTTGTTGGCTCTCACAACTACATTACCACAATCAAGCTTGCTCAAATACTTGGGATAAGCCTTTACCAGACCCTGGACCATCTCGTCTTCAACTGTCTCTACGCTGTTAATCAGTTTCTTCATTGTAAAATACCTCCACCATTTTTTATTATGTATAGTCACGACTGCAGGCAACAACCGCCCACCTTGTCTGCTATATATTTCTATACTAGCATGATAATAGCAATGTTTCAAACGATATTTGTCTATTTTTTACACAATTCGCAATCTGTATAAGCATTTTTTGGTGATTTTGACTTTTCTTTAACAAAAAGAAGCGCAACCCATCTCGTCCATCGGTTGCGCCAAAAATTCAGGAATCAAATTTCGGTGGAAACAGCAGTCCCTGCTTGTAGTGTTTTCTGCATAACGCCTTGTAATTATTGTTTGCGCCCAGCAGAATCTGCTCACCGGAGCGGATAATGCCATTCTCATTAAAACGGGCGTTAAAGGTTGCCTTTCTTCCGCACCAGCACATAGTCTTTAACTCCTCAAGCTTGTCTGCAATCTCCATCAGTCGTTCGCTTCCCGGAAACAGTCTTCCCATAAAATCTGCGCGAAGTCCATAGCAGATTACCGGAATATCCATAAAGTCAACGATATCCGACAGATAGTCAATCTGCTCTCTTGTAAAGAACTGTGCCTCGTCCACAATCAAAACCTTATACGGAAAACGCATCTTCCGCTCGGTCTCCGAAAGCTTTAATAAATCCGCGAGCACATTTTCCTTCATAAAGTTCTCAATCGTATCACATTCTGCCTCTAATCCGATGCGTGAACGGATTGTCGACTCCCCGTCACGAGTCTCCAGCTGCGGCTTTAAGATGCGCAAAATACGATTTCGTTCCTTGGCATTGCCGTTGCCAAGCTCTGCCTCCACATAGTTATATGCAGTTGTAATCGCAGTTGCACTCTTGCAGGCTCCCATTGCTCCATAATAAAAATATAACTTTGCCATAATCCTATCTCCTGTGTTTTTTCGGGCAAGACCCAAAAGGAATTATCTCATGATTCCTTTTATTCGTAAAGGAAAAATACCTTACTTTTTTCTGAGCTTAAAAATCCCAGTATTGAAAGTTAATATTTCTATTTTGCGGAAGCTTTACCTTATTTTTGCTCATGCGCTTACATCTGCTGACTGTTACTTCCTTAAGCTTTTTATTTTTGCTTAAGTCAATGGATGTCGTCCCCTCTGAATACAAAATCCGGAAGGTTTCTAAGCCTGCAT
>JAQXMB010000105.1 GCA_029012425.1 bacterium | reverse complement strand
GCGTCCGATGTATATCAAATGATTGAACATAGGCGTGCACTTTTTGGTCTGTTTTTTGCATTCCATAACCGACTGCAGGCGGTAGGAGATGCATTCTATGAAGAGATCACATGCAAGCAGTTTTTCCTGTTAATTTGTATGAATCTCTATCAGGAGGAAGCGCCGACAGCGGGCGAATTAGCAAAGACCATGGGTTGCTCCAGACAAAATGTGAAGGAGATTCTAAACAGTCTCGAAAAAAAGCAGTTTGTCCGGTTGGAGACAGATGAAAAGGATAAGCGAAAAAAGAGGGTCTGCCTGACTGATAAGGCGCGCGGCATGACTCTGAAGTATCAGGAGAAACAGGCCCTTTTTATGCGAAGTTTGTATGAAGGAGTTTCAGAGGAAGAAATCGAAAGCGCATTTCGGATTATCTCGAAGATTGAAGACAATTTAAAAACAATGGAAGGAAGGTTTGATGCATGAAGACAGCAGTAATTTATACTTCACAGACAGGCTTTACCAAGCGTTATGCGGAATGGATTGCCGAACAAAGTGGTGCCGACTGCTTTGAAATTGCTGAAGCAAAAAAGCAGAATTTCGATGAATATGATGCCATCATCTATGGCGGATGGGCATGCGCAGGAGGAATCAGTAAGCTTCACTGGTTTAAGAGCAATATGAATCATTGGCAGGGAAAGAAGTTAATTGTATTTTGCGTTGGCGGAAGCCCGATAGAAAATCCACAGGTAGAGCAGGCGCTCAAAAACAATTTTAGCGAGGAAGAGCAAAAGCAGGTAAGTACCTTTTATTGTCCGGGTGGATTCAATTATGAGAAAATGTCGACCGGATCAAAGCTTATGATGAAAATGTTCTTAAAGACATTGCGAGCGAAGAAGAATAAAACTGAGGAAGAAGAAATCATGATAAAAATGATTGCATCCTCCTATGATATTTCTGATAAAAAATATATTGAGCCTATTTTAGCGTGCATAAACGAGAAAAGTTAAAATGTGTTTACAATACATACAAAATATGTAGAATAAAGAATGGAGAATTGAGAAATGAAGAAGGTTGTAAAAGTATTATTAGGAATTGTATTAGCATTTGTTGTATTAGCTGCGGTATGCGGCATATTAATGACAAACATGGTTCGCACAAGCTATAAGGAATTGGATGCCGTTCAAACGGTAGATGTGTCAGCGGTAGCAGACGGTGTGTACGAAGGAAACGCGGAAACTCCGCTTGTTAAGGTGACTGCAGTTGTGACTGTCAAGGATCATCAGATTGCAGATATTGAGCTGACCCGTCATCAGAATGGAAAAGGAACACCGGCAGAGGCGATGATTCCAAAGATGATTGAAGAAAACACAAGCGAGGTAGACAGCATCGCAGGAGCAACCATGTCAAGTAAGACAATTAAAGCAGCGGTAAGAAATGCACTGGCAGGAGGCGCTAATTAGGAGACAATTATTTTGCCGTGAAGAGTGACAATTGCCCCGGAAGAATACTATGATTCAATGACTCTACGATGCGTAGGTTGTGAGTACACCATATTGCGGTTATCCTCTTGATATAAGTTATCAGAGTACATTTATGTATCTAGAAGATATGATACGAGGAGGATTACAAATGAAATTCAATGAAATTGATATGAGTAAATGGCCCCGAGGGCAGATGTTTTACTATTTTTCACAAATGGCACCAACCAGCTACTCCATGACGGTTGACATGGATATTACAGACCTTATGCTTGAACTAAAAAAGAAAAATCGCAAGTTTTTCCCAACATACATATGGCTGGTTACAACATGCTTAAACAAGCAGATGGAGTTCAAGGTAGCATATGAGGAAGAAAAATTAGGATACTATGACACTTTGACTCCTTTATATGCAAGCTTCCACGAGGATGATCACACATTCTCGATGATGTGGACAGAATATTCACAGGACTACGAGCAGTTTTACAACAATTATTTGGAAAACCAAAAGTGTTTTGGAGATGTTCATGGTGTTCTGTCGCAACCACAAACGCCTCCCCCGAAAAATGCGTATACCGTCTCTTGTGTTCCGTGGATTTCTTTTAAGCATTTTGCAGTACATTCGCATGAAAACAAACCGTATTATTTCCCGTCTGTGGAAGCAGGGAAATTCTATGAGAATGGAGAAGGGCGCAAGCTGTTGCCATTGTCATTAACCTGTCATCATGCAACGACAGATGGATATCATGTAAAAAAGTTTCTTGATGATTTGGAAACGGAAATGAGTCAATTGATCGGTCGCATATAGATGAATAAAAAAAGATAAACCCAGAGGATAAAATAGCATGAAATTGAGATTATGCAACAAGAAGAACCTGATTAAAGAATTATATCATCGAATCAAAAAACAACTAATGGGACCCACCGAGTTTTTACAGCAAGGAAAACTTGGAGGGATGTTTCTTGGCGTTCTTTTTGCGGCTCAGCTTTTGTACCGTGGAGTCCTGGTTTATCTATTTAATCAGATTCCGGCAATTATAGAATTCATGGTTTCAATATTATTTATGATTATCGTAGGGAATCTGACTTATTTCGGAATCAGGCTTGTTTTTGGTGCTGCCAAATGTTCAAGAGTCTTTTTTATACTCGAATGGTTCCTGTTGCTTTTGGTAAATTTAGTAGCAAATCAGGCACATGCAGTATTACCGGCAATCATTATGACCTTTTTGATGATGCTTGCTGTGGATGTATTTGGCAGATGCATTTGGGCGTTTTTCAAGACAAAAAAATATAAGCAGGTATTTGGATATGTGGCTGGCGCAATCTCGCTTGCGATTATTTTCTTGTTTGGTCTTTTTTTTCATATCGATCAGTTCGGAGAGAATCGTATTGCGATGTATTGTAAACAGGCACCGCAGCCGAAGGCAGGCGATGTCAATGGATTTGCGAAGTATTTAGAAAACGGCGACAAAATTGTTGAACAGATTTCTTACGGACCGGATGAAAGCATGGATATCTGTACGGAAAGCGTGAATCTGTCCGAAATTGAAAACCGGGATGGAATGATTGATAAAATCAGAGACTACTTTAGCGATTATTCATTTGAAAAGACTCCGGTTGCAGGACAGATCTGGTATCCGAAAAATGGTACGAATTGTCCGACCCTGTTCATTGTGCATGGAGCGCATGATGCAAGTACACCATCTTTCCTGGGATATGATTATCTTGGAGAATATCTTGCTTCCAACGGCTATGTGGTTGTTTCGGTTGATGAGAATATTATCAATGAGCTGGATGCCGAAAACGATATGCGTGCAGTCCTTTTGCTTGAGAATATGAAGGAAATTCTTGCGCGAAATGAAGAAGAAGGAAGTCCTCTTTATCAGATAATAAACCCTGAAAAGATTGTGATTGCAGGTCACTCGAGAGGTGGAGAGATGGTCGCAACGGCTTATCTTTTCAATGGTTTGGAGGTATATCCCGAAAATGGAAATGTCTCTTTCGATTATCAGTTCAATATCTCCGGGGTGATAGCAATTGCGCCTACAGTGGATCAATATATGCCGGCAGATCATGCGGTGGAGATTTCTGATGTCGATTATCTTCTGATACACGGAGCCAATGATCAGGATGTAAGTTCCATGATGGGAGAAAAGCAGTACCACAATGTACTCTTTTCAGAGCATGAGACAGATTTTCATCATAAATCATCTGTTTACATCATGGGTGCCAATCACGGGCAGTTCAACAGTAGGTGGGGACGGTATGATCTGACACCCGGAATGAATGGATTTCTAAATACGGCACATTTTCTGGATGAGGCAGATCAAAAGAAAATTGCAAAGGCTTACATACGAACCTTTCTTGATACGGTTTTAAATGATGACGATACCTACAGTGATTTGCTATCGGACAATTCGAGGTATTTGAATGACTTGCCCCGGACAGTATACATAACCAATTACGAAGATTCTTCTACCAAAAAGCTAATATCCTTTGACAACTCCGTGGATATTGTATCCGGGAATGAAGCGGATGCAAAGGTTCATTGTACAGGTGTGAAAGCGTGGAAAATTCGTCAGGATGCATATGGCAGTGGCAAAGAAGGCGAAAACTATGTTCTCGAATTTAAATGGGAAAAGGATGACACACCAAATATTCAAGTCACATTGCCGAGTATTGATATTTCGCATGATAAGCTCTCGTTTCGAATGGCAGACATGAGAGAGGATCTTGCAGATGATGTAGAAGGCGTCAGCTACACGGTAGAGCTAACGGATGCAAAAGGGAATACGGTTCGGGTAGAAGAACCTCAATATATTTATCCCAGTTTAGCGTTACAATTATATAAGCAGGACGCGATATTTGGAAGCTACGAGTACAAGCATCAGATGCAAAGAATTACGCTTAGGGCAGACCGGTTTGAGAATGGTGATGGTTTTGACTTTAGCAGAGTGTGTGGGATTAACATCTATTTTGATGGAGCAAAAGATGGGAAAGTAATCATAGACGATTTGGGAATCTGTGATAAATAAAATGGAACTGAAGAATAAAGCAATGTTACTTAGGGGGGAAGAAGCATGTCTAGAATACTGATGATAAATGTGCCTTTTTCCGGGCATGTGAATCCGACTTTACCGTTGGCAGCGGGGCTGGTAAAACGAGGCCATGCGGTTGACTATATCTGCAGCGAACAATTCCGTACAGCAATTGAAAAGACAGGAGCAGATTTCATCCCCTACAGCTCTTTTCCTGCGAAGCCAACCATGCGACAGAACAAGCGACTGAGCTTTCAGGCAGCATTCAATACGGCAATGGAATTGGGCAATGAATATGATCTGCTGATTTATGAGATGTTATTTTATCCGGGAATCAAATTGGCACAGAATTTGCAGATTCCGTGTGTCAGACAGTTTTCGCAGCCGGCATGGTCCGAAGCATCCATGAAGAATGCATCAAAGCTGTTTGACTTATCTGTGCGATTGATTGATGCACAGGTTATGGGAAAGAAAAAACGACAGTCTATGGGACTTTCCTTTTCATCTATGAAGGATGCGGTTTTGTACAGCAAACCGGATTTGAACATTGTATATATACCGGAAAAATTTCAAAATTGTAGGGAATCATTTGACGAAACCTTTCATTTTGTGGTGCCAAGGCAGAAACCAATAACGGGAAGCATTGAAATACCGTATGACAAGATGAAGCCCCCCATTGTGTATATCTCTTTGGGAAGTATTATCAGCAGTAAGAGATTCTGTCAAAAATGTCTGAGAGCCTTTGGTAATAAGGATGTATCAGTGATATTAAATACCGGAAAAGTGAAACCGGAGAAGCTTGGAGACATAGCTTCAAATATATATGCATATTCCTTTGTACCGCAGATTGAGGTGTTAGAGCATGCGGATGTATTTTTGACACACTGTGGAATGAACAGTGTGAATGAAGCCATCTGCGCAGGCGTGCCGATGATTGCGATGCCGTTCGTAAATGATCAGATAGAAAATGCAAGACAGATGGAGCGTCTTAGAATCGGTAAAAGAATTCCTACTTTGGCTGCAAGCACAGAGGAAATAGAAAAAGCAGTGGAAGAGGTATGGAAGGATAAAACATATAAGACAAATATTGAGCAGATAGGGCTTGACGAGTATAAGAATCCGGAATGGGAAAATATTGTCGAGCAGATAGAAATATTGTGCAATCAGAAGATACAATCGCACCGGACATCGTGTGTCAGGAGATGAAAATGCGGCATTTCTCGCTTTGTGTCGTGTTTTCTCAGCTGGGTTTTCGATATGCTGTCAGTGTAAAGGAGGTAGCGTAGTGGAGCAGGAAAAGATCGGGCTCTTCTTAAAGGAATTAAGAAAAGAAAAGGGATTAACACAGGAACAGCTGGCAGAACGGTTTCAAGTTTCCGATCGAACCGTATCCAGATGGGAGAACGGTCGAAACATGCCGGATTTGAGTTTGCTGGTCGAGATGGCAGACTTTTATGATGTGGATATCCGAGAACTTATTGACGGAGAAAGGAAAAGCGGGAAAATGAATCAGGAAGAAAAAGAAACCTTGTTAAAGGTTGCAGATTACACAGAAAATGAACGAAACTTACTGATGCATCGCGTGTGTATCGTTAGTGTGGTAGGGTTTATCGGGTTAATCGCTGCATTGATATTCGAATCAAGGGGTCTGGGAAGTCGCAGCGATTTCCTGATGACGATTGAGTCCATGTGTTTTGGGGTGGCAGCCGGGGCGTTGCTTACATCCATTCTTTTTGCGACAGGTGTCTTGGGAAAAATCAGAAGTAACTGTAAGACCCGAAGAATCGCTCGGATACTAAAAATTGTATGTCCAATCATATTACTAGTTTGTATATTGATTACCATGTTCCTATAGAGACCGGTTGTTTGAGGGGATCCATTGCCATAAAAAGGAAAACATCCGGTCAAATATCTGCCCAATAAGACTGATTTACATGGTGGTGGACAGAGAAAAGAAGAAAAAAATAACCGGATATCTGACAAATTTTTGAGAAATAATTGAAAAACAGTGTAAAGGTGGTACAATACAAGTAGTAAAAGCTTGTTTGATGGCGTATTCAGAATGCATCGAAGAATGCGTCAGGAAATCCGGAGGTGGAGTAGATGAGGAATTTCAATATTTCATCCTTGTTCAGCAGTTTGGGATCGAGCAATCTGTTGAGTTCAATCAATTTCAGTGACTATGCCTCGATTCGAAATGGAAGCTATGGAAAACTTCTGAAGGCTCATTATGCGGAAGAGAAGAAAACAACTGCTTCGAGTAAGCCGGCAACGGATAAGAAGAATGATCCTACGGTAAAGAATACCGGTCTGGCCCAACTGAAAAAGGAGTCCGACAGCTTAAAAACCGCTGCGGAAAATCTGAAAAAAGAAGACCTTTGGAAGCAGACAGACGGAAAATATAACATGGATAAAATTGCGGACGCAATCAAGACTTTTGCAGGAGAATACAATGATACACTTGCAAAAGCCTCGCAGGTAACTCCGAAGGCGATTGCAACGGATGTCAAATATATGAAAAGCATGACTGCAACAATGTCAAACGCACTGTCAAAGGTTGGAATCACGATTGGATTCGACGGGAGCATGTCAGTCAATGAAGAAAAGCTGAAAACCGCCAATGGCAGCAGTGTAAAATCCTTGTTTTCCGGTGCGACCTCTTACGGCGCACAGATTGCACAGAAGGCAAGTGAGATTTCGAGAGATACCATTCGAAATACCGGTGTCATCAGCAGCAACGGCAGCTTATTCGACAGT
>JAQXMB010000104.1 GCA_029012425.1 bacterium | reverse complement strand
GGATGATGCAAAGACTCAGTCAAAGCAGCTTGGAGCAAGTGTGTTAGAGATGATTCAGAAAATGCTCTAATCCGCACAAAATGGGGAAATTCCCTTGACAATGAAAAAAAAAACAAGTATAAATATATTCGTAGGTAATTCGGAAAATTATCGAAATATCAATTATAGAATCCATAGGAGGAACAAAAATAATGAATAAGATGGAATTAGTATCAGCAATGGCTGATAAGACAGGATTATCAAAGAAGGATGCTGAGGCAGCTTTAAAGGCTTTCACAGAGACCGTTGCAGAAGAGTTAAAGAAGGGTGAGAAGATTCAGTTAGTTGGATTCGGTACATTCGAAGTATCTGAGAGAGCAGCCAGAACCGGAAGAAATCCTCAGACCGGTAAGGAGATGACTATCGCAGCTTCTAAGGCTCCGAAGTTCAAAGCTGGTAAGGCATTAAAGGATAGCATCAACGCTTAATCCATGAGACTGGATAAGTTTTTGAAGGTATCGCGTCTGATTAAGCGTCGTACGATTGCAAATGAAGCCTGTGATGCCGGTCGCGTGATGGTCAACGGAAAGGTGGCCAAAGCATCGCTGAATGTAAAGCCCGGTGATGAAATCGAAATCCTTTTTGGAACGAAGGCCGTGAAGGTTCGTGTACTTGATATCGCGCAGACAACGAAAAAAGAAGAAGCAAAAGAACTGTTTGAATATATTTGACAGGAAATAAGACCTGCAGGAAGCTTGATGCGTCCCGTGGGTCTTTTTTGTTTGCTCTGTGCATATACTGCTACAGATACAAAAGGAGGCCTGGCAGATGGAAGAAAGAATGACAACGCATGCACACAAGGTGCTTATGAATAACCGGCAGACAGTGAGCTTAAGTGGAGTGGTGGATGTACTTTCCTTTGATGTGAGCGAGATTCTGCTCGAGACGGATCTCGGAATGCTGTTGATGAAAGGAAAGGATTTGCATGTGAATCGCCTCTCTCTGGAAAAAGGAGAGGTGGACATTGCAGGCAAGATTGATTCACTCAGCTATTCAGAGATTTCAACCGGACATAAGGGCGAGTCCCTTCTCGGACGAATCTTCCGATGACACCTGTAGTAGGGGCCGGAATCTATGAAGAACTGGCACTTTTGTGTGATTTCTTTTTGCTGGGAGTGGTTCTTGCAGGAAGCTATGATCTGCTTCGGCTTTGGCGGGGGATTGTGCCGCACAATACCTTTTGGGTGAATGTCACGGATCTGTTTTACTGGCTGTATGTCGCAGTGGTAGTATTTGTTGTATTAAATAAGAAAAATGATGGGCGGCTGAGAGGGTTTATTTTTGGCGCATTGCTTGTCGGAATGATTCTATGGTATGTAACCGTCAGTAAAAACATTACTCCTCGGCTTATCGCGATACTTCAAAAAGCGCGGAATATTTTGTTG
The DNA here is from genome assembly GCA_029012425.1 of bacterium. Taxonomy (GTDB): domain Bacteria; phylum Bacillota; class Clostridia; order Lachnospirales; family Lachnospiraceae; genus W0P33-017. Next base: position 8,196 of record JAQXMB010000104.1, on the reverse strand, counting down.
AGTCCTTTTGTCCGTCTGGCAGGAGCAATTGAAAAAAAGCGAAAAGAAGAACTCGAAAAAGCAAGGATTGGATGGAATTGTCAGAAGAAAGCGATGAAAAAACGGTTGAAAATGGTTCGCAAGATAGTTAAAATAAGCATAAGGAAGCTTTAGTAGTTTAGATTTTAGGTGGTGTTTGCATGAGAGGAAGAAAAACGAAGAGCAACCGGCTTGCGAAGTTAAGCATTTCAACAATGGTTATTTTGTTGGTTTCACTGATGTCGGTTCAGATTGTGCGTCTGTATCATAAGAATCAGGAGTATGTTGCACGGGAGGCTTCACTTGAGGCACAGAAAGCAGCGGAAGAATCCAGACAGAGTGAGCTTGAAGAGTATGAGAAGTATGTGAAAACGCAGGATTACATTGAAGATACCGCGCAGAGCAAGCTTGGCTTAGTCTACGAGGATCAGATAATTTTTAAGGAAGAAAAATAATAAATAACAGTGTAGGATGTTAAAAAGCATGAAGTGCCTGCATTCGATTCAAATCGGGATTTGAGGGAGCGTTTTGACGAACGCTTTTTCAAATCCTTTCTTTGTTTTGACAAAAAATGATACAGTCTGCTCACTATAATTGCCTTCGAAGAAAAACACGGAGGTAATAGGCAATGAGAAAAGAACGGTACAGACAAATGTTGGTAGCGCTTGTCGGAGCGCTGATGTGTCGGGTTGAATTTGGTGGATTTTTCCCACTGATTCCGGCGTATTATGCGGCGGCGTTACTTCGCGAGGAGGGACGGGCAATCTTAAGTATTATGATGCTTTTGGGGATGGGACTGTCACTTCCGATGACACTGGCAGTGCGCTATGCAATCGTGATGGCGGTGATCTGGTGTGTTGTGAAGGTATGCGAGTGGATTGACCATAAGTGTCTGACAGCGACAGCTGCGATCTCATCAGCAGTCATTACGGTAGCGGTCAGTGTGTGCGGGGAACTAATCAGTACAACGACAAATGATGAACTTCCATTACAACTGATGGAAGGTGTCATCTGCTTTGTGAGCGTTTTTATTATAGCCAGAGTGTTGTATTGGATGCCGCTCCTTCTTGAGCGGGGAGAGGATCCCAGATTAAATCTCGGAGCAGATGAAAATCGGCTGATGGGTTATGCGGATTCCTTCAATGGGCTTGCGGAGTTGTTTTCCGGAATGCAGACGAAGAAAAATGATTTTACACCGGAGGAGATGGGTAAGATACATAATGAGATTACAGGGCGCGTGTGCACTTCCTGCGATCAGTGTGCGATCTGCTGGGAGAGACCGGACGCACCGATGTATCGGGCGTTAGCAGATTATCTGTCTTCGATTCACAGTGATGGTCGTGCAGCAAAAGAGTGTAGTGAAGAATTAGAAAACCATTGCAGAAACAGTGAACAGCTTGCGTATGAGGCGACGCGCGTGTTTGAGAAGGCAAGGTTGAACCTTGCATGGTACAATCGTCTACTGGAAAATCGCGCGATTATTGCAGAGCAGATGGAGGCGATGGCGTATATTATGGAAGATTGTACGCGCGATGCCATAGACTTGACGAAAAAAGAAAAGTCTACACTGGTTTCGCTGAAGTATCTGGCGAGAGAACAGGGAATTGTTTTACAGAATGTAAAACTGCTCGAAAAGAATAATGGAAAAATCTGTCTGTCTCTTGAGGCGTATTCCAGACGGGGAAATTGCATCGGCGTAAAAGATTTGACAAAGGTGGTCGAGCGGGCGCTTGATATGGATATGGTGCTTCATAAAGATTCCAAAACCCTGATTGGAAAGCTGCCGGGTCCGTTTGTGTATGAGGAAGATACACTTTATCACAGTACCTATGGAATTGCGCGCATGACGAAGGATGGAGCAGTTGTATCGGGAGATAATTTTTCTTATGTCGAAACAAATGATGGAAAAGTCGTTCTGATGTTATCGGATGGAATGGGCTCCGGAAGCAATGCTTGTAAGGAAAGCGAATTGGTGTTAGAGTTAATGGAGAGATTTTTAGAGGCCGGATTTTCAAAGGAAACTGCACTTCGCATGCTTAACGGGGCAATGGTGCTTCACGATCAGGAAGATTCCTATTCAACAATGGATGTCTGTGAAGTCGATTTGTATCAGGGTGATGTCAGTTTTTATAAAATCGGTGCGGCGGCAGCCTTTATCAAGCGTGGAGAGCGTGTGGAGTGCATTCCGTGTGCGACACTTCCGGTTGGAGCGGATACGAAACCGCAGATACAGAAGAAAGCATCACATGTCACAGGAGGAGATTATGTCATCCTCATGACAGATGGAGTGCTTGACCATCTGCATGTTCCTTCTCCTGAGCAGACAATTTGTCAGATTGTTGAGAGTCTGCAGGTAACCAACCCGAGCGAGATGGCAAAAATAATACTGGATCGTGTGCTGCTGTTTACCGGCGGAAAGGTGCGGGATGACATGACGATACTTGTTGCCGGTATATGGGAGAAATAATGAGAGAAGAATTTGTACAAAGGATTATTTCATATATTGAAGAAAAAGCATTGATTGGGGAAGGAGTACGCGTGTTTGCCGGAGTATCCGGCGGCGCGGATTCGCTCTGCCTGCTTCATGTGCTAAGTGAATATAAAAATACGCATCCCTTCGAACTTCGTGTCATCCATGTGGAACATGGGATCCGGGGGGAAGAGAGTGTTGAAGATGCCAGATATGTGCAAGCCGTGTGTGAGGAACTTGCCGTTCCTTGCGAGGTTGTATCGGTGGATGTGCCCCAAGCGGAAAAAGAGCTTGGATTGTCGCTGGAGGAAGCCGCGAGAGTGCTTCGCTATGAGCAGTTTCAGGCGATTGCGAACCAAAGCGGGGACCTGATTGCCCTGGCACATCATAAAGAGGATCAGGCGGAAACGCTGCTTTGGCAGATGATTCGCGGCAGCGATTTAAAAGGTCTCGGAGCGATGCGCCCGAAACGAGAGTGCTATATCAGACCTCTTCTTTCCGTCAGCAGAGCGGAAATAGAGGCATATCTTACGGAACGGGGGATTATCTGGCGAACAGACAGCACCAACGAAAAGACGGATGCGACAAGAAATCGCATGCGCCTTGAGGTGGTACCCGTTTTGAGACAGCTAAATGTGGGAAGCGTTGAGCATTTGTGTGCTATGGCAGATCGCATGCAGCGGCTGGAAGACTATATGGAGCAGCAGACGGATGAGATTTACAGGAATTGTGTGCTGTCCGACATCGACCACAATAAACTGACGATTCGTGAGAAATTAAACGATTATCCTGAAATACTTACCGAGCGCTTGTTTTACCGTGCGTTGACGGAAGTGGCCGGAAGCGCGAAGGACATCGGGCAGATACATGTGAAGGCATTGCGGGAGCTTTTGTCCCGTCAGGTAGGAAGAAGACTTGACTTGCCGTATGGGGTGCGTGCGCATCGCACATATGATGGGATTGAATTGTGCCACAATTCGCAGGAATCAAAGAAAGTGACCGGTGATGCACAACTGTCAGAGATAATCACTCCACAGATGGTTTCCATGCAGGTGTTAGAACGCGCGCAGGTGCGAGAAATCCCTAAAAAAAAGTATACGAAATGCTTTGACTATGATAAGATAAAAGATATTGTAAAAATTCGCTATCCGAAAGAAGGCGACTGGCTGACGATTGATGAGGCGGGGCATACACAGAAATTAAAACGCTATTTTGTGAATGAGAAAATTCCCGCCAAGGAGCGAAGCAGGACACTGCTGCTGGCTGATGGAGATCATGTGATTTGGGTGATCGGATATCGCATCAGTAGTTTTTACAAGGTAGATGAGCACACGACTCGTGTGCTTAAAGTACAGATTGACGGAGGAATAGAAGATGAGCGATAAGATTCGTGTAATGCTTTCTGAGGAAGAAGTAAATTCGAGAATCGCAGAATTAGGAGCACAAATCAGTAAGGATTATGAAGGAAAGGAAGTATTTCTTTTATGCATCCTTAGAGGAAGTGTATTCTTTACGACAGAGCTTGCAAAGCGTATTACTGTACCGGTTATGATTGACTTTATGTCCGTATCAAGCTATGGAGACGGAACAAAATCTTCCGGCGTTGTTCGTATCGTGAAGGATTTGGATTCATCAATTGAAGGAAAAGATGTACTTGTCGTTGAGGATATTATCGACAGTGGTCGTACACTTTCTTACTTACTTGAGACATTAAAGCAGAGACATCCTGCTTCAGTGAAGTTGTGTACACTGCTTGATAAGCCGGAGCGCCGTGTAGTAGATGTAAATGTTGACTACACCGGATTTGAGATTCCGGATGAGTTCGTAGTCGGATACGGACTCGATTATGCACAGAAATATCGTAACCTTCCTTACATTGGAGTTGTTGAACTCGGCGAGGAAGCATAAAAAGGAGGTCAATTTGAAGAAGAATTCCCGTGGTGCGGTTATGTATGTATTGCTGATAGGACTGGTGGTCCTGTTATGGTTTGCATTTGGCAATCAGAATAATCGCGCCAGTGATTACAATATATCGTTATTTGAAAGCGCCCTTTATAAGGGTGAGGTCGTAGCTGTCAATGTGATACCGAGCCGGGATGTTCCGACCGGAACGGTTGTCGTAACCCTTAACAATTCTACACAGAAAACCTTCTATGTATATGATACTCAAAAAGTTGTTGAATTGATGGATGAGTATTCCTTTACTGCCTATACGACTCAGAAAGTGCCGGCAGAGAGCTGGTTGAACTCGCTTCTTCCGCTGTTGCTTGTTTTTGCAGCGATGTTCATTCTTTTTACCATTATGAACAATCAGGCGAATGGTGGCAGCAACGCGAAGATGATGAACTTCGGGAAAAGCCGTGCCCATATGAGCACAGATGAGACGAAAAAATACGGTTTTGACAATGTGGCCGGTTTGAAGGAAGAAAAAGAGGAGTTGGAAGAGATTGTTGATTTCCTGCGGTCTCCCTCAAAATATACAAAACTCGGAGCACGAATTCCGAAAGGTGTTCTTTTGGTAGGACCTCCCGGAACCGGTAAGACGCTGCTTGCCAAGGCAGTAGCCGGTGAGGCGGGCGTGCCTTTCTTTAGTATTTCCGGATCAGACTTCGTCGAAATGTTTGTCGGAGTTGGAGCATCCCGTGTGCGAGATTTGTTTGAGGATGCAAAGAAGAATGCTCCCTGCATCGTCTTTATTGACGAGATTGATGCGGTAGCAAGACGCCGTGGAACCGGAATGGGTGGTGGTCATGACGAACGGGAGCAGACACTCAATCAGTTACTTGTTGAGATGGATGGTTTCGGCGTGAATGAAGGAATCATTGTTATGGCGGCAACCAACCGTGTAGATATTCTTGATCCTGCAATTATGCGTCCGGGGCGTTTTGACCGAAGAATTGTTGTCGGAAGACCGGATGTGGGCGGAAGAACTGAGATATTAAAAGTCCATGCGAAGAATAAGCCGCTTGCAGAGGATATTGATTTGGAGCAGATTGCACAGACAACGGCAGGCTTTACCGGAGCAGACCTTGAAAATCTGTTGAATGAATCTGCAATTCTTGCAGCAAAGAAAAACCGTTCGTTCCTTGTTCAGGATGATATCAAGGAAGCATTTGTCAAAGTTGGAATCGGTGCGGAGAAGAAGAGTAAAGTCATCTCTGAGAAGGAAAAGCTGATTACAGCTTATCACGAAGCCGGTCATGCGATTTTATTCCATGTGTTAGAGAATGTCGGACCGGTATACAGCGTATCAATCATTCCGACCGGATCCGGTGCGGCAGGTTATACGATGCCGCTTCCCGAGAAGGATGAGATGTTCAACTCAAAGAAGAAAATGCTCGAGGAGATCATGGTAGGTCTCGGCGGCCGTATCGCAGAAGAATTAATCTTCGATGATATTACAACGGGCGCTTCACAGGACATCAAGCAGGCAACCGCAATGGCAAAAGCAATGGTAACCAAATATGGTATGTCTGAGCGGGTTGGTCTTATCAATTATGATAACGATGAGGATGAAGTGTTCATCGGGCGGGATCTTGCGCATACAAGAGGCTACGGTGAAGGTGTTGCAAGCGCAATCGATGAAGAGATGAAACGAATCATCGATGAGTGTTATGTAAAAGCAAAAGAAATCATTATTTCGCACCGCGATGTGCTTGAAAGCTGCGCAAAACTCCTGATTGAGAAAGAAAAGATTTCCCGTGAAGAGTTTGAAAGTTTGTTTGATTAACATCTGATTCACGAAATATTAGGTGTTTTTATGCAATGTGGAGAGGGTTGCTTGCGGGGGGTGTCGAAAGTTGTTGTAATAATGCACAAAAACTTATGTGCAAAATTGTGAAGTTTGTGCACACTTATCTGTAGAACCATGCTATTATAATGACTGTAAAAACCCCCCAATACATTATATAATTTTTGCTACACCCCATAGTAAAAATACCTTCTCCTAAAAAGGCAGCGACTTGTTCGACTGTCTTTTTTACATTTTAGAGAAAAGGAGCCAGATTCATGAATGATTTTTCCGTATACGAAATGAATCAGAAGCAGCAATATATGATGCAGATGCGGCCGGTCTTAAACAAGTCGGCGCTTTATTCGGATGGAACAGAAGATTATCGCAGCCCCATGGAACCGGATGCAAACGAGTGGGTGACAATTCGCTTTCGCGCAGCAATAAATAATGTAGATATTGTATGGTTAAGAACTGGTGATCATAGAATTGCCATGGAGCATACCGAGACAAAAGAGGGATTTGACTATTTTTCTATACGCGTACAGATGACGGAAGAAGCTTTTCATTATTACTTCGAAGTCTGTACCGGTCTTTTGCATTGTTTCTATGACCGCTGTGGTGTAACGCGCGCGGTTCGTCCGGAGTATTCATTTTGTATTCAGCCCGGTTTTCATACCCCGGATTGGGCAAAGGGGGCTGTCATGTACCAGATCCTCGTGGATCGATTTTATAATGGCGATGTGACCAATGATGTAGAGGACAATGAGTATTATTATATAAGAAGCGGAAGCCGTAAGATGCCCGGTTGGGATACACCGGCTTCGAACTTCAGTGTCGCTGAGTTTTACGGCGGCGATTTGGAGGGCGTAAGACAGAAGCTGGATTATCTGGCGGATCTTGGGATTGAGGTTATCTATTTTAATCCGCTATTTGTCTCTCCTTCAAATCACAAATACGACAGTCAGGATTATGACTATATTGATCCGCATTACGGCAGGATTGTAAGTGACGGTGGTTCGTGTCTTGTGCCGGGTGAACAGGATAATCGCAAAGCAACGAAATATCAGGCGCGAGTTGCGAATCTTGCAAATCTTGAGGCGAGCAATGAGCTTTTTGCACAGCTTGTGGAAGAGGCGCATGCAAGAGGAATCCGTGTCATTTTGGATGGTGTATTCAATCATTGCGGATCTTTCCATAAATGGATGGACAGAGAAGAATTATATATTCAAAATAAGGACTTTGAAAAAGGGGCTTATATTGATCGAGATAGTAAATACAGCAGTTTTTTCCGTTTTCAAAATCCGAACGCCTGGCCGTATAACAAGACATACGAGGGCTGGTGGGGACACGATACCTTGCCAAAGCTTAATTATGATGAATCAAAAGAACTCTATGATTATGTATTAGAGATTGGCAAAAAGTGGGTTTCTCCTCCGTACAATGCGGATGGCTGGAGATTGGATGTTGCTGCGGATCTTGGACACAGCGAAAGCATGAATCATCAGTTCTGGAAGGATTTTCGAAATGCCGTTAAAAGTGCAAATCCGTCGGCAATCATTTTAGCGGAGCACTATGGAGATGCATCTGCCTGGCTGAAGGGTGATGAGTGGGATACCATTATGAACTATAGTGCGTTTATGGAGCCGGTAACCTGGTTTTTGACCGGAATGGAAAAACACTCGGACAGCTTTGATCCCGGAGCGCTCGGAAATGCCGGGAATTTTGAGGCAACCATGAAGCATTACATGACGAATTTCTTGACCCCTTCTTTGTATTGCTCGATGAATCAGTTGTCGAATCATGATCATTCACGCTTTCTGACGCGAACCAATCATAAGGTTGGTCGTGTGGAACAGCTTGGTTTTGCAGCGGCTTCCGAGGGAGTAAGCGTGCCGGTTCTTCGCGAGGCGGTTACAATGCTTATGACCTGGCCCGGTGCACCAACGCTCTATTACGGAGATGAGGCAGGAGTTTG
>JAQXMB010000103.1 GCA_029012425.1 bacterium | reverse complement strand
TCACATCTTTCCCAATCTCAATATGGGCATTCGGAAAACGAAAGACAACCGGCCATCCAAATAGCCGGAGTCCTTTTCCGTAATTTATGCAATTCATCTTCATCCATACTTTGGGCAAAAAGCTTCGACACTTCAACATGCTACTTCGACTCCTTTATACGATTCTCAAAAATCTTTGCATCAACCAAAAACCGGTACCAGTACCCTTGTAAAAAATGAAAGGCTAGTCCCTGAGGACCATCCAAAAATCCGCCCCGGAATATATAACGGTATATAAAATACCAGTGTGCTCTTCGCATCAAAGGTGTCTTATAATAAACCATGTATTTCAGCCAACGCCTTCTCTCTGCCTGGGAGCCAAACAATTTCGGTTTTACTACCTCGCCCGATTCCAACTGTCGTTGCTTATCCAGATAATCCATAACTTCTCTATCAGAATACCAATTATGTTTACCAATCCACCATTCCAATGATTTCGTATTATAATCGATAAAATCATTTTTCAGACATATGGTAGTTCCCTCTGTCAATATCATATGCTCATCCATGATTGTCTGCTCGCATTTACAAAAGCCTGTACGAAAAATACGAAGCATGATTGTCGGATAGACACCTCCATGACGAATCCATCGTCCCATAAAATACACTCTTCTGCGAAGCTCGATTCCTTTCACACTTTCATCAAGATTCGGCAACACCGTTAGGATTTCCTCTACTAACTCGGGTAAAAGTTCCTCATCCGCATCCATTCGCATCGTCCATTTTGTATTTATATCCGTATGTTCCAATCCCCAATTCAACTGCGTCGCATAATCTACCCACGGATTCTGATAGACATCCGCACCCAATCGCTTTGCAAGCGCCACGGGTCCATCCGTGCTAAAGCTATCTACGACAACAATGCGCTTTGCAATTTTTTCCAAGGAGCGCATGCACTTCTCCAAGTTATGTTCTTCATTTTTCGTCAAAATAATGACTGTAAGGTCTAACATCACAGACTCCTATCCTGAAGTGTAACTGTTCAGAACCCCTCCTCAATATTCGCAAAACAATCCCGCTGTGCAGTCTCATGCTTCTTCAAAGCATCCTTTTTGCTCATATTGGGGACGGTGACTCTATTCGAGCCACCTTGAAAATCTAAAAATAGCTTCTTATATGCAAGCATAACGAATCTATTTTATAGATTTTCCCGTGGTTCTGAATAGTTACGAAAGTTCTTATTCTATATTAGTATTCATATTCACATCAGAATTCTACACTCTGTGCCTGTTGATGTGATTTTTCCATACATTCATCCGCATGCTCCGCCAACAGTCCGGGCACAAAATCTTACAGGCCGCGAATGATCCGGCGAATCGGAAGAACTGCGGAAGCCGCAACAGACAGCTCGTCAATTCCCATCTCGACAAAAGTCTTCGTAAGTGTGGGATCTGCTCCAAGCTCTCCACAGATTCCAACCCATGCACCGCCTGCATGACCATTCTCAATCGTCATCTGAATCATGCGAAGCACCGCCGGATGATGTGCATCATAAAAAGCATCCAGCTTGTCATTCTGTCGGTCAATCGCAAGCGTATACTGCGTCAGGTCATTCGTTCCGATACTGAAGAAATCAACCTCCTTTGCAAGCTCACGGCTCATCATCACGGCAGCCGGCGTCTCAATCATAATTCCAAGTTCAACCTCACCGACAGCAATCTGCTCGCGGGCCAATTCATCCGTCACTTCTTTTATGATTTCTTTGATTTTGCGAAGCTCGTCAACCGAGATAATCATCGGAAACATAATTCCAAGGCGACCGTAAGCGCTTGCACGATAGAGCGCCCGAAGCTGTGTCCGAAATATCTCAGGACGGGTTAAGCAGATGCGAATTGCGCGAAGTCCCATCGCAGGATTTTCTTCATGGTCAAGACCAAAATAGTCCACCTGTTTATCCGCACCGATATCAAGTGTTCGGATAATGACTCTTTTCTCTCCCATGCGCTCAAGCACGGTGCGATACACCTCAAATTGTTCCTCCTCGGAAGGGAAGTCATTCGTGCCAAGATAGATAAATTCGCTGCGGAACAGACCGATTCCTTCTGCATCCTGCTCAAGCACACTGTTTACATCCTCGACATTACCGATATTGGCATACAGATGAATCTGTCTGCCACTCTTTGTCACGGTCGGCTGACCCTTTTGCTCTGCAAGAAGCTTTGCCTCTTCTTCCTGTACAAGCAATCGCTCGTTCGCCGCAGATAAAGTTGTCTCATCCGGATCAACGACAAAACAGCCCTCATATCCATCAATGATTGCCGTCTTTCCATTCCAGGATGCATCGATCTCCACACCGATGAGCGCCGGTACATTCATTGTTCGTGCAAGAATTGCCGTGTGTGAATTGGCAGAGCCAAGTCTTGTCACAAAGCCAAGTAACTTGTCACGGTCAAGCTGAACCGTCTCACTCGGCAACAAATCCTCTGCCACCAGAATCACCGGTTCTGTCGTATCATCCAATCCGCAATCCTCACCGCATAGAATTCGAACCAGACGCTGTGAAATATCTCTCATATCCGCACTTCGCGCCTGCATATACGCATCATCCATCTGCTCGAACATTTGCGCAAAGGTCTCTCCGGTCGTATGAACCGCATACTGTGCACAGACCTTCTCCCCGGTAATCATCTCCGTGATTGCATCCACATAATCCTCATCCTCCATGAGCATCTGATGCACCTCGAAAATCATCGCCTCATCCTCACCGACCTGCTCACAGGTCTTCTCATAAAGCTGCTGAAGTGTAGCGATTGCCTGCTCTTTTGCCTGCTCAAAACGCGCAACCTCTGCTTGCGGATCGTCAATCGGATCCGCTGTCACCTCGCCGTTATTCTTCTCCATATAGTAAATTTTTCCAACGGCAAGCTTTTTTAGAATGGATTTTCCTTCAAATCGTTCCATAGGCCCCCCTCTGAACAGTTACACATTTGTTTCAAAAAAAGCCTTCAGTTCCTCAAATGCGGTATCCTCATCCTCTCCCTCGATGGTGATCGTGATGGTCTCCCCGCTCTTAACGCCCATGCCCATGATCATGATGAGCTTGGTCGCATTGGCTGATTTCACACCGTTTGAAACAGTTATGGTACTCTTATATTTTTTTGCCTCCTTTACAAGCAGGCCTGCCGGTCTTGCATGAAGACCCATCTCGTCTTTAATTACATGTTCAAATGTCTGCATCTGTAATTCCCCCTTTTACTTGTGCTTTTTTGTATTTCATCTTTTACTATGTCAGACATAAAAAAGAATCTGTTATTACTATAGCACAGTTTGACAAAAGAAACTACCGCATCACCTATTATTTCGCGAAAAGAAAATGACCGGATGTCTCCACCCAGTCATTGCTATTACATATAAGAATCGAAAAATGCAAGACAGCATTCGTTAATCTGCTTTAGTGTATCCTGCGGTGCGTTTTTCATCTTGCCACCGTCAAAGATACCGGTCAAGAACGGCATTACCATCGACAGGTCTGTCAGCGAGATATGACCCGCTCCACTGATATGTACATTTTGTACATCCGCGGACTCTGTATCTAATAATCTTGCATTTTCCTCATACTGCCCCCACTCGCGCAGATGCTCCCAGGATGAGTCAGAATAAACATTCAAAACCGGCACCGGATATTCGGACTGCTCAAAAATCATGTTTCCGTTTTCATCTACGCCCTGAATATCTGCCATAAAAGGCGATTCAAGTGCTGCAACTGCCTTGATGTCAGTCCGGCTTCTTCCGACACCAAGCGCTGCCGAACCACCCATCGAATGTCCCATCACACCGATGCGCGAACCATCAACAAGCGCATAGGATGCAAGGCCTGCATCACCCTCCGATGCTTTTGCAAGGATCGTATCAAGCACAAAATTGATATCACCCATACGAATCGACATCCAGTTTTTGAAATGTTCCACCGACTGTTCCGGGTTGTTGTGCGGATTATCCGTCGTGAGCTGTTTCATAAACGAACTGTCGATGGAGACCTTCTTTCCATTTGAAAGCTTCGTTGAAAAACACATATAAGTATGGTCAATCGAGCATACCACATATCCATGGCTCGCAAGCTCGCGATAAAGTGTACTGTTGCTGTCTTTTACACCGAAGCTGCCGTGTGAAAACACGATGAGCGGACACTTTTTATCACTTGAAATATCCTTCGGATACCAGAAGCCGACCGGAAGCTCACGATAGCTTCCGTCTGTCGCATAGGTTTCTAATCGATTGGTATCAATATAGATATTTTCCTCATATCCTACCTCGTACTCACCGGTCGTCTCTACCGGAGTCATTTTCGGAAAAAGCAGCAGCCAGCCGGTACATGCAAGCAGCGCCAGTGACAATGCTGCGCACAGATATCCTGCCGGTACATGATTCGTTTTTTTGATCAGGCAGTAAAAGAAAAGTACGAGCTCTACTGCCATCGCTACAAGTAATATTACATTTCTTACCTTCATTATTTTTCCTCCATTAAAAATCTGGTCTATTCAGACCCCTGCTGCCGCCAAAAAGGCATCTGCCGCCCGGTCGACCAATTGCATCATCTCTTCTTCGGATGCCTGAATGATGCCTGTCGCCACGAACGCTGCGATTCCATGCGTATAAATGATACTGTTCATCAGATATCCGCCCGCTGCTTCCGGCGAAATACCAAGTAGCTTCGAGATGCGCTCCATCAGTTCTTCATTCCCATCATCTGCAATCAGAGCGTCAAAGTTATTCGCCGGGGTGCCGCTGTAGCCCTCCAGATATAGAAACCGGAACAGATTCGGCTCCTTCGCAGCAAGGCGCACATATGCTCTTCCAACCTGCTCAAATGCCGCTACCCCATTCTCCGCTTCCGGCTTCATCTGTCGGTTCGCATAATCAAGTGCGTAGCGCGACAGTGCCCTTCGAAGTCCTTCCATATTTTCGAAATGCCACACCAACGGCTGTGTCGAACAGCCAATCTCCTGTGACAGCGTCTTGATATTGATTGCACCATATCCGTCTCGGATAAGCATCTCTAATGCCTTTTGTAAGATTACTTCTTTTGATATCTGTGTCTTTCTTGCCATATTCATTCCTCAATGCGTTGTTTTATATAACTCTATTTATATAAATCATTTTATATACTAATCATAATAATACCATTTGTCAAGAGCCACCGGTTTCTTTCGCTTTTTTACCTGATTTTTTGATTCACCATTGACAGTTTTCTTCATACTATATACAAATACCGATGATGGGAATTGTATGAAAAATTGCTCAAATCTATTTTATCTTTCTTCTATTGCCTGCAAACTAAGCGAATGCTTACCGGCATGTGAACTTGCAAAACTATCCGCGGATCTTGTCGTACTCAGCGATATGCTGGCAAACATACTCGCACACCAGGAATTGTGTAACGATATTGACACACCACCAACCTCTGAACCGTAAAGGCTCCGACAAATTATCATCAAAGACCATCGTCTGATTGTTGTACTCTTTTCTCATTCGGCTTCGGGCACTGCGTAAGGAAATCTCTTAGCCCCAACGACATAACCAAGAGCAAAGCATGTGATCATTAAAACGAGATATTTTGATACGACTATTTCTGCAAAGTATCGGGTAAAACGATTTCTCCACCCAAAGATAGTACCAATCGTTTTATTATATATGAAACCCCTCCGGCACTTAACTTGGGCAAGCGAGGAGGGGTATTTGTTATTTCGTATTGAGAACACCGATTAAGAGTGTTTCATTGTTTTCTCTAAAAAATTTAGTATTTAGTTTTTATTTAGCTGGACGAATTACATACTCCACGATATAAGGGTCGGGTTTGTACCATGTGAATTTCACTTCACAATCGCCTATTTTAGTCCACTCACCCTTAATAGGTTCTTTTCCGTCTGGTGCAGTAAAGGTAGACTCATAAATAGCTTTTTCTACTTCCGTTGGTGTTGAGGTAATTAAAGCCAAAAGAAATCTTGATAAGTCTCTATTAATTGCAACGCCCTCTTCATCGTAATCATTTAAAGATACTGTATAGTAGAAATAATAGCAACCTTTCTCAGGGTCTCTCCATAAGGTTATAGGACCCATATCATCGCCTGCCACGCCAGTATGAAAAACATAATCACCAGCATCTTGAATAGGTGAATCGTGAATACCATATTTTGCTTTTTTAGAGTACTCTTGTAGTGCCTCCCCAAAAGCTTTACTAAAATCGTTTGACTCTGAAGTTTCGCCTGTCCAATAATTTTGTGGGTCAAGTGCAATTTTGTTAAACTCTGACACTACTGGAATTTTAATGCCAAAAGAGGTATTTGCTGTACCACCTTGAACCACTTGTTGACTTTTCGTGGTGACTTTTACAGTAATCGTAGTCTTGACTTTCGTATTATTCTTAAGGGTAACCGTGATTTTAGCAGTTCCTACTTTCTTACCTTTAATCACACCTTTCTTTGAAACGCTCGCCACACTGGAATTACTGGTCTTAAAATTCAACTTGGAAGCACTCA
>JAQXMB010000102.1 GCA_029012425.1 bacterium | reverse complement strand
TTTACTTGAATGATTTTCTGTTTTCTTATTTTGACACGAATTAACAGGAAAGTTAGAAAAATCAAGACTTTCCTTGACTTAGATTTACAGATAATGATATGTGTTTTCTGTGTGGACTTGAACTCCTAAGCGCTAGTTGTGGGTTCGATTCCCACTGGGAACATTCGAATGGGCATGAGCCGTGCAAAAAAGGAAGGACAGACATATGTGAGTTTACTCACTTATATGGATGTCTTTCCTTTTTTATATGGCGACGCCTGCGATGAAGAAGGCTTTGCCTTCGAATTCGTAGGTGACATGCACGGCTCAAGTATAATATGGCGCCAGCCCGCGACGAATATTAAGAATGTACATACCAAGAATATTACTTATATCCGAATGATTATTTTAACAACGCATCTTTTAACATATTTGCAAAATGTTTGTTGTTAAAATATTATTTTTGAGATATTCTTGTTCTGACAGTTTTGTTAAGCATTATTTAGCATTATTTATTATGAAGCTAAAATTGAGATTTTGAGGAGTGATTGTATGATAAAAGCAATAAAAAAATACACGGAAGTATCAATGATACTATTTTCAATAGCCTTATTGCAGATATCAAATCTATTTCAGTGGGATAATAATCCAATCATGGGAATGGATAAGATTATTGCAGATACTATTATAATTGTATTATGTTGTTTATTGATAAAGAAGATGGGAATCCAGTCAGGAGCAGGATTCAAAATGAAAGGATTTTTTAAAGGGATTGTATATGGGATTCCATTTTTGGTGATTGGAGTAGCAAGCATATTTGTGAGTAATGTGGGATTAAATTGGGAACAATTATCGTTCTTGGGCATATCTCATTTAGTACTTTTCACAATAAATATGCTTTTGGTTGGGGCAAATGAAGAAATATGGATGCGCTCTTTGGTATTGAATAGTTTTATTAGCAAGTATGGAGCAGAGAAAAAATCATTGTGGAAGGCAATTATTATGTCTGCAATTATTTTTGGGCTAATACATATACCGAATTTATTTTTTATGGAACCAATGACGGTGCTTGTACAGGTAATAAATGCAATGTCAGCAGGAATTTTATTTGCAGTTATTTTTGTTAAATGCAGGAATATATGGGCAGGAATAATAATACATGCTATCGTTGACTGGTGTTCATTGCTTATCGGTAATTGTTTCGTAGGTGGAAATACTGTATTAAGTATGAGTATGAATGGTATCCAAGTGGTAAGTATTATTTTAGCAGGTTCATTACCGCCGATTATCTTTTCTATTATTTATATGAGAAAGATTGAATAATCATTCAATTAAAAAGAGCGAAAAAAACGAATTTGCATTCAAAAACGCAAAGAAGTAACCGAAAGAATGAGAGGAATCAAGACGGGATAGTTTTAAGAGAAATATTATGTTCACTGAGGAGCGGTAATCTTGAAAGAAGCGGGATTTCTTGTAGAGCATGCGGAGGATGGCATCATCTGTGTGGATATGATGGAGAAATCGGGGACCGGATACTACGACCTGATTCTGATGGATATTCAGATGCCGATTATGAATGGATATGAGGCAACACAGGAAATATGTAAACAAGAGATGCAGAAGAGGATTTAGAGAGTTTTATAAAATATATTGACAGTCATCTATCTATATGATATATCTACATATAGATGATAATCTATTAGAGGAGGTCTAAATGACAAGAGAAGAAGTTGCAACAATCTGTAAAGCAATGTCAGATGCAAATAGACTTCGAATTATTGAAATGCTTACACAGGGAGAAAAATGTGGATGCCATATTTTGGAACAATTACAGGTGACGCAACCCACATTGTCTCATCATATGAAGGTTCTTTCAGACTGTGAATTAGTAAACTCCTATAAAGATGGAAAATGGCAGCATTATTCGATCAACTGGGAGAAGTTCCAAAAATATAAGGAGTATATTGCTGCTATCACATGTTGTTGCAATCGCTCGGAAGATCATAATTAGAATGTCTGTTGTAAAACAATAAAATTGATTTCAGAATGATTGGGAAAGGATGATTGTCAGAATGAATGTAAAGGTATTAGGTGGTGGCTGTAAGAAGTGTGAAACTCTTCTTGCAAATGTTAAGGAAGCAGTAGCAAGTGCCGGTGTAGAGGCAGAGGTTGAGTATATTACTGATTTTGCAGTAATTGCCGATTATGGGATTATGAGTATGCCGGCAATTATTGTGGATGAAAAAATAGTGTCAATGGGCAAGGTACTGAAGAGTAGCGAGATTGAAAATCTATTAAAATAATGGAATATCATATTATGAGCTTTGTGGCTTCGAAATAAACTGCCGGTGCATATTGCACCGGCAAAAAATATGACAAATATATAGATACATGTCTATATTGATGGAGGTATATGTATGTGGACATTTTTTCAGGATCAGGTACTGGGCATGAAATGGCTGAGTACTTTGATTGGAAATCTATTATCAGCTTTCGGCTTTGATATAACAGGAAAAATAGGTGGTTCGCTTCAGTTTTTTATATATGATGTGATAAAGATTGTAGTGCTTTTGTGCACACTGATATTTGTTATCAGCTATATTCAAAGCTTTTTTCCTCCGGAGAGAACAAAGAAGATACTGGGAAGATTCCATGGAATTTCCGCTAATATTCTTGCAGCATTACTTGGAACAGTGACGCCGTTTTGTTCCTGCTCATCGATACCACTCTTTATCGGATTTACAAGTGCGGGACTACCACTGGGAGTTACTTTCTCTTTTTTAATCTCATCACCGATGGTTGACCTGGGTTCACTTGTACTTTTGATGAGCATCTTTGGTGTGAAAGTAGCAATTGTGTATGTGATTCTTGGACTTGTAATAGCAGTAGCAGGGGGAACCTTAATCGAAAAACTTCATCTTGAGAATCAGGTGGAAGAATTTATCCGGAATGCAAAGCATATTGATATTCCCATTGAGGAACTGACGCGAAAGGATCGCCTCAAATACGCAGCAGAGAAGGTGGCAGAAACTTTCAAGAAGGTGTTTCCATATATTCTCATTGGAGTTGGTGTCGGAGCCATTATTCATAACTGGATTCCACAGGATTTGATTGTAAGATTCCTTGGTAATGGAAATCCGTTTGGAGTAATCCTTGCTACCATCGCAGGTGTACCAATGTATGCTGATATCTTTGGGTGCATCCCAATTGCGGAGGCTTTGCTTGCAAAGGGTGCAAAGCTTGGAGTGGTTCTTTCTTTTATGATGGGAGTTACGACCTTAAGTCTTCCTTCCATGATCATGTTAAAGAAAGCGATAAAACCTAAGCTGCTTGGTATCTTCATTGCAATTTGTACCATCGGAATCATTATTGTTGGGTATTTCTTTAATGCCTTGCAGTATCTACTTGTTTAGGAGGATGCGAATGAAAAAGAAAGTAGCATTTATTTGTGTTCATAACTCCTGTAGAAGTCAGATTGCGGAAGCACTTGGTAAACATCTGGCAAGTGATGTCTTTGAGAGTTATTCTGCCGGAACAGAAATAAAACCACAGATGAATCAGGACGCTGTCAGGCTGATGAAGGAAATCTATGGTATTGATATGGAAGAAAATGGACAGCGCAGTAAACTAATTTCAGAAATTCCGGAGGTTGATATGGCGATATCGATGGGATGCAATGTTGGCTGTCCGTTTATCGGAAGAGTATTTGATGATAACTGGAGGCTGGAAGATCCAACAGGAAAATCGGATGAACAATTTAAGATTGTTATCAGCCAAATAGAACATAAAATATGTGAACTAAAAAGAAGTATCATTTGCGATTGAAGGAGTTTAGAAGGCTAAAAAAGCAAACGGTCAAAATTTTTCTTAGCAAAATGAATGGTCCGTTTTTCCCTATACAATCATGCATGAACTGATAGACTATCGCATGGATGAATGGTATTATCCTAATATAGGTAAGTAAAAAAGGAGCTATGGTATGGGGAAAAAATTAGAGGAAATGTGCAGACTTGTGACAGGACATGGTGCCTGGCATATCGGTGATATTCAGGTTGCGGACGGTCCTCACGGGGTTCGTGCACAGGAAGATGGTGCAAGAAATAATGACAGCTATGAAGCAACCTGTTTTCCAACAGCCAGCAGTGTTGCCTGTTCCTGGAATAGAGAGTTAATCGGGAACATGGCTAGAGGAATTGCACAGGAAGCAAAGGAGCTTGGCATTTCTGTTGTACTCGGACCGGGCGTAAATATCAAACGATCACCGCTTTGTGGAAGAAATTTTGAATATTATTCGGAAGATCCTTACTTATCCGGTGAGCTTGCGGTTTCATATATCAATGCGATGCAAGAGTGCGGAGTCGGAACTTCTCTGAAGCATTTTGCAGGAAATAATCAGGAAACGCATCGAATGACTTCTAATTCGATGATTGATGAAAGAGCGTTACATGAGATTTATCTGTCTGCATTTGAAAAAGCTGTTAAAGATGCAAAACCCGCAACGGTTATGGCAAGCTATAACTATTTGAATGGTGTTCCGGCCTGTGAGAATAGCAGTCTATTAACAGATATTCTCAGAAAAAAATGGGGATACGATGGATTGGTAATGAGTGACTGGGGAGCTTGTGTTGATCTGCCGGCCTGCATTGAAGCGGGAATGGATGTGGAAATGCCGGATAGTTGTGGTAACCATTATGCAGATATTGTGGATGCGGTAAAATCCGGCAGACTTTCAAAAGAAGCATTAGAGCGTGCAGTAGAAAAAATTGAGACGACCAATCATACCTATAAGGGTTATGAAATTGTACCAAACAAGAAAAGAGTATCAAAAAATACGCGGGAAAAAAATCATTATTTTGCCAGAATAGTTGAAGAAGAGAGTGCGGTTCTTTTAAAAAATGATGGTTTTTTGCCGCTGACCGGAGTAAATGAAATACTAATCATAGGTGACCTTGCATGGAATCCCCGAATTCAAGGTGGAGGCAGTAGCCATATCAATACCATGTGGGTTGACTATTATGTGGATCAGTTTAAGAAATACGGAGTGAGAGTGCGCTTTGTTCGAGGATACAAGGGTGGCTCGTTCAAGCGGGAGGAAAGACTGGAAAAAGAGGCTATTCAAAAGGTTCAAAAGGCGAAAGAAGAAAACATCCCGATTTTATTCTTTGGAGGACTTACGGAAATTGCTGAAGGGGAAGGATACGATAGGGATAGATTCCGCATGCCTGTCAATCAGTCATTTTTGTTAGAACAGCTATTGGAGATCACGGATCAAATCGCTTTTATCTCTGTAAGCGGTTCTCCCTATGATATGGAATATCCTTCAAAATGCAAGGCGTTATTGCAGTTGTATCTTGGAGGAGAAGCTGTTGCATCGGCATGTGTGAGAATTGTTCTTGGTATGGTAAATCCTTCCGGCAAGTTAGCGGAGAGTATTCCATACAGTGAAAAAGAGGTGCCGAGTTACGGATATTTCGGAAGACAGGGAGAACAAAGCAGAAATCTTGATGATGTAGAATATAGAGAAAGTATTTTTGTTGGATATCGATATTATGATACCTTCAATGTTCCCGTTCGGTATTGTTTTGGTCACGGATTAAGTTATACAAGATTTAAGTATTCAAACTTGAAAATCAGTGGTATGCCGGGAAAGCAGTTTCGTGTCACTTTTTGTGTAGAAAATATTGGAAGCTGCGATGGTCTTGAAATCGCACAGGTATATGTGAAAAATCCTGAATCGAACGCATTTCGCGCAAAAAGAGAATTAAGGGGATTTACGAAAATAGATCTTGCTTGCGGTGAAAGAAAAGAAGTGGAAATTATACTGGATGAGAGAGCCTTTCATGTTTATCAGGATGATGATTTTCAGATAATTGGCGGAACCTATGAGATTCAGGTCGGCGCATCTTTACAGGATATACGATTATCAGAACAGGTTAAGGTAGAAGGAACAGAAATCAAGAGTCTTTTGGATATCAGTTATCGAGTGCCACTATGTGCAAAGGATTTTGAAAAAATCTATACCTATCCGCGTACGACTTTCTCAAAAATGCTTCCGGGAACATTTACGACAAAGAATTCTTTGATGCAGATGAAATCATATTCAGTACTTGCCAGAATATTGATTCGTATCGGAACAATTTATACAAGATTGATGTACCTGACAAAACCGATGGAAGATCCGGAGGTTCAGATGATGCTCGGAGGAATACTTGAGGGAAATATTGACAGCGTATGTAATCAAAGTGGTGGAATTATCTCACATAAAATGATAGAAAAGATTGTTCGGTCTGCAAACAGGGGGAAGATTTAGGAGCCAGATGATGAGAAAGCACTATATTGATAATGTTCGTATTTTATGTGTGTTATTGTTGTTTCCGTTTCATTCGGCGTACATATTCAACAATTTGAATGAGGCGTTTTATGTAAATGGCACACCGAGTGAGGCACTGACTGCAGTGGACTTGTGTGTTTATCCATGGTGGATGACCGGATTATTTGTTCTGGCAGGCGTATCGGCAATGTACGCGCTTGGAAAACGAACATCAAAAGAGTTTTTGTCAGAGCGCATCAAACGACTGCTTATTCCTTTTATTATAGCCCTTTTGGTTATTATTCCACCGCAGTCCTATATTGCAGATGTTTTTCATAATGGTTATTCCGGCGGGTATTTTGAACATTATCGCACATTTTTTACGCTTACGGATTTCAGTGGATATGATGGACACTTTACACCCGGTAATGCATGGTTTATCTTGTACCTTTTCGTGTATTCCGTAGTATTCACACCATTATTTTCATGGTATGCAAAGAAGACAAAGAAGATGGATTTATCAAAGGTATCCCTGCCGATGCTTCTTTTGATGGGATTTCTTTTGGCAGTCAGTGAAAGCGTTTTGAATGTTGGCGGAAAGAGTCTGTTGCAGTTTGCTTTATGCTTCTTGTTTGGTTTTTTCATTGTCAGCGATGAGCGTGTGCAAGAGAAGCTTGGAACATACAGTCCGATTCTGTGTGCGCTATGGGTATTGTTTATGATTCTTCGTCCGATTTCGCATCGTCCTGAATTATGGACAACGCCATTTAGCTATGTCGTCTATTACGGGGTGACCTGTTTTGGAATCCTTGGAATGATCGGGGGAGGAAAAAGGGTGCTTGACCGGGAATACTTTTGGACGAAATATCTGGCAAGAGCTGAATTTGCAGTCTTTTTGATACACCAGACATTTGTGGTTGCGATTGGATTTGTCATTGTTCGGTATATCAGTTCTCCCGGACTTGGATGGATCATCATTACACTTACATCTGTAGCAGCGACCTTTTTTGTATATGAAATATGCAGGCGTTTTCAGTTGACAAGATTCTTACTATCAATTAAATAGGTCTGTGTAAAAGCAGAGAGTGGGATTTTAGCTCATTCTCTGCTTTGTTTCATATAGGAATTAATCATAAATATTAAATATTTCTAAAAAAGGTTAAATTTCATTTACAATAGCAGAGTACTCTTTTATACTATCAAATTAACGATATGTTTTTTGAGAAGGGAACATTTTATGAAAAATAAACAGAATCGAAGAGTAATCATGATTCTATTTTCCGTGATATTTCTTATTGGAGCGGGAATCATGATATGGTCGTATGCACTGCTGCCAAAGGATGCAAACCAGGCATTGGAAAAAATCGTAAAAAAGAAGCCCCAAGCGGTGATTTCGGTTGGTATTCTCGACAATGGAAAAGAGGAAACCTATATCTATACAGCAAACGGAAGAGAAGACTATCAGCCTTATACCTATCAGATTGGATCGATTACCAAGACCTTTACAGGGGCAATGACAGCATATGAACAGGCAAAAGGAAATCTGAAACTGACAGATGGAAATCCATCTTTGGAAAAGTTGGTTACACATACAAGCGGACTGAATGATGAGTGGGAGCAGGAGATTGCTAAGAATCCCAATTTTACATTCTCCAGACAGGAATTGTATGATTATGTGGATGCATTGACGCTTACAGAAAGTTCATTTCAGTACTCGAACATCGGAAGCGGATTGGCAGGCGCAAGAGTTGCTGAGATTTACGGAAAGGATATCGGTGAAAGCTTCTGCTCGTATCAGGAAGCGATGAATCATTTTCTTACAAACGAGCTGGGACTGACAGAAACAAAGGTTGGTGGAATCGGAGATTTTAAGGATAACTGGATCTGGCAGGATAATGATGAGATGATGGCAGGCGGAGCCATGACTTCTAATGTAACGGATCTGTTAAAATATGGTCAGCTGTATTTCAACAATGACAGCAGATATGATTATCTGCAAAATGCCGTTACAAGACTGGCAGATGTCAATGATAGTTATGGAATCGGTATGTTTTGGATTCTTGACGATAACAATGATATGATCTGGCACAATGGTGAGATCAATATGGAGGCCGAAGATGGTTCGGAAGCCGGATCTCAGTGTTTTATCGGCATCTCAC
This sequence comes from bacterium, assembly GCA_029012425.1. Lineage (GTDB taxonomy): Bacteria > Bacillota > Clostridia > Lachnospirales > Lachnospiraceae > W0P33-017. Next base: position 704 of record JAQXMB010000102.1, on the reverse strand, counting down.
CCGGCAGGCAGAAGGTGGTGGTGGTTTTGTCAAATGTGATTTGTAACCTTCAGGAGGATACTTCCTATACGGATATGCTTGGATATATGTTGATGGATGAATAATATCGCAGGATGCAGTGACATTGATTGGACGAGAAGGAGGAAAAGAGAATGTTTGAGAGTGAATTTGCCAAGATAGAGTATGTGAAAGAAGATGGCGTTGTATTTCATGTGTGGAAGAAGGAAGCACACTTCGATGATTATCGTAAGCCGGTAGAAGCATCTCTTAACATGTTAAAGGAGCATGAAGGCAGTCTGTTTATTGTCGATGCCAGAAACGGGTTTGAGGATGTGAAGGAAGATGTAGATTGGGGATTCAACTACTTCCTTCCGGAGCTGAAGAAAACAGGATGCAGGATTTGGGGATTTATTCTTCCGGAGGTATCGGATATTGAGGGAGAGATTGATCTGTGGACGAGTGAAATTGAGAAGAATTTTGAAGTGATTCGGGCAGTATCTTATGAAGAAATATTAAGTCGGGTAACATGTAAGCAGTTATTAGATAGGATAGCAATTCCAAGAGCCGTAGGCACGGAAGGAAACAAGAAGATTCTTCATTTTTTGAAAGAAGAATTTGAAAAATATAACTTTACAATCAACAGCATCCCTTTTTCATGTATTGTTTGGGATGCGGCTGAGTCATGCGTGGAATGGGATGAGAAA
>JAQXMB010000101.1 GCA_029012425.1 bacterium | reverse complement strand
TATCCTTCGAAAATACTTCAGATACATTTCCGGAATAGGTCAGTAACAGCTGGTTTGCAGCGGGCTGTTTAACAGAAATCAGATAATCTACAACCTCAACCTTTACAGAAGCAGATTTTATAACCTTTGAATCAATCATAGATTGAATTTTAATTGTATACACGCCTGGAAGTGCCGGTTTAAAAATGCCGGTACTGCTCATATAACTTGAGCAATCCAAACCATTGCTGTCTGTTACTGTCCACACATTTTTTGCGGTGGAATTTGCGGGAGTAACCGTATACCCGAATCTGTAGCTCTTACCCACCTCAAGGTTATCTTTTGCAGCTGCGGGTGCCTTTATTGCAATCTTTGTGGTCTTAATCTTTATGGTAGACTTTGTCGTCACGGTATACTGCAATTTTCCTGCTTTTGAATATACCTTCGCAGTCAATGCGATTTTTTTGTTTTTTGCGGCCGTCTTGCCATTTGTCTTGACGGTCACGACATTTGATACTGTCGTACCCGTTACCGTAGTCTTTGTTTTTTTCAGTGAAACATAGGACTTCCCTGCTCCACTCACACTCCATTCTACCCTCTGTCCTTTTGTAAGATTCTGAAGCTTAAAGGTATACTTGCCTTTACCTGTACCGTTCTCATACAGGCTGGCATATGTCTTTGTAAACTTCGGTTTTGCTGCTGCTTTTGCCGAAATCGGCAATGCTGTTACAACCAATGCAAACAAACATAAGACTGCCAAAAGCTTCTTGCATGTTTTCGCCATTTGTTTTTCCTCCTTCTTGGTTCATCCTTCTTCTTTTTCGCTCTTATTGTAGTGCGCCTGCATACAAGCACACTATATGGTGTATATTAGCACATATTCCCATAAAACTGCAATAGGAGGAAACAGTGTTCTTACGCGTCATGCTCCTGATCGTTCTTAGGCTCCTCAGTCCCGCTTACACCGGATTTATTTTTGCGCCCATGTTTCTTCTTTTCTCTCTTTTCCTCTCCATACATCCGTCTGAATACGGCACGGGCGATGAACACCAGAACAACAATGATCACAATCCATAATAAGATGTACGGCAGATTGACTACAAACCAGATAGAGAAGCTTCTAAGTCCCTGTCCGAGATCATAGAAAGTATCTGAAAGTCCCTGTGCAATCTCCTCGCCGTAGCTCATCTCTGTCGCAACATTTGTCTCGCGTTCCACCTCATTGATATCCAGATATAAGGTCGAATAATTGATGCGGTTATCAAACACGCGAAGCTGCGATTCATAGGATTCCAGCTCATAACGGATGTTGGTGAGCTGGTTTTGGATCGTGATGATATCCTCAAGCTTTGTCGCACGCTCCAAAATTCCCATCAGTGTCTCCTGCTCCGTCTTTAACGCCTTGATATGGCTCTGCATATCGACATAGTTTAATGTGACATTCTCTGTGGAGCTTCTCGAATAGGTCACATTTGAGTTTTCCTCCACCATGTTCAAGAAGTCATGCATCCGCTCAGCCGGAATACGGATGACCAGATTCGCATAGCGGCTGATATTCATTTCTGCATTGCCGTTTGTCTCAGAATTTTGCAGATAACCTCCGTATTCGCTGATGCGGTTTAACACCGCCTGCATGAATGTATCAAACTGCTTTGTCTCAACCGAATAATTATAAGTATATATGATTTTCTCCGTTGTCTGGGTAACCTGCGCATTTGCCTCTCCTGCGCCTGCATCCGTCATTCCGTTTTCAGCCGGAGACTCCTCGATTGCCGCTTCTTCGGTCACCTCAAATTCAGGGGCCGGTGCCTCCTCCGGCATCGCCATATCAGCAGCCGCCATCTCCGAATATTTTGACGATGACCCGCATCCGCTTAAGCTAAGCGCCATCATCGCTGTCAGGAATACCACACACAATTTCTTTTTCATATCCTCGTTCCTCCTTTTCTCATCCTCTCTCATCCAATGTCAATTGCAGCACCTGTCGATTGCTGTTTACCTGTCTCACCAGACGATAGGTTCCTGCCTGTGTCATATGCAAGTCTTCGAGGGCATACCACTCATCCCAGTTTTCAACACCTGAACAATCTTCACGCGTGCGCTTCGTCCGGAAGATGCACGCCCACTCGCCGGGACTTTCCTCATAATAGACCTCAAACACTCCGCTCACGAATAGCGATTGCCCTGCAGGTGCCTGCTCCTGATGCGAGGGGTTCACCACTTTCGAGGTCAGCCCGATGGAACCGTCCTCGTAAATCATATCCAGATGCCAGGTTACCAGTTCATCTGCCTTTGCACTCTCCAAAAGAAGCTCCTCCTGCCAATCCGGGGCAAACGCCTCCGATTCTTCCATCGCTGTCTCGGTCTGACTGCTATCCGGCATAACTTCCTGTTCGCCTGCTCCGGTATCCTCATCCGGTGATGCAGTTGCTTCCGACATTTCCTCCGGTGGCTCAGCTGCCTGTGGCATTTCTTCCGGCGCTTCTTCGGCCGACTCCTCCATCTCATGATCTGCCACAAATTCCGGCAGTGCCGTATCCGCGGTCGGGGTTTTCATAATGCTTTCATTCGCACTTGATTTTCCCATCTGAATGAAACGCCCCAAAAAACCGGCAACCGTCACAAGTCCGATCACACACACAAACGCTGCCGCAAGACCGCTGTAACGCTTCGCCATCACACCAAGCGTTTCCCATCTGCCGGTTTCATGTGCCCCAAGCCGTCTCATGGTTCTTATAAATTTTTTTGAAAATCGGTGCTGCTTTTTTAGCTGTTCCATCGGAGGGATGTCTGCCAGATCCCGGTCCATTGCTTCTGTCAGTGCTTCCGCCAGCAACCGCTCACCACTTTCCTTCAGACTCATACGCTTCCTCCCTGATTTACCGCAAGCATTTCCTTTAACTTATTTCTCGCGCGGTAGGTTCGCACACTCACGGTCTTCTCCGTAAGTCCAAGCATTTTTGCTGTCTCCTTCTCGGATAACTCATGCAGGAAGCGGCATTCCAGCACAACACGGTAAATCTCATCGAGACTGCGGATTGCATCGACCAACTGATCAAATGCCTCCTCCTTCACATAATCGTCAAGCAGGTCCTTTTGATCTTCCACATCGCCAAGTGCATCCTCGTACGCACTGAGTTCGACACGCTGCTCCTTGCGCAGTCTGTCAATTGCCTTACTCTTTACGATTGTCACAAGAAATCGCTTCGTTTGCGGGCTGTCCACGGCATCCACTTTATCCATATGCCTCGTGAGTGCCAAATAAGCTTCCTGTACCGCATCCTCTGCGAGGTAGCTATCCTTTAGTATATCTTTTGCCACATACAGAAGAAGATAACGATACTTTTCGTAAAGTCTCGCGAATTTATCCTTTTCCTCCTCCGTATCCAGCATTGCCAGAAACAGTAACATATGTATTCCCCCTGCGCGCGTCCTCCGCAATCACCCTGCGGATTGGGTACTTACATAAAACCAAACGATGGTTTTGTTTATTTCACTACAAGATTTTTAAAAATATTTCATTCATCCACGGCTGTATGTTCAGACTCCGGCTCAATTCTCCCTACTGATTCATCAGAAGCTTATATACGCTTCGATCAGATGCAAAATTACTCATTTCATATAATACAAGTACCTCATCCGGCTGTTCATCGGACAAAAACTCCGTAAAAGAATCCGTAAAGTAACGCATATCAAGCATCGTGATTTCCCCGTACTGAGAAATCAGATACGGAACCATGCTGTTTGCATAAGAATCTTTAATCAGTAACAGCTTACGATTCGCATGCTCTGCCTGCGGATTCTTAATCGAGATTCGACTGTAATTTCCACCAAAGAAAACCGCATACTGATCTTTTCCCGAAAGCTTACTTTTGTCATAAATACCATCCAATATCGGCATCTCTTTTTTTCCATCTGCCGACAGCGCATCCGCCGGCGGCCCGGCAGTTTCAATCACAAGCCCTTCCGGCAATTGCTCGGGAAGCAGAATGGTATCTGCCATCACGCCGGGCAGTCCCGGAACCTTCGAATAGACCGTTCCAAGAAAATTCTCGCTTGCAACCGTCATACCATACGAATCCAATTCATCAAGAGCAATTCCAACGCTGTCTGCATACACTTTTGCACCCTCGTAAGCTCCGATACTCGTCCAATGATGATCGGTTCGGTAGTAAACCGGACGGTTTTCTTTCCGGCTTGCTGCTTCGAGTGTCTCTCTTGTATCCAGCCAATGCAGCTTTTCATTCGCAAATATCTGCTCACCGATTGCATATGCCCGCTCGCTGTCATACATCACAGCACCTTTTGGCAACGCTTCTGACAGAATAATTCCGGAACCCGGAACGAGCATCACACTCCAGTCTGCACCGGATCGTCCGGCCGCCTGTCGGATGATATCAAGATTTTTTTCATAATTGTTCCATTCAAAATCCGTATCCGTCACACGATTGAACAGCGCCCCGTCTTTTCCAATATATACGCCATCGATTTCCTTTCGGTTCATAAGGCTGCGATAGGATGTTGCAATCTGCATCCACATATTTCGGAGCGGGAACTGATCTGCGGCGGCCTTTGTCAGCTGCTCCTGAACCTCACCGGATAATACCCCCGTGATATTCACCTGCGGTGCCTTTGTCAGATATCGGTTCTCCATCACAGAATACTCCTTCTGTGGCAACAGAAGCATCAGCAGCCCTGCGCATACAAACACTCCAAGTGTCAGGAACAGATATATGATTGATGAAATTGTTCGTTTCTTATCAGTCTTCTTTTTCATAATCAATCGCTTTCCGTTAATGGTTTCAATCACTTTTACCAATACATTCCTAACAGTCTGACTCTAAAATCTGAAATATAAGAACGGATTATAGCTTCCCGCCACAAGCAGTGCCAGAGAGACAGCAAGCAAAGCAATGGTATATCCTGCCAATGCCATACTCCGTGCTTTTTCAGGAATGATTTTCCTGCACAGCCTTGCCGGCAGTGTCGTCGCTCCTACTGCAAGAATCAGCAGAAAAAGTGCATTCGAGCTCCACACAAACACTGTTCTTGCATCGGTAAGCGGAGCTCCGATTCCAAACAAGGCTTTGAGATATTGCCCAAGTACTCCCAGATCATCACATGCAAAAATCACCCATCCGATCATAACCATTAGCATGGAATACACATGCCGTATCAACCTCGGAATGCGTTCGAATACGCGAAGCAATATCGTTTTTTCTAACAAAAGCAACACGAAATAATAAAGTCCCCACAGCACGAAGTTCCATCCTGCTCCATGCCAAAGTCCCGTCAAAAACCAGACAACAAACAGGTTGCAAATCTGCCTTGCCAGCCCTTTTCGGTTCCCGCCAAGCGGAATATACACATATTCGCGAAACCAGCTTCCGAGCGTGATGTGCCACTTTCGCCAAAACTGCGTAATACTTGTCGCTTCATACGGGTGGTCAAAATTCTCAGGAAATGTAAATCCGAGCATTTGTCCAAGTCCGATTGCCATATCTGAATAGCCCGAAAAATCAAAATAGATCTGAAAAGTAAATGCAATTGCTCCAAACCATGCCATCGCAGTTGTCAATCCATTTCCTGTCATGCCAAGTACTTCGTCCCAAAGCCTTCCAATCTGATTAGCAAGGAGCACCTTCTTTGCAAGTCCGATTAAAAACCGCTGCATGCCGGCAGCCACACGCTCCGGTGTATGTACGCGCGTATCAACCTGATGCTCTATATCCCGATACCTGACAATCGGTCCTGCAATTAATTGCGGAAACAGGCACACATACATGCCAAATGAAATCAGATTCTTCTGTGCTTTTATCTCTCCCCGGTACACATCGATCGTGTACGACATCGTCTGAAAGGTGTAGAAGGATATTCCAATCGGCAGTGCCAGCCGAAGCAGCTCCAATGAGGAACCTGTCAGATGATTGATTGTTCCGATCACAAAATCCGTATATTTAAAAAAGCATAAAATACCAAGGTTCCCGATAATTGATACAATTAATACGAGTCGCGGAAGTATGGCCGGTTTCTCTTTTTTTCGGAAATATTCAATCAATCTTCCGTTTCCATAGTCGAAAAAAGTCGAAAAGAGCATGATCAGGACATAGCGTGGCTCGCCCCATGCATAAAAGCATAGACTCGTCAAAAACAGCCATCCGTTCCTCATGCTCTTCGGCAAAACATAATATAAGAGCAGCACGGTTGTGAGAAAACCACACAAAAATATGATACTGCTAAAAACCATCGTCTTTCCCTCCGCCTGCTCTTTTTTGTTATTTGTAATTGTTATTCAAAAAATCCTTTAAATGCCTGTTGCACGAGTCCGCTCTTTTCACTGATAATCAGTGTGACATACTTTCCGCTTCTCGTGATAACGGCACTGTCCAACAGTTGTATCTGATCCGGTGCGTACTCTGCGAGCACACCTCTTCGAAACTCAATATGATCATGGAACGAATCCATACACGCTGCTGCATCTGATGCATCCCTTAACTCTACTACAACAATCTCCTGTGCACCTCCGTCCGGTGCAAACGCATAGAAATATGCACCGATGCGATCATATGCGAAATCCGAAACTCCGCCAAATGCCAGTTCCGCCTGTACATCATCGCTTGTGCTAAGCTTCATGTCAGGAAGTGTTGTATCTGCTGAAAGCATTGCCTCGCGCAGTGCATTCAGGTCGATGGATATCTCCTGTGAAGCAGGCTCTTGCGGTGCTTCCTCTTTGGCACCACAGCCCATGCTTCCAAAAGATATGAGCACAGTCAAAAGCACTGCCCAGATTCTACTTTTCTTTTTCATGTCTTTCTGCTCCTAGTCTACAATTTTCTCTGTCGTCTCATTGGAATCAACTCCGGTTGCCTCTTCTACGCTTTCGCTTTCCGCAGCATTTTTCTCCGGATCCAGATTTTCTAATTCCCCGGCACTTTTCGGGTTCGAAGTTTCTCCTGTAATTGTTTGAGTCTCGGAGGTATTTTCTTCCGTGGAAGCACCATCCGTTTTGCTTTCGGTCTCAGTTACAGCCTGATTTTCGCCCTCCTGCTGATTCTCCTTCGGAGTAACCGGATTTATCAGTTCTGAACCAAAGGCCAGATTAATTGTATCAATCATCCGCTGTGCGAGATCGTAATCGACATCAAACATATTGCTGCTGCCGCTGTAATCCATGGTATATACCTCAAGAATATAGGTATCGTCTTCTGCCGCGCACCAACGAGCCGTAATTTCTCTTCCGTTTAATTCCGGAAGCACATATGCTGCTGACTGACACTGGGAAATCATAAGATCCGCAAGCGCCAGATCCTCCTCCGAAAGCTTCTTAGGGAATTTACAGTATATACCACGGCTTCCGGGCTGAGACAGCATCTCTCGAATCTTTGCCGGCACTTCCATCAGCCCGCCAATCGGTTTTGCATTCTGTACGGCATAAGAATAGGTATAGCCTTTTGCCTCCGGCAGGGAAGAACCATCCCAATCATGTCCGTTTCTTGCCATCTCATCTGTCATATTAAAGTTGCGATACTGTGTATGGCCGGATACATCGCTATAGATATCCAGCTGATACCACTCATTGTCGTCCAACTGAACCATATCCCATGAATGATAATCGTTATGTACAATATGACAATCCATACCCAGCATATTTACAAACATACGAAAGGTTGTCGCGTATCCCACACATACTGCACTGCGCGACTTCAATACATCATGCGGCGTAAAGGAGTTGCTGCTTGCTCCGGGAAGTGCAATCACATGTCCGCTTCCCTGTCCGATATTGTTATACATCCAGTCATAAACTGCTACTTCTTTTTCATAGACCGACATATTATCCTTAATGATCTCATCAAGAATTGCCTTTGCCATGTCATAAGTCTCACGATCCTCCTCGCTCAATGCACTCGGATCATTGTTCTTATATGCATCAGAAATATGTGTAGTGCTTCGAATCTCATATTGTTCCGCAACCTTAAATCCATCCTCCTGATATTCGCTCTCTTTTTCCTCTTCCTTCGCCTGGCGTTCGCGCTCATCATCGATAAAGCGACTTACCTTTTCATACTGTTTCTCGTTTTGCCCGATCAGCTCGCGGCTTAAGGAAATACCCATTCCGATACCTGCCCCAAGTCCTCCGACTGCAAGCACGGCACATGTAATTCCGGCAATTATTCCAACCGGAACCTTTTTCTGTTTCGTTTTCTTCGTTTTCGTCTTCTTACCATTTTCTGCTGCATCATCCGGCAGCTTGATCTCTTCCTTTACTTCTTCGCTCATCATTTACTTCCTCTTTCCTTCTTCTTTTTATACGGGCATTGTGATTTTCACTCCCATTTCCGCCCTTACATATATAATAACGATTATTATCGCCAAAATAGCTACAACAATTGCTATTTTTTTCAAATAATTGATCCACTTTGCTTTTCGCTGCTGCTTTTTTATTTTGACATCCAGCTGTTCCTGCAGGGATGACAGATCGCATTCAGCAGAAATTGCATCAATCAAATTCTGCGCTTTGCTGCATGAATACAGATCAGCGGCCTCCAAAACTACTTTCTGTGCAAGTTCAGATGCTTCTTTGATATACAGATTTCGATATCGATCAGCCTCCTTTAAGCACTCTTCCCGGAGTTCATCTGCCTGTTCAAAACCCGGTACCTGACCAAACAATTCTGCTGCCTGACGGTACATATCAGCCTGATCCTCCCGGCGATACATATGCGGTGCAAATCCCATACGCTTGTTTGCCTTATTATACAAATGTTCCTGCATACTTTCCTCAGGAATCAGTTCTCCATCCGCATCCTCATCATCAGGCTCCCCTGTCTCAGCCGATACTTCTGTTTTCTTATCCATTTTTAATTCTTTTTCTTCGTTTAGCTGTGTCTTCTGATCTTTCATAAATGTCTCCCTACATTATTCAACCGGTCTGTTATTTGATACCGGATAACGAAAGCACGCTGATTGTCATGCCATCGCGGCTGTGTTTTCTCAACATACTGTAATTATCAAATATCGCGTCAGCTTCCATCCATCCCTCGCTCACTGCTGCCGCCAGCGCACTTCTCTCACATACATTCCCAACGCCTATGGTCTGTTCAACAAAATCCGAATGTGAAAAATCGCCTTTCTGGTTTGCCAGAACATCTGCCGGAAATGTCAGAAACGGAACTCCAATCTGCTTTGCCAATGTAACAAGACCTTTCTCATGCGCCTTTCTATCTATCGAGGCAAATGCTCTGATCCGATAGATTGACCAGCCGTTTTCTGAAAATATATCCTGCAAAAATTCTTTCAGCTGCTCAACGGGTTTATCCTTTTTACATCCAATCCCGACAACGAAATCCTGCGGAACCAGATGAAGGGTATGAGAAAATGGATGTCCTTTTATCTCTTTTGACACTACAAATCCACATTTTGGTGTGAGTGCACCAATCGGTTCCCCTTTTAACAGCGATGCCGACAGGTGTTTGATCTCATCCTTCTCAACAATTGTCAGCTGGTTGTTTTTCGCAAATGTATCAACTGAAAATACATCCTTTCGATCGGTTGCGGTCGTTATTACCGGCTCTGCACCACAAACCACCGCCAACTGACGCGCCAATTCGTTCGCGCCCCCGACATGACCGCTCAGGAGCGGAATCACATGCTCCATGTCCTCATCCATAACAAGAACTGCCGGATCGCTGAGCTTACTCGCCACGAATGATGCAATGCTTCGAACCGCAATACCTGTCGCCCCGATGAAAAGCAGTGCATCCTGATGAAGAAATAATTCCTCCATTACAAGGTCTAATTTCTCAAATCCCCGCCAGCCATCCCGAAAATGACTTACGGGTGCAAGCCTGGTAAGCTCCCACCCGTTATCGCTGAAACGCTGTGTAATCTGCTCACCGGATGCAACCCCCCGGTCAGTAAATGCCAAAATCGCAAGCTTTCTTTTCACGCTATCTTCCTTTTCGTTTCTCAAAGAAATCATCTATGGTCTGCTTGATTTTATCCGGCGACATTGTCTTTAACAAATATCCCTCCGGCTTTAAGGACATAACCTGCAACACACTTTCCTTGTCATCCTTACTGGTCAGGAAAATAACCGGCATGTCAGCAAACTCCTGCTCTGCGCGAATCATTGCAAGCACCTGTTTTCCGTCAACAATCGGCATCTCATAGTCAAGAAGCACTAAATCCGGCCGGTTAATCGCCAGATATTTAATTGCCATCGCACCTGAATTGGCAAGAAACACCTGATACTTATCTTCTAACCATGCCTTCACATTTCGCAGCATTACTCCGGAATCATCTACAACGAGAATCTTTTTCTTATTATCGCTGTAGAACTTTTTAAGAAAAGTATCCACTGCTTTAACCAAATCATTCACATTAATCGGGCGAATAAATTTCTCGCTGATCATCGGTGCAGTCATAATTGAAGTAATCTCTGCCAACTCGTCATTCGAACCAATTGCAAAAATCGGTTTGTCATGCTCGGCAGCCCAATCCTTCAAATAAACCAATGCCTGACTTTGCGTTACAAGATGCTCATCTGCAAATATCAGTATTCCGCCAATCTCTTCCGTCACCTTACTCAGCTCGTCAATATCCGCAGTCATCGTGATTACCTCGTAGCCGTCCTGCTCAAAGCGTTCCTTGAGACTGAGCATCAGATATCCTTTTATTTCGGTTACAATCAATATATTTTTTTGCATGTTAACCTCCTTTTATGACAGCAGCTTCATCATCTCATCCGTGGTTGTCAGTATTTCGTCCATCATAACATCAGCCATATTTACCCGAAGCGTATCCATGAGTGCCTCACACTCGGACGGGATGCTGCAGCTTTCCAACTCTTTCATTGCTTCATCCGCTCCGTCAATGTCAAACTGATCGATCGCATCGTGAATGGTATGTAACAGTTCACAAAGCTTCTCAGTAGAAACCTGCTTTTGCTCACTGTTTCGTTGCGCCCTCGCAATGGGTTCAAGGATCGCCTTGTAACTTCTGTATTTTTCCAGCAGTGCGGGAGTCTCAGCCTCCAAGAGGGCTACATCCTGTCGATTTGCACCGTCTTCCATCCGCATAAACCATTCAGACAATTCCTTCTCGCCAATCATACGAGCAGTATTCTTCTGTGCATGTACTTCTATCTGGTAGTCATGAATCAGTCCATCGGCAAGACACTGCTCTATTTTATTTGCTTTCACATCAATCAGCTTGTAGAAATCACCGAGCAGTTCTTCCCAAAGCTTTCTGCTTCCACAACAGCGAATGCCTTCCTCTGCATCAATGTCGCCAAGCGCAGGATAAGCTTCCTCCACCTTCGTCTGCGTCTCTTCTATCGTCTGATCTGAAACAGGATTTGGAGCCGTTCCTTTTATCACAAGCTCTCTCGGCAAATACTGGCGAATCTTTCCGGAAATCACTTTAATGTCAATCGGCTTTGCAACAAAATCATCCATGCCGGCTTCAACAAACTGCGCTCTCGCATCGGCAAGTGCATTGGCGGAAAGAGCAATAATCGGCACATTCTTGAAGTATTCTCCGTCCATTTCGCGAATATGTTGTGTAGTCTCCACGCCATCCATCACCGGCATCATGTGGTCCATAAATATGATATGATACTGTTTCTTCTCCAATAACTGAATCGCTCTCTTTCCGCTATTGGCTACATCAATCTGCATGCCAAGCGGCTCAAGCAATCCAACTGCCACCTTCAGGTTCATCTCATTGTCATCGACAATCAAAATCTTCGCATCCGGTGCACAGAAATCCTGTGTTTCTTCATCAAACCATGCCTGTTCAAGCGGCTCATAATTCAAAAGCTGTACAAAATTCATGGTATACAGCGGCTTATTGACATTCATGGTTCCGGGAATCTCGCATTTTTCAAGCAACGGGTTTCGAAGTACAACAACATTTCCAAAAATCTCTTTGTTCTCTGCCACCTCATAATGCTCTGCACAGGGTATATCCGTAAAGTAGTATTCGACTGCTTCTGTCGGGCATCCGGACTCATCGCAGGCGATATAGTCGATACCAAACTGCTCACACAGCCGCAACAGATTTCCGTTGAGCGGTTCTGCCATAAAGAGACCGGCCACACGGCGAGGCAGGCGTTTTGACGGTTTTAATACCGTCGCAAGCTCCGGACTTACGCGCTTTTGATGAATGTTGAAGTAAAACTCACTTCCCTCTCCATATACGCTTCGCACACCGATCGTTCCACCCATCATCTCAACAAGCTGTTTGGAAATGGCAAGTCCAAGACCCGTTCCCTCAATATTTCTGTTTTTCTTACTGTCTACCTGTGAGAAGGAATTAAACAGTTTACCGAGATCCTCCGGCTTGATTCCCTGTCCACTGTCTTTTACGGAGACGAACAACACCAGATCATACTCACTTTCCTTCGCCACGGAAATCTTCAGCTTAACATATCCCGCTTCGGTAAACTTGATCGCATTGTTCATCAGGTTCACAATAACCTGTCGAATACGAAGTACATCACCGTAGATGCACTCCGGCAGATTCTCATCGATATCAAAAAGAATCTCCACCGGCTTTTCTCCGACTCGCGTCAGGAAAATCATACTCAGATCACTGAGTAACGACATCGGCCGATATTCTTCTTCAAACAACTCCAGTTTTCCGGATTCAACCTTCGAGAAATCAAGGATATCGTTGATGATATTCAGCAATGCCTTTCCGGAGCTTCGGATATTATTCAAATATCCCCGATTCTGCGGTGATAAATCCTCACGAAGTAAAATCTCTGTCATTCCGACAATCGCATTCATCGGTGTACGAATCTCATGCGACATGTTGGATACGAAGCTTGATTTTGCCTGGTTAGCAGCCTCAGCCTGTTCCTTGAGCGCCTGCATGATTTTCGCCTGATCCGTAACATGCTGTGCATAATGAAAACCTTCTGTTACATCTCGAAGAACATACATCTTGCCGTAATACAGATTGTCATAGGTCAGCAGTCGGCTGCTCACCTCATAAACCCTGCGATTACGCTCGAGATTCCTGCTGTCAATAATACAATCGTCTAACTTGTTCCAAATTGCCTGATTGGTAGACGGGATCGACAAATCCCAAAGCTCATCCACCTGATGGTTCCGGTACAGCAATGCGTTATCCTGGTCCAATACAATCAATCCATCAGAAAGCTCATCAACGGCCATATCCTTCGCAATCGCCAGCGTATCAAGCATTCTTCCTTTTGTAACTGCATCTACCAGCATAAATGTACAAATCAGATAGGAGACAAGCGTTGCATCATATCCGCCGGTTACACCAAACATAAACAATGCGAATCCGCTGAACATAATACCAAACATATTCATGAGCCGCTTCAGCTGCATACGCTGAAACTCATTTTTCGAGCTGTAATATCGTTTCAGGCAGATCAGAAACATAAATATGAGATAGCCGACTACTCCGGCATGATACACCAGATAGGCCGGTCCGTGTCCGAGCTTTAAGTGCGGGAAAATTCCCTGTTGCACAAACTGTATATCGCTGTAAAACAATCTTTGCTTTTCACAGGTGAAAACAAGCAGAAACACACCGGCATGAATAACCTCAAGGATACGCACCAGTCTGGCCGGAATATTGACTCTGCAGTACTCCATAACAAACAGGAACATGCCCATAATAATAAATGGCTTTCCAAGATACAGCAGCTTTACCGCCAAAACTGCCTGTTCGAGTGTTTTCGCGCGCATCTCGAATGAATAACCCACAAAGTTTATCAGTGTGGCTACCATTACAAGAAGAACCAGCATCTGAAGCTTTGACTGTCGTTGCTTTGCCACACGCCCGATTGCGATGAGCAGATAAACGATTCCTATATAATTAATTGCCATTAGCAATGTATACATCTTTGCACCTCATTCCTCTCTGCAATTTATGCATCGCGTTCCATGAGTTCCACAAACTCATCCACCGGCATCGGTCTTGCATAGTAGTATCCCTGAATCATATCGCAACCGATACTTGCCAAAAAGTCAGCCTGTTCCTTTTCTTCGATTCCCTCTGCAACAACTCGCATGTTGAGCGCCCGTGCGAGCATGACTGCCTCCTGTACAACAATTCGTCCTCTTCCCTGAGAATCATCTCCCCGGAAAAACTCTCCATCCAGTTTGAGAACATCGAGCCGAATATCTTTCAGAGAATTCAAAGAAGAATATCCTGCACCGAAATCGTCCATCGAGACAGCAAATCCATATGCCTTCAGCTGCTCGACCGTCTGAATAAGGGAGTTCTTATCATCAAAGAACGCACTCTCTGTCACCTCAAGCTCAATCAGATCATGCTTCGGGCCATAGGCATCGACAAGTTCACGAATATGCTCTGCAAGATTATCCACAGAAAAATGTACCCGCGATACATTAACTGAAATAGGCACCGTTTTTCTACCTTCAATACTCCACTGCGCCTGCAATTTTGCTACATGGGAAATCATGTAGTCATCCAGCTTCATAATTCCACCATTTGCCTCAAAAATCGGGATGAAGCGGTTAGGCGTAATCATTCCCCGCTCCGGACTGATCCAGCGAACCAGCGCTTCTGCACCAACAAGGCGATTATTCGTGGGGTTGTATTTCGGCTGCAAATATACCTTAAATTCATCTGAGATCAAAGCGGTATCAATTTCGTCCTCTACCCAGCGCTCCCAGTTCTGCTGCTCCAAAAGCAGCTGATTAAAGTAAGAGATCTGTGTCCGGTTCTGTCCGGATGCCGTGGTTCGTGCAGCCATTGCATAGCTGTACATCTGGTCGACATCCACATGTTTTCTTGTCGCAATACGGAAACGATCCGGCTGTTCTGCCGGGTCAATCATGTAGACACCCGCGCGGAAATGTGCCAGCTTATCCGGTTTCAAGCCGGGCAGCTCTGCCATCAGTGTCCGGAGTCTCCTTGTACAATCCTCTTCGCTCGGACATTCAAAAAGCATCGCAAAATCTGCGCCCTCATGACGCGCATAATATTCTCTTCTTGCAAGACGCGTGCTAAGGAACTCATTGATTGCCTCTAAAAGATTTTCACCTTCCGCCGTTCCATAGCAGGCACAGTAATTCTGATAATGCATCATATGTAAATCCACAAGTGCATAGCTCCTTCGTGCCGCCGAGCGACAGGAGAGCTGATATCCGACCTTTGAGTTGAAGTAATACCAGTTATGTCCGCCGGTCACCGGATCCATATATAAAATCTGTGTCAGCTGACGCTGCATACGCACAGTAGATATCAGATTCACAAGCAGATAGATCAACGGCATCAGTAACAGAAACAGCACAAAAAGTCCGCCCAGCTCCATCGTCATCATCGCCTGTCTGGAAACCGTCAGGGCGCACTTTGCATATACCTGATAGCAGGTGTGCTGCATCGGCAGTCTGAGCCAGTACTCCTGATGAATAATCGGCTGACGCATCCACAGTTCTTTTGAAAATGCATCCGGTCTTTCCTCAAACGGAGTCGTAAGCAGTTCAGGCAGAGACATTCCAACAATTTGGGAGATATGCTTCTCGGAATCAATTTTCATATTGCTGTCTGCCACAAGGACATACATTCTATCCCCTTCATAATGAATCACCCTGCCAAAATCCGGCTTGCTTTTTCCGGTAGAGATCAATTCCTGACCTTCCTTGTTTAACACATACAGCTCAATGAAATCGTCACTTTCCTGCTGCATCTTCCTCACAATCGTTTCGATATGTTCGCCTTCGTCGATGTGGGAATCGATAACGGTCTGAACGGCAGCTGTCTCTTTTGAGAACTCTTCCAGCTTCCCATTGATCAGATAATGGATTGCAATCTCAATTCCCAAAATAACAAGGAATGCAAAAAGCATCAAAAAAATGAGCATGAACAGAATGGAAGGCCACACCTTCTTTTTCTTCAGTTTTTGGATTTTCTGTCTGGTTTTATTTGCCATGGCGTCTCTCTCTTATTTTGTAAATCTGTCATGTTACTTCGGTTACTTATTCTCTATTTTGTTACAACGACTTTCTTCACCTTAGAATAAGATGTGTAATACAGTTTGCCATTTACATCTTTGCGATATGCCCGAACGCGAACATAATAGGCTGTATTCTTTTTCAGCTTCTTAATGGTAACCGTCTTGCCGGTCACCTTGGCTGTTTTCTGGTTACGGAAATCCTTTTTCGAAGCATAGCTGATCTCATAGCCATCGCACGCTTCACTCGAACGATACTGCACCCGGATCTTATTTCCCGACGCATTTACTGCCTTAGTAATGGAAGCTGTACCCGGTGCGATTCGCACAGGAATAATCAAAAAACAGCTGTCCGCATATCCGTCCTTCTTTGCCACGGCAGTCAATCGGTAGGTTCCGGCATCATTCAGCACAACCGGATGTGTATAAATATCGTCCTCCGTCGGATGCGTTCCGTCGAGCGAGTAATATACATCCCCCTCTGTCGCGCTCATATTGATTGTCAATCCGCTTGCGGTATATGTTACTGTTACCTCCGGCATTTTCAAGCCTTTCCAGGTCTGCAGCGATTCGTCGAATGTCACATCAGCCTCCGGTGCCAATCCACTCCAAAATCCGTGCGCAACATGCGATTGTTTTTGATCCTTTGACAATAACTGACCGGTAGTCAAATGAAAAAACATTTCTGAATCAGTATTTTCATCCCAGGTCACATCTACATGATACCAGTTTTCTCCATAACGCACCATATTCCACGCATGTGATTTACTGTTAATCGCAATACAATCAATATGAAAATAATTGCAAAGTGCCACATACAGCTTCGTATATCCGGCACACACGGTTTCTTTGTTGATTAAGCCGCCATAAATCGTTTGATAGAATTTCTTGTCACTGGAGTCCTTTGTAATGAGCGTATCGTCCCCATATCGAATATTGTTTCGGAGAACATCGTGAATACTTTTTTCCGTCTCATACAGATATTCTGATTCCATAACCTGCTTTTGCAGTTGCTTCAGTTGCTTTTCGACCCGTGCATTCGCTTTTGTCCGCACACTTCCCGAAACAAATGCTTCGTAAATTCCAAGTGCACATTTGTTTTTTGTAGTATATCGAATGGTATTCAAAAAATAATACTGCGGGTTGGAATATAAAAATGCAGTCTGAACTTTCTCAATCTGTGTTTTGGAAAGGTCTGTTGTATCAACCATCGGTGTTCCATAGCGTGTTACGCCCTTAACACTGTAAACATTTGCGTCCTTATTTGACTCTAACAGTTGTCCGCAGACGGCATCCAGTTTTTCATACAGTTCCTGCTCTTCTTCTGAAAGCTTACTGTAATAGTAGTCATTGCTGTAGCAGTCCCACTGAAACTGCTCCCACTCCGTGGTTACCGCACAGACAGTCGAAGCGCTTGCCGGCACGGCACCTGTAAAGGCAAGCTGTATTGCCATCATAATCACGGCAAACGCCTTGGTCAGCCGTGATATCTGTTTCTTTCTATTCATTTATTAAATCTCCCACTGTAACAGTGTTTCGCACTGTACAAATTTTTCCTCCGTCCCGAGACTGTTCTCAAACTGAACAAACCCCTCTTCATCAGATGGGTTAAGCAAATTTGCCTGTTCCAGCAAAGATTTCATCCGTCTCGCTGTACCGGCTCCACCATCAAATATGGTTACCCGGTCTCCTGCCAATCGCTGAATTGTTTTTTTGACAAACGGATAATGGGTACAGCCAAGCACAATGGAATCGATATTTTTTTCTAAATAAGGGGAAAGCAGTTCCTCCAAAAATCGCTCCAGTCGTTCTCCCTCTAATTCACCTGCTTCCACAAACTCCATAAGTCCGGGACACGGCAACGGAAAAATCTGTGCCTGATCTTCAAACCGCTTCATCAGCGACTGAAATTTTTCTTCGCGAATCGTCATGGGCGTTGCCATGACGACAACCTTTGGATGCTCCTTCTGCAAAGCAGCCGGTTTTAGCGCCGGTTCGATTCCAACAAGCGGCAAGTCCGGATACATCCCTCTCATGCTGCGCACGGCTGCGCTTGTCGCTGTATTACATGCAACAACAATTGCCTTTGCCCCTTCTTCGAGCAGTTCCTTTGTATGCTGAAATGTCAATTCGCGCACCTGTTCCAACGACTTTAGTCCATACGGTGCATTTGCGGAATCTCCGCGATAGATATAGTTTTCATTCGGAAGGATTCTTATCAGTTCTTTGAGAATACTGATACCTCCCACACCTGAATCAAAGACGCCAATTGGTGCATCCTTAGAAATATTCCTCATAATTCACATCCAAGTCCACTTTGATATATTTCCCGGAGGGATCTAGGATTCCATCAATCTCTCCCTTATCTGTATACTGCCACAGACGCACATTCCCGTTTCCGGTATATCCGTGTCCAAGGCTCTGGTCACGATACCGCGCAATCCAGATATCAACATCGTTATCCTCCAACATCTGCTGATCCACATAATAGTTCAACCAGTTCAGATTTGCATACAGCACAAACTGATATCCTGCATCCTCGACAATTTCCTTAAAGGTTGTAATCAGCTCTGCCCGCTTTGCCTGAGACATGTTCTGAAGTATCTTTCCGTCCTCCAAATCCAGTGCAATCGGATAGGTAAGCGGTCTTCCGTCAAGCACTTCAATCAGATTCTGCGCCTCTGCCACTCCGTCTTCCACCGTCTTTGCCTTTGTGTAGCAATACACGCCAACCGGAATTCCGGCATTTGTCGCGCCAAGGTAATAGTTTTCAAACTCACTGTCTGTTAATTGGGAATACGCCAACCGAAGCATGGCAAATTTTACTCCGGATTCTTTCACCTTATTCCAGTTGATTGTCTGCTGCCAGCGGGAAACATCTATTCCATTCACTGCACAGTCGGTCACAGTAACCTTAACAGACGCAATCGCTCCGCCAATCGTTACATAAATATGCGTGACTCCCGGCGCAACACCTTCCACCAGTCCGTCCGCGCTGACACGGGCAATCGCCTCGTCCTGACTTTCCCACACAGGCTTACCTTCCAGGTCACTTGTTGCAGAAAGCTGTGCTGTCACTCCCGGGCCAAGCAGAAGCGTTCTTGTATTCGTTGCAATATTACTTATCTGAATCGTAGCCTCCTTGCTCTTTCCGCTTACCAGCGATCCATGCACTGCCACGATTTTATATGAATAGGTCTCTCCGGCAACAACATCTGTATCCGTGTAAAAACACTCCGTCAATTTTGTCGCAATCTTCGTATAGGTTTTACTTCCGGCAGGCGCGCGATAAACGCGATACTGTGTAGCCGCCTTTGATGCATCCCAGGAAACGCCAACCCCTGTTGCACTTTCCTGTACAGCGGTAACATTCTCCGGCGCAGGTGAAGCCGTCCATTTCGAGCAGGCCTTCGAGCGGGCTGAAGTCTCTGTTTTTCCATCTATTTTTCGATATGCACGCAATTTATAGTAATACTTTGTTCCGGGTTCAACTGTTGTATCAACCCAACCGGTAATCTGCTCCTTAACCGTGAAAATACGCTTATATCCCGACTTTTTCTCCGTACTGCGGCATACGACATATCCCTGTGCACCGGGCACTTCCTCCCAATTGATGGCCAGACCTTCCTTCGTTGTACTCACCGATTGAATGACCGGCACTCCAAGTGTCTCAGGCTGCGGTTCTGTCATCTCATCTACAGGCACAGTCGTTCCTTCCTCCGGTGCAATCGGCTGGATGTCATCCATTTCGATAATCTCCCCGGAAGATGCGGTATCAGCGAAAGACGGTGTAGTGCCCAACCATGTCAATGCCACTACCAGCCCACAGCATACCGCTCTATGTAAATGTTTCTTCATATTTCCTCCATTGTGTTGCTTAATAATATCTACGATTGATGCGTTTACATTTGGTGCCGCACAATCAAATATTCATTGTCTAACTGATAATACGGGCAATTGTCAAAAGTGCCCGTCAAAAATCGTACCATGTCATCCTCGTCGAGATTCATATCACATACATAGCACTCATAATCCTCATCATATGCATAATTCACACACGAATCACAATTTGAAACTTCCTTCATTTTACTCTCCTATAGTAAAGTAATAAACTCCACCAATTGCTATTATACATAGCTTGTTGTCCAATTGCAATGAGGACCCGCCTGATTTTTCAAACGGATCCCCTTCATTTTAAATATATCCTAATGATTTTAACACAAAAAGCCATAGCGTAAGACTAAAAGAACTGAGCAATGTGGTTGTCATGACTGCACAGGACGACAGTGTTCCTTTGTGTCCCATATTTTTTGCCATGATAAAGGAGCTGCTCGTGGTTGCAGATCCAAGCATAATCAGCGCAGCAACAAGCTTTTCATCACGATATCCCAGCCAGATGGCAACCGGCAAAAAGAGCATGCAGTACAGGAATAGTTTACTGAAATTGACCAAAAGTATTGCATCCAGTTTTTTTCGGACATCTGAAAACTCGAACGATGCGCCGAGCGCAATCAATGCCATGGGCGATGCGATATTTCCGAGATATGTAATCGATTTTTCCATAATTGGCGGCTGCGGCAGCTTTGCTACCGACCAGATTAGTCCAACCAGTATTCCAAGAATAATCGGGTTGGTCGCAATGTTTTTCAAAGTCTTTTTCATCAGCACCACTGTATTCTTTTCCGCGGTGCTCTCAGGCGAAGTTAATGACAGTACCAATACCGCTACTGTATTGTAAATTGGCACAGAACCGATGATCATCAGCGCAACCATCGCTGCATTATCATAGATATTCGTCATAAATGCGATTCCAAGCGTCGCTGCGGCGCTTCGGTAAGATGCCTGAATGAATTCTCCCCGATCTGTCCGGTCTTTGCATAGCAGGGAGAGGCCGGCAGATATCACAATGCTAAGCAGTGTTGCCACAAGGCAGAACAGCACAAACGATGTATCCCAGATCGCTCCGAAATCCTGTTTCGCTAAATCCATAAAAAGCAGTGCCGGAAGAAACACCCGGAACACCAGATTGTTCAGCGTCTTTGTTGTCTGCTCATCAAGCCATTTGATTTTTTTCAGATAATAGCCCAATACCATCATAAGGAAAATGGGCATTGTTGCCCGAAGGCTGAAAATAAGATTTCCTAACATCAAACCTGATTACTCCATTTCATAATCCATACAGCTTCTGGTTGCTGTGTATGGTCTCACTTTTTGGTCTGCGACTGCCACATGTGCAGGATGAACGGCATACGCTTTTAGTGCCGCCTCGTCTGTGAATGTGGAATCAAGCATCACCTGTGCATTCGAGCTCTCCAGGCAGTCAATCACTACTTTTATTTCAACAAGACCGGGAATCTGTCCTTTCAGTCCCTCAAGGCCTTCCTTGATTCCCTTCTTAATGTTGAACTTCTCTTCTTCTGAAAATTCTTCTTTCAGTGTCCATAAAATTACATGCTTTACCATGATTTTCTCCTCTCTTCTCTCATACCTCACTGCCGAGTGAGATTCTAATATTGTCCCGTCAGGTTATTGGGCACGATCATGCCCCCGCTACAAGCAGCCGGCTTCAGACATGGCAGTATCGCCATCAGACTGCTCCGGTTGCCTGTCGGTGACTCGCTGTCCCTTCATCCTCGACTCGATGTGTCCTATTCGCACACATAGTCTTCGGCTTTCAGCTATGACAGGCGGAGCACTTACGATTCGCTCGCACTTCGCCAGACAAAAATCGCAGCTGACGGGAACCGCCACAATTCTTGCCGGCTTCACTTGTGACAGTGTCACCATCAGACTGCTCCGGTTGCCTGCCGGTGACTCGCTGTCCCTTCAGCCTCGACTCGATGTGTCTTTCACACACATAGTCTTCGGCTTTCAGCTATGACAGACAGAGCACTTACGATTCGCTCGCACTTCGCCAGACAAAAATCGCAGCTGATGGGAACTGCCACAATTCTTGCCGGCAGCGTAAGCAGTGACACCGGAAGTAATCTTGATGGCAACGCGAGCAAAGCGTGTCTGATTCTGCTGCCTTTGCACGATGGAGATGAGACTTATAACTCGTGGAAGCCATTGCTGAACACGAGTTAGTGTTTGCTAAGGCTCATCGGAATGGGTCGGGCAACGAAAGCAGAACAGACATGCGTGCGGGAGAGTTGCCTGTTACAACCACTGCCGGCGGCAGGTTTTGTATGTGTAGCATGACCGATTACCAGCAACCGAATGGGCCAGACAACGAAGCCGGCTCTTTACTTAATAAATTGCCCCACACTGTTATTCAACAGCTGCACACTATATAAAAATAACACATCCGCATCCTGAAAATCCACAAAATTTCCAACAATTGACGGACTGATGTATCGGATATCAACCAGTGTAATCTTTTGATAGCCCGCTGCCAAAAGCGGAGCAAGACTGCTTGAGAAGGAATCTCGAAACAACACAAGTTCGCGATTTGACCGGGCCTTCGGGTTTTCAATTGTGACAAGCGCGCGCGACCCTGATAAAAACAACTCATACGGATCCATTTCCTTCGCCTTCTTAAAATCATAGACTTCCATCCGTTCCGCTTTTCCACTGTCATAGCAGGTAACCACAAGCTCATCAATCGAATCGCCTGTCAGGTAATAAAGACTGTCCTTTTTCACCGGCAGCGCATACTGCCCGGCAAACACACCGGCAAAACAATCGCTGAACTGTTCCCGATGTAAATCAAATTCCACACTCATACCCATCTGTTCAAGCAAATACGCTGCAATCTCCGGCAAACTTTCCTGTCTCCAGTGCGAATCCGTATGATAATAATTATCTTTCGAAAGCTGTTCTCTCAAATCAATAAACCGATCACAGGCAACACCTTTTTGAAAGGTATCATAAAATTCGTCGTAGTCAAGCTGCGGCATGTTCGCATCTGCCGCCAAATAGTATCCTTTATCAGGAATGATTGACAGATATACTTTTCCGCCATCAACGAAGTTGTCAACAATCTCATTCATTCGATCCATTGACCAGCAAATACTCTCTTCGTGTAATTCATACTCAAGCTTTGCGATTGAATCGTCAGCCGCATACAATCCATCTACCTCCTGTTTTCCAAGCAAATACCGCGAGGCCGCCGCATGCAGGCTCCGAAACCATTCCCGCATCGGGAACTGATCTGCGGCATATGTCTCATACGCATCCATAAAGGATGATGCTCCGGGCTCTACAAATACTTTTTCCACCGAAAGCTCCGGTCGTTTTGCAAGTTTTCGCCGTTCACTGTAAGAAATCTCCCGGTCCGGAAGGATGATGTCTGCGACAGCAATTGTACCAATGACAGCAATCGCTGCTATCGCAACGACAAGATCTCTTGTTCTTCGTTTCATACACTCCCTCCTAAAACCTGAAATATAAAAACGGATGATACGAACCGTTTATGAGGAACGCAGTTGAAAGCAGTAAAACCGCCACAAGAAAACACGGTTCCAGAATCCGGACAGCCCGCTCTCCCAAAACACTCTTTTTCATCCGCCGAATCATCTCAAGCGGCAAGACGGTTGCTCCGATACAGGCAATCCCGAGAAGTATTCCATAATCCTTCAGAAGAAACAGGCTCATCTTTGAATATAGCGGTATGCCAAATGCTCCAAAAAGCATAGCAATCATAGTTCCCGCTTCTCCAATTGTTGCCGCATCAAAAAGGAGAAAACTCACGATTAAGACAGCAATCATGTAGATTCTGTCAAATATGGCGTGCTTTTCCAGAAATTCCGACAGTAGCTTTTTCTCCAGCACAAGGAATACCGCAAAGTACAATCCCCAGGCCACAAAGTTCCAGCTTGCTCCATGCCACAAACCGGTTGCCATCCAGACAATGAGGATATTACGAATCCACTTCCCGAAGCTCACCCGGTTCCCACCGAGCGGAATATACAGATAGTCCCGAAACCATGCGCCAAGCGTCACATGCCATCTGCTCCAGAACTCGGTCACACTCTTGGCCATAAACGGATGTCTGAAATTTTCCGGAAAATCAAAACCCATCATGCTTCCAAGCCCGATTGCCATATCGGAATAACCCGAAAAATCAAAATAGATCTGCAAAGCAACGGCAAGCGCATACAGCCACACAAGAAGCACATCATACACGGATGCCGTCTTGAATTCCACAACAAGTTCTCCCAGTGTATCTGCAAGCAACACCTTTTTTCCAAGTCCGACTGCAAAGCGCATGATTCCGTCGGAAAACCGGCGAAGTGAATGCTCCCGTTTCATCAGGCTTGCTTCAATGTCCTGATATCTTACAATCGGTCCTGCAATCAGCTGTGGAAACATTGCAATGTAGGTTGCAAGATGGATCAGGCTTTTCTGTGCCCTTACCGCTCCTCTCGCAATATCGATCAGATAGCTGAGCAGCTGGAAGGTATAAAAGCTGATTCCGATCGGAAGCACCACCCGAAGAAGCGGAAGGCTCAGTCCCGTCACCCGGTTGAAGCTTTCGATGAAAAAATCGGCATATTTGAAATACCCCAATATACCCAAAGAGCCCACGACGCCAAGCGCCGTGAGCATTCTTTTTGCTTTGTCTGTCTTCGCCTGCTCAATCAAAAGTCCAAGGGCATACCCTGCACATATCGTAAGTGCCATCAAAAGAACATATCGCGGTTCTCCCCATCCGTAAAAGAAC
Source organism: bacterium (assembly GCA_029012425.1). Lineage (GTDB taxonomy): Bacteria > Bacillota > Clostridia > Lachnospirales > Lachnospiraceae > W0P33-017. The sequence goes on along the minus strand of JAQXMB010000101.1, from coordinate 13,266 downwards.
AGACTTCCTGCGAGCAGTATATAATTTTTTGTACGCCCCGGTGCCAGATAATATAGCATCAGAAACAGGGGCAGAAATTTGAATAAAAAAGTGATACTTGAAAAAATCATCTCACATGATCCTACCAATTATAAATAAGGCTGATCTACCACTACCTGCGCCCCATCAAGCTTGCCTGCCTGTTCCTTAAATGCATCTACATTGTCTGTCGCGCCATATGCAAATACGACAAAATTACCCGTTGTGACAACGATCAGCTTATCCGGGACACCACACATAAACTGGTTGGCAAGAAAGCTTTCTTTGATCTTCTCTGCCGCATCTTTTGCATCCATTCCATCCAACTGAAGTGTCGCCCCTGTAAAAATGTTCGCATTCATCATATGATTCACAGTTGCAGCACTTGTCACCTTTTCCTGTACATCTGCCGGCACCAACAGTGTATATGTCATTGTATCCGTATCTGTAACAGGAAGATTTCCGGGGGCGTTCTCAACGCTGTTTTCAAAATTTCCGCCAAATACCGGATATTCTACCTCACCCATATTGTTCCATACCGTTGTCAGCACCTCTGTTGCATCCGCGTAAGGGCTCGCCTGATTATTACCGCCTTTACCTGCGCATCCGACTGCTGTAAAAATCATTCCAACCACAAGTAACATTGCAAAAATCTTTTTCTTCATGATTTCTTTCTCCTTAATCATTTGTCTTATTCTGTCCCCAATTTACCATATAAATACCCACACATACAAGTATCAGCGCGATGATACCATTGATTCCCAACGAATTGCCCTCTTTGAGTAAAACAGCCGAGAGCATCACGCCACAGACCGGATTCATAAACCCGAACACTGCAACGCGCGATACCGGATTGTATTTGAGAAGAATCCCCCAGATCGAATAGGCTACTGCCGATACAAGAGACAGATAAACCAACATTCCTGCTGCTGCCCGTGAAAACACCGTCAATCTTCCGCCAACAGCAGCTCCACAGACAACCATGATGATTCCTCCGAGCAGAAACTGATAGCCGCTTAGCAGAACCGGATCGTTATCCTTTGCATATCGTTTCATGTATACAGATGAAAATGCATAGGCGAAGGTTGATAAAAAGATAAATCCTTCTCCGGTCAGATGGAATCCGGCCTCAATGGTTCCACCTGCAAGATTTACCAAAATCACACCCAAAAATCCGATACAGCAGCCGGCCATTTTTCGAAGCGTCACCTGTTCCTGCTTAAAGAGATACCCCGCAACGAGCATCGCCACAAATACATTCACGCCTTCGATAATCGATGCTTTTACTCCGCTTGTATGGGCAAGTCCCACATAGAAGAACAGATATTGCAAAACCGTCTGTAACAAGGAAAGCCAGGTGATCTTTCCAAGCTGGTTTTTCTTTGGGATTAACAGGCGTCTTTGCATCACACTGCCGATGACTATGGTTAGTATTCCCGCAAGCGTAAACCGACAACCTGCATATAAGATCTGTGTCGCCGTGTCTTCCGCCGATATGTTCATCAGCCCATATCCGATCTTCACGCACGGAAATGCACTTCCCCACAGCATACAGCATATTAATGCTCCCATCCAGACCACCGGCGTTTTTGTCATATACTGTTCTTGTTTCTTCATCCTCTGATCCTCTCCACATACCAAACGATTTTGATCCATGTTTTCCTACAAGTTTTCGTAATAAATATTAAAAAACGGCAAAAGGGACTGCGCCCAATGCACAGCCCCCCTCATATTAATCATTCGGTACTTCTATCTCCTTAATGCTGAACTCATTCCCTCGCAAAAGATAAGTGTTCTCGCTCTGGCAGTGTGGACAGATTTTCGCATATTTTACCGTCTCATAATCTTCTCCACAATCCTCACAATGTGTCACCGCCTTAATCGTCTCCACTTTAAGCTCGGCCCCCTCAAGAATCGGTTCTTTTTTCACTGCCCAGTTCCAACAGTCGATCAAAAGCTCCGGCACAACGGTCGAAACCTCACCAATCTCAAGAACAACAGCGTTCACCTTTTCGACCTGATTCTCCTTTGCAATTTTGTTCACATCTTTTATCACATAAAAAACTACACCTAATTCATGCATGTTTCAAGTCCCTTTTTATTTCTTGATAATGTTAACCATGCGCTTTAACTGGTACGGGATAATCGCCTTGAACTTATCCTCAGCAGGAATCATGGTAGAGCACTCCGGATGATCTCTGTGAAGCTTAATTGCATCAAATGCACACTTGGTTGTACATACACCACATCCGATACACTTGTTTGGATCTACAATTGATGCACCACAGCCTAAGCAGCGTGCCGTCTCAATCTTTACCTGCTCCTCGGTCAGCGTCTTATGCGCATCCGCGAACTTCTTTGCTGCAATTGCTGCATCTACGCCTTCCACCTGACGGGAAGAATTATCATAGCTTTCAACCTTGATGTTATCTTTATCCAGCTCGATGAACTCCCAGCGGTTACGACCAATCGTCATATGTCCGTTGTGCGCATAGCGGTGAAGTGATTCTGCTGCATAATGACCCTGTGCAATTGCATCAATTGCAAACTTCGGTCCGGTGTATACATCACCGCCGACAAAGATGTCAGGCTCTGCCGTCTGGAATGTCAGGCTGTCAGCAACCGGTCCGTTACCCCGACCGAATTCAACCTTGGTTCCCTTTAACAGATCACCCCATACAATCTGCTGTCCTACCGCAAAAATCACACGGTCACACGCGATCGTGATGGTATCGTTCTCATCATACTTCGGACTGAATCTGTGATTCTCATCGAATACGGATAAGCACTTCATGAATACGATACCTGATACCTTACCGTCTGTAACAAGAACCTCCTTCGGGCCCCAGCCGTTTTTGATGATAACGCCGTCTTCACCGGCCTCGTATACTTCCTCTGCGGAAGCGGGCATCTCCTTTTCAGACTCCAGGCAAAGCTGAGTCACCTCAGCAGCCCCGCTTCTTGCGCTGACTCTTGCTGCGTCAATTGCAACATTACCGCCACCGACAACAACTACCCTGCCGGTGAATGTGGTGTTACCGGTATTTGCTTCCTTGAGGTAATCAATTGCTGTATATGTACCCTCTGCATCATCATTTAAAATACCGGGGCGGCGTCCTGCGCTGCATCCGATTGCAATATAGAATGCCTTGTATCCCTCTGCGCGAAGAGAATCAATCGTGATGTCTTTTCCAACCTCAACGCCGGTCTTAATCTCGACACCCATCTCTCTTAAAATATCAATCTCAGCATCGATGATATCCTTCTCTAACTTGTAAGAAGGAATTCCGTAATAGAGCATTCCGCCGGGCTTCTCATTCTTCTCAAATACCGTCGGGCGATATCCTTTTTCTGCAAGGAAGAAGGCTGCCGAAAGTCCTGCCGGTCCTCCACCGATGATGGCAATCTTGTCATCGAAATGATCCATATGGATACTTGCGGGGATGACTACCTCAGGAACATATCTTGTCTCTTTCTTCAGATCCTGTTCTGCAATAAACTTCTTCACTGCATCGATTGCAACTGCCTCATCAATCGTACCACGCGTACATGCATCCTCGCAGCGCCGGTTACAGATGCGTCCGCAGATTGCCGGGAACGGATTCTGCTTTTTGATCAATGCCAAGGCTTCCTGATACTTGCCCTGTGCTGCGAGCTTTAAGTAACCCTGAACAGCGATATGTGCCGGGCAAGCCGTCTTACAAGGTGCCGTTCCGGTCTCGTGACAGTTAATCCTGTTGTTGTCACGATAATCGGGATCCCACTTGTCCTCACCCCACTTTGTTGCATCCGGAAGCTCCTGACGGGGATAGGTAATCTCCTTGCCCTGACTGTCGCAAAGCTTCTGTCCGAGCTTCACAGCACCCGCGGGACAATACTCTACACAGCGTCCGCAGGCAACACAGTTTTCCTTCTCAACATGTGCTACATATGCAGAGCGGGAAAGATTCGGCGTGTTAAATAACTGTGAAGTGCGCAGTGCGTTACAGATATTCACATTACAGTTACAGATACCGAAAATCTTGTTCTCGCCGTCAATATTGGTAATCTGATGAACAAAACCATTGTCCTCAGCTCTCTTTAAAATCGCAAGCGCCTCTTCTTTTGTGATATCATGACCCTTTCCGGTCTCACGGCAGTAATCGGCAAAATCGCCGACTCCGATACACCAGCCGTAATCATCATCCGCGCATCCGTCACCAATCACTTTTCTTGAAGCACGGCAGCTGCAGCGGCCGACACCAATCTTGCCCTCATACTTGCTCAGCCAGTAAGACAGCTTCTCAATATCTATTGCCTGATTCTCCATCGAGATCGCCTTCTCAACAGGGATTACATGCATTCCGACTCCGGCTCCTCCGGGCGGGATCATCTGTGTGATTCCTGCCAGCGGAATGTAAGTCATCCGCTCAAAGAAGGATGCGACATCCGGATGATCCTTCAGACGCGGATTGCTGCCATCCGGAAGCTCTTCCATGTTGAAAAGCTCTGCCGATCCGGGAACAAACATCGGAAGAATATATCTGCGCTCCGACTGTGGTGCCGTACGGCCGTTGTGATCATAATGATATCCGTAGTCATACTCGAGCAGTCCGATGTAGCTCATCTCCTCAAGGAGCTTTTCGAATCCGTCTTTTCCGAGCTTCTTCACCTTGTCCGGATTCATTTTGCACATCTCATCCAGGGTATAGTGGTGTCTTACCTTCATGGTAAGTCCCACCTCAGCCATCTCCTCTGTGATAATCTCTGCAAGACCCCAATACTCAGGATCTTCAACCTTAACCCCAAACAGCTTGTGACCGGCTACATCCGTAATCTTCTTACCCAGCTTAATGATTGCCTGGCTCGGGTTCGCATCATGCTTATGATTCGCAGGCCACTGATTGTATTTCTCCATATCCATTTTCTTCACTCCTCCTAAATAATAATTGGCATTTCCGTGAGATGCACCTCCCACAACACATCTCATCAAAGAAACAAGTTTGTGTTCACTTTCTGATAATACCAGTTGTTATCTCTTGTCTAGACTATATCATCCGCCGCTTTTTTTGTCAAGAAAAGCGCTATTTTTCGGGTATTTTTATGCATTATTTGTTGCATTCGGATTTTGTCTTTGATATAATCCAGGCATGTGGTATTACCACGAGCCACACAAGGAGGTCTGCATAATGGAATTTAAAAAAATAGAAGCCCCTTCTTTGAAGGAGCTCTTTGTAAAAGAATTGGAAGCCATGATTCTCTCCGGACGACTTCAGATAGGAGATAAGCTGCCTTCCGAGCGCGTTCTCGCCGAACAGATGGGTATCAGCCGTACGATTGTAAATGTCGGTCTCTCAGAGGTTGCCGCAAAAGGCTTTATCGAGATTCGTCCGCGCGTCGGAATCTTCGTCTCCGATTATCGCCGGAACAGTACGCTTGCAACATTTGTATCGATTATGAGTTATAACAGCGGCATGATGCGGCGCGAAGAGATCAAGTCCTTAATTGAAATGCGCATGCTCATGGAAAATTTTATTCTGAACAAAGTAATCCCTTCGATTTCTGACGAAGAAATTGCTACCCTTGAACATCTGATTAACGAGATGGCAGCAACCAACTCTCCCACCGAGACGGCTGACAAGTGCTATTCTTTCCATCATGAGCTGTGCATTCTCAGCCAGAATACTTTTTTACCGTTGTTCTACAGCTCCTCGAAAGGTCCCATCTGTGCACTCTGGACCCGTTATTGTCAGCTGTACGGATGTGAGGAGCTGATAAAAAACACGAAAAATCTGTTTCATTTTATCAAGACAAGAAATCTGCCCGGAGCATGGGATGCATCCATCCGAAATCTTCAGGAATCTATCGACGGCTCCAGGCAGCTGTACTATTAATATTTCTCTTTTACCACACAAACAGTCGGTATAACATGTTTTTCTTCTTGAGCAGTGCAAGAAGCTCCTTATCTGATGCTTCGATGATTGCAAGCATCTCAGGCGTAATCTGCGTCTGCGCGTAGGACATACGCTCATAACAGTCAATAAAACAGGTCACCGACTCCGGGATTTCCTCCGAAATCCGACTGCCGAATTCTTCCAAGGTTTCTCCCGGCTTTAGCTTCCAGCCAATCATTGACAATCGCTTGAGATTTCGCTTGCACAGGGCGATTGCCTTGTCCTGCGCATCGAGTTTATCGTTTTTCCTCTGAATGATCAGACGGTACACCAGCAGATATAGGATCAAAAATATGATTGCACCGGCAACCGGCAGCAGAATGATACGCCAGTTATCGTTGCTTCCTTTTTGGACTGTCTCAGTTGTTTCAGGCAGGAAAGAAACATCTGCGGAATCTGTTTTTTTCGGAATCTGATGATAATTTACCGGGTTCGTCTTCTCCCTGTCTTGTATCTTCCACTGTGTTGTCGGCTCATATCCGGGCGTGGGTTCAAATGGAATCCAGCCCACATTCTCGATGTAAACCTCCGGCCATGCATGTGCCATATTTGAAGTCACGGTTACCGTTTTACCGTTTGCTCCCTTCACACAGTACCCTTGCACATAACGCGTCGGGAATCCTTCTGCGCGTGCAAGCATAGCAAACGCCGATGCAAAATGAACGCAGTAACCCTCCTGCTTTTCAAGCAGAAAATAGTCCAGAAACTGCTCCGGTGACTGTACATGGTCCGGCAGCTTTCCGGGCGTGGTAGAATAGGAGAAGGAATGCAGCCAGGCCTCCATGCGCTCCAGCTTATCAATTTCTGATTCTGCACCCTCAAACAGTTCTTCCAAACACTGATTCACCTCATCCGACAGGACAATGTCTGTTTTGTATGTATCGTTGATATACTTCCGATAGTTCATGAATTGATCGTATGAGCAGTCGGACCTTTGACGAAGCGCTTTTCTGCCAAGCTCCGTATACCAGTCATCCTCATCAATGGGCTTGGTCGTCCGCAAAAGTGCTCGGAATATATCTGCATTGCGATTCATACGATGAAAAAATATCTTATACTCCGTTCCATAGGAAAGCCGTTTTTTTGCAAGTACATGATCTTCATGCTCTTCGTATTTCAACCCCGAGATATCAGCGACACTCAATTCTGCTTTCGGCGGAAGAAACAGGTATCTCGTATTATGCAGCCTGTATTCAATATTCACCTTTGTGTCAATCAGATAATCAAAGCGATATCCGGGATCATACTTTCGAACAGCGCAATCCGTCTCGAGGGTATCAAGCAGCCGGCTTGGTGCATCCTCCTTTGCTGTGACCGTCCAGTGCCTTCCGTCAAAGGCGTCAAAGCTTCTTCCGGACAGATAGAGGATACTGCCGCTATTGCTATCTCCGGTCAGTTCCATCACTTCTTTCTCGCTTGAGCCGATCGTGCCGGCCATCTCGCCATTCTCGGAAAAGCCAACCTCTCCGTACTCCTCCACACGATGGAATAACAGACCGGAAACTCTGTTTGCACTCTCCACTGCAAGCTCACACAGAAAACGCGTCACCCTCCAGTCATAGGGCTCCTGCGGAGCCGGAAACCTGCACACAATCACGCAGGCAATCGCAAGAAACGGTGCAACACTTACCATGTGTTCTTTGGCTTTCGTATGTCCGCTCTTTTTCCAGCTCCTTTGCACCTCTTCAGCCAAAATTACAAATATCAAAAAAAAGCCCAGCGCAACCTGCGCTTTCTCCGGTTCGTACCCCTTGAACAAAGCAATTCCCGCCCCTGCTGCGAGCAGGACAGCCGCAATGCGGCGCACCCAAACTGCTGTGATAAAAAGCTGCCCGACCAGATAGGATACGATTGCAAGAATCATCATCCATCCTATCCATTTGTACTTCTGAAAAATAACAATACGCTCGTCCGGTTTTATAACGAAATATGCCCCGAGCAGCAATATAAGCACAATTCCAATTATCAGGAATCTGTATTTTTTCTCAATATGTCTGACGCCGGCAATCATCATTGAAAAAACTATGGACAGAACAATTACAGGCATCCATTCATCCGGAAAATCAAAATAGGATCTGCCTGCAAAAACAGCGAGCAAAGATACCGGCATCGCATAAATCAGGCTATAAAAATACGCAATCATCACAGCACCTCCTTCAGGTTTGCATTCGGAGGAATCTGAATGACTTTTATTTTTGCCGCTTCCTCAAACTGTATATCATCCGGCAATTGTTCCGTAATCAGATATACCACAACAAACACTTGATTCTCGCTCAGCTTCAAAGCCATCCGGTGTGCCGCTTCACTCCATGTATGCAGCACGAGAAACACCGCATGACACATAAAAATATCGCGTCTGGCAGAAAGTTCTGTGAAAAGCTTTTCCTGCGATTCCTGTTCATCAAACTGAATGTCTGAAATCATGCTATAGAAATCATCAAACTGCGCCATCTTCTCGACGCTGTTGATACGAAGCTTTTCCTCTCGATGATAGGTATGCAGAAGAATTCCTTTTCCGGCAAAGAACAACGCAAGTGCCAACACACACTCAAGCATTTTATTTTCCACAGGAAGATAATCTGTGGGTTTCTCACTGTAACGGGCTGTCTCCAAAATGATGCCGATTCCCTGCTGCTCCTCACCGATCCGCTCACGGGTCATGAGTTCTCCGCTTCTGGCAGTGAGTGCCCAGTGAATCTGACGGATATCATCGCCCGGAACATACCCTCTGGTAAGTACATCAAGATTCGTCGGATGCAGCTTTGCCTCACGCATCACATGGCTCATATCAATCTGCTTCAATTCGCTCAGATGCACGAGTTGTGGGCGAACGAGTGCACGAATTGCACTGCGATTATGATACGAAATGCGAAACAGTCGAAAATAATCCTGTATCTCGACCGTCTTAATTCCAACTTCATACTCCCCACGATATTTGCAGGTAAGCCTTGTCACTTTTTTTATCTCTGACCGGGGAAGCAACTCATATTCTGTATCATCACTCAGTCCGTTGATTGTTGAAAAAGAGTAATAAAAGCGGACTCTGACTCCAACAAAGGCAAACGGATACTCATTTACCAGCATAAAGGTAAATGGAATTGTCTCATTAACAACCAGTGTCCGGTTATCAAGCTCCTGATAAATATGAAAGAAAAAGTACACATATAATAAGTACAGCAGAGAAATCAGTGGCAGAAAAGTCATTGCCGCAAAAAATCCATAGCTGATCGTGCCGCCAAAAAAGCTGATTCCCACCAACGACAATATCCACAGAATTCCCCATATCATTCGGTTTCTTCTCATATCACAGCTCCTCTTAGCCCATCGGAACGGTTGCCTTCACGGTGAGTGCCTGCAAAATCTTATCGACATCCTCTTTTCCGATTTTTGCCTCTGTGGTAAGCGTCAGGCGGTGATGCAGTGTCGGTACGACGACTGCCTTCACATCATCCGGCTTCACATAGTCTCTTCCATTCAAATAGGCTTTTGCCTGCGAAGCACGCATCAGACAAAGTAACGCTCTTGGACTGGCTCCCAATACAAACCGTTCCTCCGCACGCGTAAGCGCAATAATCTGATGAATATATTCAAGAACCTCATCCGTAATGGTTACATGCTGAACTTCTTTTTGAATTCTTTGTACATCCTCGGCAGAAATAACTGACAGAATCTGTTCGGTTATCTTTCCTTCAAGGGTATTTTTTGCAAGGCGAAGTTCCTCCTCCTTCGAGGGATAGCCAATCGAAAGCTTCATCATGAAACGGTCCATCTGCGCTTCCGGCAGCGGATAGGTCCCCATGAAATCAACCGGATTTTGTGTGGCGATCACCATAAACGGCTGTGGCAATACATGCTTTTCCCCGCCCACGGTAACCTGACCTTCCGCCATCGCTTCAAGAAGACTTGACTGGGTCTTTGGCGAGGTTCGATTAATTTCATCCGCAAGGATCATCTGGTGCATGATCGCACCTTCACGGAACTCAAATTCTCCGCTCTTCATATTGTAAATCTCGGTTCCAATGACATCACTCGGAAGCGTGTCCGGCGTAAACTGAATTCTTCCAAAATCACAGTCCACCGACTTCGCAACGGTTCTTGCAAGTGTTGTCTTGCCGACACCGGGAACATCCTCAAGCAGGACATGTCCCTCTGCAAACAGGCAAATGAGAAAGTTCTCAACAATCTCTTCCTTTCCCACAAAATACTCATGCATCTGTTTTTTCAATTTCTCAATCATTGTAAGTAACTCCCCTTTTCTTTTTCCTTATCGAAATGATAACACATATTAACAGTCAAAACCAGACATCTGATACTTATTTCTGCCGGTAATAGAATACTCCGCCGTCGATACAATAAAGCGTAATCAGCCAGACAGCTGAAAGCACCAGCTGAATTCCCGCACACTCCACGCAATAGGAAAATGCTGCGTAAGCAATCGTTCCGATGAGCAGCATCACCTGCAGTTCAATGGGGATCTTCCTCCTCTTACAGTCACTGCCTGCAATCCGCCTGATGCTTTGATCTCAACCGCAGATTGTACCCCCACTGAAACAGAATGGTTTTACTCATCATTTTATTGAAGCGGGCGCCTTCTCTGACTGTGATAAGTTTAGCATATTTCGGAAAAAAGAAAATGCAAATGTCATTTAGCGAAGTGACATCCTTCACTTACAAATGATTCTGCTGTTGCAATCTTTGGTGTCGCGATCTGTATATCAAAGACAAGAAGCGAGCAAAGAGCTTAGGCTCTCTGCAATACGCATGCTCGTGGTTCGCAAACAAAAAACGAGACTGCCACCATTTGGTGCAGCCTCGTTTTTCAGCGTTCCGGTCATCTTTTTTGCCTGTTGGAGTGACTTGTTTTTTCGGTTTCCCCTGTTCCGGTCATCTTTTTGGCTTGTTGGGGTGACCTGATTCTTTGGTTTCCCCTATTTCGGTCATCTTTTTTGCTTGTCAGAGTGACCTGATTCTTCGATTTCTCCTGTTCCAGTCATCTTTTTTACTTGTTGGCGTGACTTGATTCTTCGATTTCTCCTGTTCCGGTCATCTTTTTTGCTTGTTGGGATGACCTAATTTTGAAGTTCTTGGTTATCGGGTCACTTCTTTCGAATGAATCATTGGCGGTATTCTTAATGATTGGGTTTGCTAGTCATTCATACTTCTTAAGCAACGCCTTCGCTTTCTCGCACCAGCGAAGATAGCTCTCGTAGGTTTCTATTCCGAAGGTAACTGTCAGATAGTAGCAGACATGATCCCTGTTATCCAACACGCGTTCAAGGTTGGCTTTATACAGCCAAAAAATCTGTAAAGTCTCGCGCGTCTCACGCTCAAATTCCTCGATAGTCGCAAGCGTGACAGAGGTGTCGGCAACTCCGCCAAAGAAGATTTTGAGCAGTGTCTCGTATTTTAGATCATTGGTTGCCTTCGTCTCCTGCAACCACATAATCAGTGCTTCTCTTCCGGCATCCGTAATCTCATACCAGATTTTCTCGCGTCCCTGCTTCTCCGGAGCATCTGATACCTTGCATACCAGTCCCTCCTGCTCCATGGCACTTAGGGAAGGGTAGATGCTTCCAAAGCTTCCCTTCCAGAAAAAGCTGATACTGGAATCGATTCTCTTTTTAATGTCGTAGCCGGTCAGATTTTCATGTGCCAAAAGGCCTAAAATCACCATGTCAATTTTTCTGCTTTTCGACATTACAAAATCTCCTTCAGAAACGCTACTAAGCGCGCTTCATTTTCTTTTGCCAACGGATTTTTGCGGTCTGCCAGTGCAACCTGTGCTTTCAGGTTCGGAAGTTTCCCGCTAAGCTTTGCCATACACTTGTCATTATCTCCGCCTCCACTGAAAGTAAACACTGCGGTCACCTGCTCTCTCACTTTACCCGATGCAAGCAGCGTATTGATTGCAGGCGCATTTTTACTCGCCCAGATTGGCGTTCCAACAATGATCTCGTCGTAAGAAGACAAATTTGTCGGCAGCGCTTTCAGCTTCGGCTTCATGCAAAAGGTTGCCTGCATCCCGCCAAAAAACATCTGCTTTGCCATACTCTGCGGCATCGGCTTTGCCGTCTCTATCCGGAATAAATCCGCATCCAGCCGCCCTGCAATTGTCTCTGCAGCCTCTTTTGTGTTATCTGTTAAAGAATAGTATACTACTACTCGTCTTTTCATGATTTCCTCCATGTGAATTTATAATTTACCGCCTGCTTCGGGCATGTGTCAACACAGGCACCGCACTGAATACACTCGGTGCATTTATGTGTCGTCTCTGCCTGAACCATCGACTGCACATCCAATCCCATCGGACATGCCTTGTTACACTTTTTACAGGAAATACATTTGCTCTTATCTGCCTCGATATGCAGTTGCGGCAAATGCAAAAATCTTCCGATGCTTGAGCCAATCACCATAAAAGGTGCCATCCAGCAGATATAGTGGCACATTGCGCGTCTTCCGTGAATCATCACCGGAAGCGTCAAAAGCACAAGTACCAAATAGTAGACCATATAATTGGCAATTTCCGAAACAGAAATTCCGGAATCGGTCATATAGAAGAAATCAATTCGCACATCACCTTTTCCCAATACATAGAAAACGATAATTGCAGTAATCCATATTATCCAGATGACATATTTGATATTGTTTCTCCAGCCTCCCTTTGCCGGGGCTTCATTCACCTGCGCAAAGCACTCCTGCGCGCCACCTCCCGGACAAAGATACCCACACCACACGCGACCGAGGAACATGGAAGAAATGAGCATGATGCAAAATACGATAAAGCTTCCGTTCACAACATGCTCAAATGCTCCCTGAATAATCAGGTAGGGCGATAAATAATTCATCGTAATCGGAAACAGCAGTAGCGAGATTAAAATCAGCGCTTTTCTGATTTTTTGTCTTTTCATATGTATTCTCCTTATCTATCAATTTGATATATCGTTTTGATACATTATAGCAACATCTTTTTAAATGTCAAGAGGCCCATCTAAAAATATGCTTTACCGATTTACCGGCAAGATCATACCTTTCAAATGAGCCTCTAATCTTTTTTGGGGTAACTGTTCAGACCCCCTCCTCGATATTCGCAAAACAATCCCGCTTTACGATCTCATGCTTCTTCAAAGCATCCTTTTTTGCTCGTATCGGAGATGATGTCTAAACTATAATTTGATGTAACTATTCAGAGCCAAGGCAATTTTCATTAAATATCGGGGTTATGCTTGCATAAACAACGATATTTATGGAAATTTCTTTGGCAAGAAGCCACATCGAGATGAAGCTTTAGCGAAATCGAGATGCGGTCTGAATAGTT